>JANYEC010000053.1 GCA_025363295.1 Akkermansiaceae bacterium
TCTCCAGATATTCTTCTTTGCTTTGATGACTCATGATCCCAGATAGTGTTTTCATCCGGGTGTCATTCTTTCTGGCGCAACGACTAACTAAAGCGGATTCAGCATCCGCACGCCGGTGTCATTCTACTTGGCGCAATGCGCGTTTCTGCCACCGCACGCATTTATGCTTTGATCTATGGCCGCGAGGGATACAGCACTTTTGAAACCGGCATTGACGGCAGACTCACTTGGAATGTTGGCGACCACTACTCGCTCAATCTCCTCGCAGGTGCATCGTTGGTGAACCTCAGCAGTCAGGGTTTGCCTAGTGCAGAGCTCGGTGAAACCGTTTACACACACCCGAAAATTCGGTTTACCCAGAGCATCGATTATCGCGATAGTCCGGTTCTTCCGACCCGCGGCTGGCATGCAGAATTTCCGCTAGAAATCGGCGCAGCAATTGGAAATCTATCCACTTCCTATCTTCAAGCCGGACTCACTGGCGGCTGGTATCATAAGCTCGGCAAGAATTATCAGTTAGGAATCGGCGGAGAGTGGGGAGTGATCATTCCATCGGGTGATGCTAAGGATATGCCCATCGACTTGCGTCTTTTTAACGGGGGTGCCCGTAGCGTTCGGAGTTTTCCAGAACGCGAGCTCGGACCGCAGACTCACGGTTACCCCACTGGCGGCGATGCAATGTGGAATGCAAATGTAGAAGTCGCCCGAAATCTCACAGGGTCAGTCGCGGCCGTTGCATTTGTGGATGCGGGAGCACTTGCCGGGAACTATGACGAACTCACCTCAGCCGATATCGAAGTGGCGGTGGGTCTCGGCCTGCGCCTGAACCTGCCCATCGGGCCGGTGCGGCTGGAATATGGGTATAATTTGACCCGGGATCTTAGCGAGCCAGTCGGTACCCTCCATTTTGCAATCGGCTTTGCTTATTAGCCGGGGTGCCTGATCACGCGAAATTTCTGCATGGCGGGGCACTCGTCGCGAAAATCACTTCACATAAATCCATTTAAAGCCAATGGGCCGGGAAAATTTACAAATTATCTCATTTTCGTGGCACTGGTGGGTTGACAACCTGCTTCCGGCTCCTAGAGTTCGCGCCCCGAGCCGCTTACCGGATTCGGACAAAGAACATTTATTGAGGCCACGCCATGAGCAAACGTACTTATCAGCCATCCAAACGCACCCGGAAAAACCAATTCGGCTTCCGGGCACGCATGGCCACCAAATCCGGCCGCGATATCATTCGCCGTCGCCGCCAAAAAGGTCGCAAGCGCCTTGTTCCTAAGGGCGTGGAAATCCAATACAGCCGTCACACGACGCAGCACGGCAACTGAGCCGCTGCTATCTGGGATCGCTACGGGAGCTACCCGCATCCCAAACATGCGACTTCCGAGGACATTAAGTATGACGCACCGTGCGGATTTCGCACGGGTGAAAAACACCGGTCAGGCGAAAGCTGGCCGGTTTGTCATTTTAAGCACACTGCACGATCCTGCGCTGGAAACGATCCGCACCGGCTTCATCACCACCAAGCGTAGCGGAAAAGCGCACGATCGAGTCTTGCTGCGGCGCCGGTTCCGCTCGTTAGTCCGCGATCACGCGCCTAATTTCATCGAAATTCGCCGCTACTTGGTAACCATTGCCCGCCCTTCTGCCTCACTAGCAACATTTGCCGAACTGGAGGCCGATTGGTTGAGGCAAGCCAGACGGCTCGGACTGTTGCCCCGCCCCGCCGAAAAATCGTGATCCCGCGATTCATTACTTTTCTGATCCGTATTCTAATCCGATTTTACCAACGGGTTCTGAGTCCGATGCTCAAATTTGCGGCAGGCCCCACCGCCGGATGCCGGTTTTCCCCGACTTGTTCCCACTACTTTTTGCAAGCCGTGGAGACCCATGGCCCGCTTCACGGCTCATGGTTAGGAATTTGCCGGATTTTCCGCTGTCATCCATGGGGTGGCAACGGTTATGACCCGATCCCGCCGCTCCAAGATGCGGTAAGGGAAAAACATTCCTGCGCCTGCCACCACGAAACTTCCCACCGCTAATACTTTCCCACACATCTCCATGTACGATAAAAAAACTTGGGTCATCCTCACTATTTGCGGCTCACTGCTAGCCGCGAATTTCTATTACATGAACAAAAACCAGCAGGCACAGGCAGAGCTCCGTGCCCGCGAGGAAGCCCTTCAAAAATCCACCGCTCCCCTTAAAGACCCGGCTGCCGTCACTACGGCGGATCTCACCGTGGAGCCCCCACCCCCGCCTACCGAAGAGGAGCTCGTCGTTCTCGAAAATGATAAGATGGCCTTCACTCTAACGTCTATCGGCGGGGGGGTGAAGTTCGCGGAATTTAAAACCGAATTTGAAGTCGGCAGTAAAACCGATCATGTCCGCGCGAACCGATACGGCTCCGGCCCGATTGGGGCCATCGCAGGTGCAGGAGAAAATCTCGAAAACATTTCCTATGCTTATAAACCTGACGAATCCGTGCCGAATAAAAAGGCGGTGTTCATCGCTAAACTGTCTTCCGGCCTAATCGCCAAAAAAACCTTCAGCCTCAACGAAGGCCCTGAAGTCGGTGCGCCCTATCTGCTCAGCTTCGATCTCCAGCTCGAAAACGCGGCGGCGAACGCGATCAATCTCAATCAATGGAGCATTTTCATCGGTGAAGCAGCACCTAACAATAAGGTGGAGGGGGGGCAATATACTGGCTTCTTTTGGCGAAATAACGGCAGCACCCACTTCAAAGGCGCAGCGAGTTTCAAAGGCGGAATGTGGGGAGCGGATCAACTCCGCCAGACCAACCCAAGTGAGGAGAAGATCGAATATGCAGGGGTGACCAATCAATTTTTCGCTACGGTTCTCCGACCGAAGGAAAGTGCTTCCACAAACATGTGGGCCAAGCCGACACCCGTCACCATTCCTGATCTATCAACTGCGGTGACCTCTGTCCGTGCAGGCTTACAGCTACCTGTGGCCAGCCTCAACCCGCACGAAGCCAAGACGCTTTCCTACCTCATTTTCATCGGTCCTAAGCATAATAACATGCTCCAGAAGATGGATAAGGTTTGGGGCAATGGCTGGGGCGACGTCATCGACTACGGTTGGTTTTGGTGGGTTTCTCGTCCGCTCAACTGGGTGCTTAATACCTATCACAATGTTCTCGATGGTCTCACCAAGAACTGGTCATGGGGTCTAGCCATTATTTTCCTAACACTCACTGTTCGCGTTTGTATCTGGCCGCTTCATGCCAAGTCCACCCGCACGATGAAGCGGATGAGTAAGCTCCAGCCAGAAATGGCCAAGCTGAAGGAAAAATATGCAGACGATCCTAACAAGCTCAACACGGAGATGATGGGACTCTACAAGACCTTTGGAATCAATCCACTGGGTGGCTGCCTCCCGATGTTCATCCAAATTCCAATCTTCTACGGTTTCTTTAGTATGCTCCGCTACGCAGTCGAGCTACGCGGCCATGGGTTCTTGTGGATTCATGACCTCTCCCAACCTGATACTTTTGCTCATGTGGCAGGCGTGCCTATCAATATCCTTCCAGTGGTGATGGCGATCACCAGTTTCCTTCAAATTCAGATGACGCCGAAGACCGGCGACAAGATGCAACAGAACATGATCAAGTTCATGCCCTTCATGTTTTTCTTTTTCTGTTATAACTATGCTTCTGCCCTCGCACTGTATTGGACGACTCAAAACATTTTCTCCATCGGTCAGACGTGGTTGATGAACAAAATCCCTGAACCCGAGCTCAAAGCCCGTGTCATCACTGGCAAAAAATCTTGGGTCCAGCGCGCCGCCGACCGCCAAGCGGAAATCCAACGTGAACGCAAAGCAGGACAACAAGGCATGAAAGACGTCACTCCGGATCCGAAGAAAAAGCGCCCGCGCACCGGAGGCTGATCCTTTAGATAAGGCTTCGTGAGCGGAATGAAGTCTTGATAGTTCATTCCAGATTCTCTTCAGCGGCGAGCAGCCGGAATGGAAAATTCAATGCCGAACGATTTGCCGCGACGTATCCTGTCGCGCGCGACTGTCATGGTGTGGACAGCAACCACCACACCATATGACAACTCACCGATTTCGCTCCCGCTTCGACCGACTTATCGCACTTTGGGTCCTCCGGGCCTTCTCTCCCGGTTTGGGCCGTTCCGAATTTCTCAATGGCTCAACCTATGCGGATTCCGACATCGCGGAGTTTCTGGGACTGCCCCTGAGGCCGGGCGAGGCAATGCTTCGTGAAATGCCACGCCTGCTGTATGATCTCCAGTTTTCGCTGGAGCAGGCCAGTCCTGCTTTTTTACCCGCTCTAGCAAGAGCCAACTTCACCCGCTTGGCGGCCACGCTCAAACTCAATGCGACCGAGCAACGTGTTCTCGAATTCTTCGCCTGCATGGAAACCGAGGCCCCGCTCGCGGACACCGGACGTCTGCTCCGGAAAATCATCGCGAAGGACGCTCCAAGGTTTTTCGCCCGTGTCCTCGATCTTCCCTCCAACGCGGTTGCCAAGGCTCTGGCTTCCCGTGGTCGATTGCTCAAGTGCGGCCTGTTGAAATGCAGCCAACATCCAGCCAAATTCGGCACGCTGCAATTCCACTCAGAAGAATTGGCGATCCACCTGTTCCGGGAGGCCTACGATCCAAGTAAATTGCTGAAATTATTCGGCGTGGTGACCCCTGCACCGCCGGAGCTCGGTATTGCCGACTTCCCGCACCTCCAAATGAGCCTGGGCCTTCTGCTGCCTTACCTGCGAACGGTTCAGGCCAAGCGGAAATCCGGGGTCAACGTGCTGATCCATGGTCCCCCGGGCACCGGAAAGTCCCAACTGGTGAGGGTTCTCGGCCAGGTATTGGACGTCCCTGTGTTTGAACTGGATACTGCGGACAGCGATGGCGATCCGCTGCGCGCCCCTGGACGGTTGTCCGTTCTCAATCTCGCGCAGACCTATTTTCAGGATCCCCGCGTGTTGCTGGTTTTCGACGAGGCGGAAGACATTCTTTCGCCTTCTCCCCGGGACAGGGGAATGGCGAATTCCCACAAGGGTTGGTTCAACCAGATGCTGGAAAAGAACCGCCAGCCGGTGTTCTGGATTTCGAATTCGATCGAGACGCTGGATCCGGCTTTTTCACGGCGATTTGATTTCATCCTGGAGGTTCCCATTCCACCGAAAGCCCAGCGTGGCCGAATCCTCAGGGAAAAGGCTGGAAAGCTGGTTTCTCCCGAACTGATCGAACATCTCGCCGGAATCGAACATTTGGCACCCGCCGTGGTGACTCGCGCGCGGAATGTCATCCATGCCATCAGGCGGGAAATCCCGAAAGGCAGTCGGGACGCCGCACTCACCCATGTCATCGGCGGAATCCTGAAGGCGCAGGGTCATCCCGATCCTGCCCGTGAGACTATCCAAGTGGTCCAGCCGGGACTCTATGACATCGGCCACCTCAACACCTCCGCCGATCTCCCGCAAATCGCCGCCAACCTTCGGAAAAACCCAAATGCCCGCCTCTGCCTCTATGGCCCTCCCGGAACCGGCAAAACCTCGTTCGGCCACTGGCTCGCCAACGAAATCGGGCAACCGCTCCAGCTCCAAAAAGCCTCCGATCTTTTGAACCCCTACGTGGGGATGACGGAGCAGAAGATCGCCCGCACGTTCGAGCGAGCCAAGCAAGACGGTGCCGTGCTCCTCATCGACGAGGTGGACTCGTTTCTGCGGGATCGCACGCAGGCCCGGCATTCCTGGGAAGTCACCCAGATTAACGAAATGCTCACCCAGATTGAATCATTTCCCGGCATCCTCATTGCCTCCACCAATCTGATTGATCAGCTTGATCCCGCGAGCATGCGGCGATTCGACATCAAACTGCACTTCGGCTTTCTCCTCCCGGATCAAGCCAGCCGCCTGCTTGTTTCCTACTGTCGGAATCTCGATCTCCCGCAGCCGACCTCAGCGGATTTGGAGTTGGCCGCCACCATGGACGTTTCCGCCCCCGGAGATTTCGCCGCCATTGCGAGGCAACATCGGTTTCAACCGTTCCGCGATGCCCACAGCCTGTTGCTGGCGGTGATCGCCGAATCTGATCTCAAAGCCAACCGCACTCGGCGGATCGGTTTCCAGTAATTTCAATTTCATCCATCCATGCCAGGCTCCGACCACGAAACCACCCTCGCCCGCCAGTGGGAACTGCTGCGGAATCATCTTCCTCCCCGACCACCCGGAAGAACCTCGCGGGATCTCCGTGACCGGTTGGAGGCCGCCGGCCACAACGTGACCAAGCGCACCATCGAGCGCGACATGGAAGAGCTGTCCCGCATCTTTCCGATTCGCCGCAACGAAGTGTCGATTCCCTACGGATGGCACTGGAAGGAAAACGCCCGCTTCGACATCCACGGCATGGATCTATCCGAAGCCGTGTCGCTCGGGCTGATGGAGGATGTGCTCCGTCAGATCATGCCTCCCGCGTTCCTCTCCGCGCTGGAAGGCAAGTTTTCGCTCGCACGGGAAAAACTCGCCGCCTTGCCGAAAATCCCGCACGCACGCTGGGCGGATCTCGTCCGCTACGTGCCGCCGGGCCTGCCGCTCATCCCGCCGACCATGGCCCCGGGAGTGTTGCCCGCGATTCAGGAAGCCCTGCTCCGGCAACGCCAATTACAAGTCGTTTACCTCAGCGCCGGATCGGGTGCCGCCAAGGAACAGACTCTCCATCCACTCTCGCTGATCCAACAGGGTGCGCGGTCCTATCTGGTAGCCACTGCTTTCGAGTACGAGCAACCGCACCTTTACGCCATCCACCGGATCGCTTCCGCCCAGGTCCTCGACGAGGCGGCACTGCGTCCCGAAGGTTTTTCCCTCGACTCTTTTCTCGCCGGCGGCGGCGCACAGTTCGGCAGCGGCGGCACGATGGTCCTCAAGGCGCGGGTTTCCGATGACCTCGCCCGCCTGTTGGAAGAAACTCCGATTTCCAAGGATCAAAAAATCACCACGCGGTCAGGCGTCCAAATGCTCACCGCCACCGTCCAGGAAACTTGGCAGCTTCATTTCTGGCTGCTGTCCCAAGGCCCGGCGATTACCGTGCTGAAACCGGTTGCCCTGCGGAAGGAAATCATCGCGGCCCTCGAATCCAGTCTGAGCCAATACAAAGAAACCTGATGCAATAATTCGCCGTTTGGTCTGACCGCGACGCGTTCTGTCACGGACCCGCCTTATCCTCATCCTCATGCGCAACCTCTCCAAATCCAAGATCATCGCCTATCGCCAGTGCCCGAAGCGTTTGTGGTTGGAAATCCACAAGTCCGAACTGCGTGATGACTCGGCCTCCGAAATGGTGTTCCAGATCGGCAATCAGGTCGGTGACATGGCAAGGACCATCTACGACGCGGAAGGCAAGGGGGAGTTCATCGACATCAACGGCCTTGGCCATGAGCAAGCCCTTGCCCGGAGCACGGCGCTGTTGGAAATTGGCAAGGTTCCCGTATTCGAGGCCGGCATGGCTGCTGGCGGTGCATTGGCCTACGCGGACGTCATGCTGCCCGATCCGCAAGAGGGCGTGGTTGCCTGGAAAATGATCGAGGTGAAATCCTCGACCAGCGTAAAGGATTACCAACGAGATGACATCGCGGTGCAGGCCCACATCGCAGCCACCGCCGGCGTCCGGTTGTCGTCCATTTCACTGGCGCACATCGACAGCTCGTTCGTCTATCCAGGCAATGGCGATTACCAGGGCCTTCTCAAAGAAAACGACCTCACCGAGGAAGCCAACTCCCGCAGGGACGAGGTAAAGGAATGGATCAACGGTGCCCAAGCCGTCGCAGCACTAACGGAGGAACCGGAAGCTGCAACCGGTCCGCACTGCAACAGTCCCTTCGCCTGCGGCTTCGCAGAATACTGCAACCGGGACAAAGTGTCTCCCAAGTATCCGCTCTCCTCCCTGCCGCGTCTGCACCCTAGCAGACGCGAAAGGATCGTGGTGGCAGGTCACGAGGACCTGAGAGACGTTCCGGATGAGTTCCTTGGCGCAATCCAAAACCGTGTCAAACAATGCTCGGTCACCGACGAAACCTATTTCGATGCCGCGGGAGCCGCCGCGGATCTCGCTCCCCACGGCTTTCCCGTCTATTTCCTCGATTTCGAAACCGCCATGTTTGCCGTGCCCATCTGGAAAGGCACGCGTCCCTATCAACAGCTTCCCTTCCAGTTCAGCCTGCACATTCTCGCAGAAAGCGGCGATCTCCAACACCACGGCTTTCTCGACCTCTCCGGCGACGATCCTTCCCGTGCCTGCGCACAATCATTGGTGGATCTCTGCGGCGAACAAGGCCCGGTCTTCGCTTACAACGCCGGCTTCGAGTGCCGGGTGATGAGCGAACTGGCAGCCCGCTTCCCTGAATTCGCCCCAGCCCTGGAGTCCATCATTGAAAGGGTGGTTGACCTGCTTCCCATCGCTAGAAACCGCTACTATCATCCCAGCCAACATGGAAGCTGGAGCATCAAAGCCGTGCTCCCCGCCGCCATCCCGGAATTGTCCTACAGCCAGCTTGATGGTGTCCAGGACGGCGGCATGGCTGTCTCGGCCTTCATGGAAGCAATCGCCCCCGCCACACCACCCGAGAGGAAAGTCGAAATCGAAGACCAGCTCATTTCATATTGCGAGCTGGACACCTTCGCGATGGTTAGGCTCTATCAATTCTTCACCGGACGGCAACCAAGCTCCCTTACCAACCAGCCATGAGCCTCACAAAATTAAGAACCAGCCTTCCGGCGTTGAACGGCGAGTCACTCGATTTCATTTTTGATCACGTCTACGAAATCTACGGCATCCTAGGTGAAAGCAAGGCGCAGAAGGACTGCAAGTTGCCGGGTCTCCTGGAGATTCTAAAGGGGTTGCAAAAGTTCAATTATGACCACCGTCTTGATGATGCCTTCGAACTCCATCAAAAAGCAGTCATTCCTTCTGGACTGCAACTCCAATCCAATTCGGAAGGGTCAGTCTTGTGGCTGGCAATGCTACTGGCGATCAAGGAGCTATATGGGCTGAGCAACAGCAGCATGATCAAAGCCATCCGAAAAATTAGCATCAGAAATTAAAAACCAAACAAGTGCAACAGCGGACTGGGACAACGGGCAACATGGCCATCGGTTCGTTGAGTGTTCGGAGCCAAAATTTTCATCTGCTAATTAAGAATAAACCGAGTCAAACCATGAAACAGCAAACTAACACTTAGTCAGAAGGACTTCAGCAACAAACCCGGGTTTCCATCACTGAAATGCAGATCAGTCCTCATGACGGCAAGCTGCATTTCAAAAACCATGACTGTTATGCCTTCGTGACAATCCAAGACCTGTTGTGCGGCAAACTCTCTCTTACTGACAAAGAAAGCGAGCAAGTATCCGAGTTCGCGGATATAGACGAATTGCTAAATGCCGGTTGGGTCATGGATTAGCCGATACGAACCCTTCGTATAAATTCGATCAAGTCACACCCCTAAAATAACCAATCAAATAACAGTATTCTCAACTATTATAACATATATGGACACCGATCAACACCCAAGGCTCAATCAGATCGCGGCAGATGAATTCAAAAAGTCACTCTTATGCACACTTTCGCTATCATCTAAGGAACTGTTCCATAGTAACATGATCGGTTGGCTGCTGGAGAACAATCCGGCATTCGCCAAAAAATTCTTCGAGCGTGAAGACTTGGCCCGGGTAAGTAAGGTAGAACGTGAGAAATTCAACTTTGACCTATTGGTCACTGCGGACGGCATGAACTACGTCATCGAGAATAAGGTAAAGAGTGTTCCGAATAGAGGCCAAATCGAGGATTATAAGGAAAAAGCTCGTAGAAAGAAGCTGGAGGCCAAGTTCATTTTGCTTAGTCTTGTGGAGCCATCTGATGAATTCAAGAGAGATTTTCCAGACGTTCGTGTGATAAGTTATGAGGAAATCCATGAATGGATAGTCGAGGTCGTCCCGTGCGATGTCTATCTGGAATCACTGCTCACAGACTACGCCATGTTACTGTCCACTCTCATCCGGATTAAATCTCTGGCCTCGAATTTCCACACAGATGATCATTTTTCCTTCAAAAAGGAAGATGCGGAAATTCTTCGAGGCATCAGGCTCTTCGATGTTGCTCAGAAAATTCGATATTCTTGTCTGGCCGCTATTTGCGATCGAAGCCTCACGGATATTAAGTTGCCGAATCTTGATAGGCTGAAGAAGTCGACTGAAGTGGCATTGACCAGGAGTATTGGTCTCATGAGCATTAAAATCAGATTCGGCGAAATTCTTTTAATCGGGATTCAAATTCAGGGCGATCAATATCGACTTTCGATCGAATCCACCGATAAATCGGACGTCCAGCACCTGGCCGAAAAACTCCGAAACGAGGACCTCTGGCTAAACCCACCAGATCCACATCGGAAAATGATTCTGAAGTTTGGGAAAAACTTTAAATATGTTTATAGCTCAGTTAGGGGGAAATCTGGGGAGAAACTGGTAGGCCGGGTAGTTGAAGATATTTCACGACTCTTCCGGGATAGAACGAAGATTCTTGTTTGTCTTGGTATTAATGCAGATGACCCGAAAGGTGAAATACAAGCTTGATTACATAGCCTTTTTAGCAATTACGTGCCGCCATAACTAAAAGGCGAATCAACGTTATTGATGGTAAAAACTCGCCTCATAATAAATATACTATAACAGCTATGATCACCAGAGAACTATATCCAATTGAAGAACTGCCAGTTCTGGACCAGCTCGAAGCATTATTCCACGATTGGCGAGAGTGTTGCGCAAATTTGCCGGATACGCTTGTGAGTGCACAGTCTGAGAATATGGTGTTTGATGGTTTTTACCCCTATTACTTCCGGCAGTCGATACGGATCCTCTTTGTGGGACGCGAAGCTCGTGGAATTGAAGGATGTAACTACCTTGATGTCTTGTTTCACGCGTATCGAGAAGCGAAAATCGGGAATAGGCATTTGAATTTTGACGCATTCCATTCCCGTAAGTTGCATATAGCATGGGGTCTTCTCAACGGAATGCCGGATTGGGAGACTATTCCTTGGGCAAGTGAAATTGGTAAATCATTCGGGTCCGAAGCGGGAATTAGCTTCGCATTCATGAATATTTCGAAGCTTAGCAACGAAAAGGATCAATGGGTTTCGGACTGGGAAATGATCAAAGCTTCCCATGATGCCGCGACGACGGTGGCTCGAAATTTCATCACGGAGGAAGTGGCATTGCTCAAGCCGACTATAGTCATTACCATGAACTTGGGAGATCGCTTGAAATCTCTTGGAAATATGGAGTTGATTGAACGAACGCCCAACGTCACCTCCTATTGGTTGGATTCTGATGGGCATCGCTCATTGATGCTTGATTGCTATCATTTTTCGGCCCCGGGAAAGAGTCACGTAGCAAGTTACTATGCGCCTATCTGTAAAGCGGTCAGTAGTGCTCATGGGACGTGTTCGCCTTAAATACAGAAATCGTGCCGAGAACGATGTTGATGGAAGCTTTGGTCTGGGGCGTGTGTTCGCGATCCACCAGATCGTCGGATTGCAATTTCCAGATCAAGTCGTAGTCCAGATCGTGAAAGCGGAGTTCGACTTGGACCCTCCCGTCGAATTCAAGATCCTTTTAGTATAGCCAGATCGACACTCGCCAAGGTGTGGATCTATCAATTCGTCACCGGGCGCGAACCAAGCTCTCTCGCCAACCAGCCATGAGTCTCACGAAATTAAGAAACAGCCTTCCGGTGCTGAACGGCGAGTCACTGGATTTCATTTTTGACCATCGTCTGGATGACGTCTTCGAACTCGATCAAATGGCAGTCGTTCCTCCCCCGCTTGCCCTCCAACAAAAATTCGCCGCCATCGTCGAATCCATCGAGTGCCAGAAGACCACGCAGCGCGCCCACCGCACCGATGAGGAAACCGTCGCCCAAATCCGGGGAACTTCATTCACCTCATATATTCGATCTTGCTCATAAAACAGGTTTGGATAGAAACTAGCTATAAGTCCTATGGCAAATCCATCATCATCCACGTTTGATTCCGAGCTTCTACAGACCCCCATTTTCAAGCGATTCCAGCAATGCTGCCGTATGTTGGCGGAAACTATTTGTCTCCCTCCCACGGGAAATTGCTCTTGATCGGCGAGAGCTTCTACTTCCCTGAAGAATCAACGATTCATCTAGATGCTGAGCACTGGTATTCGCTGACAAAAGATTCTCTAAACCGCGAGGAGCTCCAACACATCGATTGCCGTGGATTGCTGGAGTGCCCATGGAGTGAGTCAGGCCAAGAGATGTATCGGGAAATCAATCGATGCCTTTGTGAGCAAGGGCTAACATACGAAGAACGTCCAATTTCACATGTTGCGTTTACCAATGCCTTCTTCCGACCCGCTTCGGCGTCTGGTGGTTCGATTCGTGACTGTGGTGAGGCGATCGATCACGCGAAGAGCCGTGAAATCACGGCGGCTATGATTCGCGCACTGCGACCGGACCTAGTGGTTTATGTTTCAAAGTATGCTTGGGATTCAAATGGATGTTTTCTAGCAAAGGACATGCCTGAATTCGCTTTTGAATTCACCTCTCATCCCGCCGACCCACGGCACTGGAACGTGGCGTCTTATGCCCATGGCAGGTCAAAATTCATGAGTGTCCTCGAAAAGTTTTTCGCGGCAGACACCGAATCCTGAATGGCATGACGCCTGCGCTCACCACGTCATCGGTGGAATCCTCAAGGCTCAGGCAATCTCGACCCCGCGAAGCCGGGAATCTAAATCATTCGTTCGGAATTGTACGACATCGGCCACTATTCAAGGAAGCAAGCGATAAGCTGATTCAAGTGGAAGTCCGGCTGATATGATTTCCATGGCCGCTCGGAGGCGGTTGTATTTGGTTTTACGAAGTTCAACGACACGCTCCGCAGGATCCCACAGGACCCAGGCGCCGCGGAGATCGGTTTCGTGCAGGGGCTGGCCGATGGAACCGACCATCACTGCGCAGGGGACTTTTTCGGGAATGTGAAAACGCATGTTGTCTAGCCACTGGGTATCGTTGCTAGAACCGGAAAACACCTGTTGGACGTGGGTGTGGCCGAAGAAACCTGTTTTGGAGGATTCGCCCATCAGCTTTCTGAGAGTGGGGGCGGCGCTGACGGCATCGGTGATGGAATCGAAACTTTCCGGTTCATGAAGATTGGCATGGGCGGCGATGGCATCGGGAATTCTCAGAGTGTAGGGCAACCGCTCAAGCCATGACGCCCTTTCAAAATCAAGCGCTTCGGCTGCGTGAACGAGGCCGGCGAAGTATAGGCTTTTCTCCCAACCGACGTACATCCCCAGACGCCCCCGCAGGCGCACGCGCTTGATGGCGAAATCGTGATTTCCCATTACGCAATCTCCTCCATGTTTCCTAACCAGGTCGATGCATTCAACCGGCGAGGCACCGTAGCCGACAATATCGCCGAGAAATACGATCCGCTCGGCACCACAATGTTCCACGTCGCGGAGGACCGCCTCGAACGCGGGAAGATTGGCATGAATGTCGGCGAGAATGGCGATCTTGCTCATGGGATTCCGTGTTGTTTATCCACCGCTTGATAAGTCCCGGGCATCCAGATTTCGAACTGCATTGCCGAAAGAGACTGGATCTTTCCGCTCCGAAAAAACCTGCGCCGTATTCGCATCGATTTCTATGAGTCCCTTCAGCGAGAGCGGTCCCGGATGTTTCGCCAGCTCGCGGGCACATTCGGCGGACAGGTGGGTCAGTCCGTCGAGGCACAGACGAGGATCGTCGTCGGCGATGGCTTGACTCGCCTCCTCGAGATTGCCTTCAAGACCTTCACAGAGGTGATTGAGCCGGCGACTCGCCAATGCCTTCGCGATGGCGGGTGTGATTGTTGCCAAGTTGTCGAAGCAGATTGCAGGCCGGTGAAGGATCAGGGCCAGCAGGGATTTTTCCGGGAGTCCGGAGTGAATTTCGATTTCAAGGTGGCCGCGATGTTCTGCGAGAATCGTGGCAATGCAGAAGGGTATTCGCTTCAAGCCCGGAAATTGAAGAGTTCCTCTTTGGGGGCGTAAAGCACGTGCGCAGCGTGCCGTTAGGTGCGTGACACCTGCCAAGCAGAGTCTCCCCCGATGGCTGGCCAAACCCGTTGCCACTTCGATTGGAAGTTCCCGCAGTCCGTTCAGATGAAGTGCCCAAAAGTGATGTGATAATGCCCGGGCCGCTGGACCTGAAAGCCGCTGGATTCCATTTAACTGGAGAAGTCCCCGATGGCGTGAGAGGCCTTTCGCCGCAGCTTCTGAGAGGCTTCTGATACCGTTGAAGAGAAGAGCTCCGTGATTTCCAGAGATGGCGCGTGCGGTATCACCAGAGAGCCGGGGTAGCCCGCGAAATGCGAGAGTGCCGTGATGGGTCGAGAGTGCCTGCGCTGTTGTCGCTGAAAGTTCTTTTAATCCGTTGAATAGAATCTTCCCGTCATGACGGCTGAGAATCCGCGCCGTCTTTTCCGGCAGTTTCTCCAGTCCGCCGAATGAGATGGGTGCCCGATGGCGGGACAATGCACGGGCGATTGCCTCGGATAGAAATTCGAGTCCATCGAGCGGCAAGGGAAGCGAGCAGTCTGCTAGAATGCGAGCCGCGTTTTCAGAGATGCCTTTGGCCCGGCTGATGTCGATCGATTCCGGGAACTTTACATATCGCTTGGCGATTTTCAAATCCACGAATGCGGGCATGTATTTTTTCGTGCCTTCACTTCGGGAGGTCTTCCCATCAGGCGAGTTCGAGCGAGCTTTCCTGTTGGCGGTCATGAATCATAATTCCGGCGCATTTCATCCAGCTCCTCCAACACCAGCTCCCGCAGATCATCGGGCGCAATCACCTTGGCCGCGCCACCGAACTTGAGGGTCCAGCTTTTTAATTCCACCAGTTCATTGACACGAAAATGCACACGCACCTGATCCGGCGCGAGATCTTCAAGACGCTGGCTGGGATGCCAACAGCGCTCCCGGGCGATGCGCGCCCAGTAGCCTGTCAGCTCAACGCAGACATCAATCAGCGGAGCGTTTTTGCCCCATGGTACCCAAACGCCGAAGGCATGCTCGTGCCGTTCATCGCACTCCGGCTCATGGAAATCCTTCTGTCGTGGCAGGACATCCACATCGAATATCCGGGGCAACGCGTAGAGCCGCTGACCGCTGCGTTCGAGATCTGATGCGACGAGATACCAGCACTGATCCCTGCGAATCCATTGGTGTGGGAAAACCCGAACGGAAAACCCCTCATCTTCCTCCAACCTGCGGTATTGAATTTCCGCAGGCTGGCGCTGGAGAATCGCCAACGTGAGTTCGCCGAAAATCTCATGGTTCACCACCGCTTCGCCGGATGCCGTGCGTTCGTTCACCGCCGCGCCGAGATCCTGCCAACGCACATTTCCCAGATCCTGCGAGTGGCGGCAAATGCTCATCAATTCACCGCGGATGCGGGAGGCCAGTTCCGACGAACCGAGTTTTCGCAATGCCTCGTGCGCCATTGCCAGCGCGGCCACCTCCTGCGGCGAGGTGATCCGGGTTTCCGCACACGACGGCTCGCGCAGGACAAACCCGGCCTTGCCGCTCTCAATGGGCCAATTTTCCAGATCGCGTAGATGATCCACGCAGCGCCGGACGGTCCGCTCGTTGCACTCGATGCGTGTGGCCATTTCCGCAGCCGTCCACTCCCTCCCGTCACGGAGCATCGACTTTACTGCTTGGATGAAATGGATCTTTGGCATCGGATGTTAGAGGTTTCTTGGTTTGGAGTTGGCATGCAATCAACGGGTGAAAGTTCACCGCAGGACCTGAATGTCCCGCAGCACCCGGATGGCAACTGAGCGATTGCGCTCACGGACCATGCCGAACACGCGGAAAAGGTCGATTATCCACCAGATGCCAAAGCCTCCCATCGTGCAGATGAAAAACAGTGTGAGCCAGACTCGGCCCAGATAGGCATAATGGAGGCCGCCGCCCACCAACAGAAAGGCGAGCAGCGACGATTTCTTGTTGCGGGAAAATTCCTCGACGAAACCCAGTTGTGCGGCTTCGTCCATATCGTCGAGCTTGCGAAGGACAGCATCGGGAATCTGTTTGCGGAGTGATGTGGGCAGTTGGTTCATGATGGGACTATTGGGCGAACTCAGGTTCGATTGGCTCAAGCTATCCGATGACGCCGGACAAAAGTTGTCCTGGATAAGCGGGTTTCATTTCTGCCGCGCTCACGGGTTGCTCATGGTTCGAGGTCGCTCTTTTCAAAAGTAGAAAGCGTCCCCAGGACAATGTTGATCGAGGCTCTGGTCAGAGGCGTCAGCGCTTGATCCACCAGTTCGTCGGACTGCAATTTCCAGACCAAGTCGTAGTCCAGATCATGAAAGCGGAGTTCGACTTGGACACTCCCGTCGAATTCGAGATCCTTCGCTAAGTCCTTGAGCTCGGCTTTCAATTGGATTTGTTCCGGCTTGGTTGACTCCTTCGGTTTCAGCTTTTTGATGAGTTCAAGCGTTTTGGTTTTGGCCGTGTTATCCCGCAATAAAGAGGGGAACTCGCGGATTGAATCGACCAGTTCGTTGTCCAGCTTTGTCTGACCGCCCCGCAACGAAAGCACGAGGTAGGCTCGCAAGGTCGGATACTTTTTCCGGATCTCCGCGAAATGCCGGTTCGCGGCGGCGAGGGCTTCTTGAAATGGGTTGAGATTGAGTCGGGGGTGGTTCACAGAACCGACTCTCCATCATACCCGCGACAAAACGTGTCGTGGTGATTCGATTGCTCGCAGCCTTGTTAGCAAGGCACGATCCCAGCAGCTACAGTGTGGCTTAATCTAGAGCCTGTCCCAAAAATCCGTTTTTCTAAGAACGTTCATAGAGTGTGTTCAAACGATTATTTTTAAAAATGAGGATTGATGCATTATCGGGATTGCGATGTGCACTCCACTCGGTTTTGAGTCAATGACCTTCGAT
>JANYEC010000054.1 GCA_025363295.1 Akkermansiaceae bacterium
CTCCAAAATTATCGAATCCAGCAATGCTGCTTGGCTCACGGTCGATGAACTCCAAGTCCGGTTGATGAGCCGATAAAATAGAAGGTTCTCGTTCTCGCGGAAGCGGCTTCCGATATCGAACGGGGAATCAACTTCTACAACTCGATTGAAGACGGCGTTGGTCTGCAACGGTCTGGTGCGAGACGCGCCAGACACTTCCTTGTCATGAGTATTTCCACAAATCTTCATCCACGGTGGGATATTCCTCCAGGTTCTGAACCCGAGAGTTCTGCCTTGGGGGCCATCGGGAACGAAGCTCACACCCATAAAAAACCTTAAACCGCCAAGCCGTCGAAAGCACCAAGTTCAGAAAAAGAATTACCGGCCATCTCATTACCAGCTAGACTATCGGGTGGATGACAGCCTTTGGGAGCAGGAGGAGGGCATATTGTGAAGCGCCGATGACGGTGGTCTTGGGAATGACCCGCCAGCGGCACTTCGGGACCGTGCGTCTACTTTTTCTTTTTCGCAGCGAGACCTTCTTTTACTTTTTCCTCAATTTCGCCATAGAGGACGGGATCGCCTTTGAGAAGCTCCTTCGCGGCATCACGGCCTTGGGCGAGTTGAGTGCCGTTATAGCTGAACCACGAACCGCGTTTTTGGACGATTTCCATTTCAAGTGCCAGATCGAGCAGCGAACCCGTGGATGAAATTCCTTCGTTATACATGATATCGAATTCGGCCTCGGTGAAGGGTGCTGCGACTTTATTTTTCACGATCTTCACCTTGGTGCGGTTGCCTGTTACGGTGCCATCGGTGGATTTGATGGCTCCGATGCGGCGGATATCGACACGGACGGACGAGAAGAATTTTAGCGCACGGCCACCAGGGGTAGTTTCAGGGTTGCCGAACATCACGCCGATTTTCTCCCGGATTTGGTTGGTGAAAATACAGCAGGTCTGTGCTTTGGAAATCAGTGCGGTGAGTTTCCGCATGGCGGCGCTCATCAGACGGGCTTGGGCGCCGACGGTAGAGTCGCCGATTTCGCCATCCAATTCTTGCTTGGTGACGAGGGCAGCCACGGAATCCAGGACGATGACGGCGATCGCGTTCGAGCGGACGAGCGCTTCACAAATTTGCAGGGCTTCTTCGCCGGAGGATGGTTGGGAAACGAGTAGATCGTCCATGTTGACGCCGAGCTTGCGGGCATATTGCGGGTCGAGGGCGTGCTCAACGTCAATGAAGGCTGCGAGTCCCCCGCGTTTTTGAGCTTGGGCGATGACGGTGAGCGTCAATGTTGTTTTACCGGAGGACTCCGGGCCGTACACCTCAACGATCCGACCACAAGGGAAGCCACCGACGCCGAGGGCGCGATCGATCAGGAGATTTCCAGTCGGGATGACATCGACATCGACGCAGCGATCATCGCCGAGGCGCATGATGGCGGATTCACCAAACTCCTTCTGGATGTGTGAGATCGCGAGATCCAGATTGCGTTTGCGGGCTTCGTTGAGCTTTTCAGTTGCGGATTCTTCGGAGGATTGTTTTGCGGCCATGACGGTGTTTTGTGTTGAGGGATGTTTGGCCTCTCCTCCAAGAGAATGCAATCAAAAAGATGTTCACTCGAACAAAAAAGTGCCAAGCTCAAATTTATCCGGCTGGCTACTTCACATCCACGCTGAGGCGGGACTTTGCGCTAGGATCCTTCACTGGGTCTGCCAGCCAGGTTACCGCAAACCCCTCACAGAGCGGTTTTGGGGTTGTGTTGGAAAGGCCCATCGATGAGTTTTCCGAGGCAATTAAAATATATTTTTTATCCTGATAGGTGCTAAATTCTACACTGAATGCGGCGATTCCAGGCCCATTGATTTCCTTGTTAGAGGCATCCACGGGTTTGATGAGGTCCACCTTGGTGCTTTTTGCATCGATCCACTTCACTTGCAGGCGATCTTTTTGCATGGTTTTTGCCATTTTCTTCGCGGCTGCCTTATCATTTTCGGCGGCTTTCCCTTTCGCGTCGCCATAGGGATTGGGAAAATTCGCACGAATGGCGAAACGTAGAGGATTTTTCGTCAACGTTCCGGGGTTGAGTAGTTTTCCTCCGACCGAAATCGCACCTCGGTCTTCCGTGATATATGCCTCAAATTCGGCATCACCTATGACTTTTCCGCGAAAGGTGATGTCCTTGGGCTTCAGAGAGGCTGGTTGGCTGCTTTCCAAACTATCGGGCCGGATCGCCTTAGTGATGATTTTTCCATCCGGCTGCGTTTCTTGAACCAGAAATTCCAGAGTAACGGCTAACCGATCGCCAATAGGAACGTCCTTTTTTCCTTTTGCACAGATCTTCCCCTTGCCTTGGCTTGTTAGGGTGAACTCGAAATTTCTACTGTCGAATACTACAAAATTACCCACCCACTTCCGATCATCCAGCGAAGGAAGTTGCGCTTTGGCGGTAAACTCACCTGCAAGACTTATGATGATGGCCGTGAAAAAACCGACTTTGAAATTACTAACACTCATTGAGTGAGAACAGCGTAATTCCACCGCTTGAGCCAGTGCAAAACGATATCCCCTAAAGATACGTCACCAGCCCTTCCACCGTCTCCTGATTCATTCGCCGGACTAGGGCGACGGTGAGCGAAATCAAATGAATATAGTCGTTAATATCAATGATCGCGTTGTGCGAATGGATGTAACGTGAGGGGACTCCGAGGACGATGCTCGGGATGCCATGATTTGCTTGGTGAAATGATCCTGCGTCCGTGCCGCCGCTGCGCCGTACGGTGACTTGATGAGGGATGCCTTCTTGTTGTGCCGTCTCGATCGCTAGACGCGCCAGTCGCGGGTTCGTGATCGCTGTGGGATCGAACATCCGAATCTGCACGCCACCTCCGAGACGGCCTTGGCACTCAGAACGAGGAAATCCCGGCATATCATCTGCCGGTGGTCCTTCTAACACGATTGCGATATCTGGTTTTATCAAATTCGCCGCAGTTTTCGCCCCACGCAAACCCACTTCCTCTTGGACCGTGCCGCAGAGAATGAGGCAGTTCGGATGTTGCGATTGTGATAGAATTTGTCCGGCCTGAATCACCCCGGCCATGCCCACGCGATTGTCGAAGGCCTTTGCCATGAAATAATCATCGCGCGCCATCGGAGTGAATTCCGAGCAAGGAGCTATCGGATCACCTAACGAAATCCCAAATTCCTCGATGACATCCCGCCGTGAATCCGCGCCGATATCGATGTACATCTGGTCGATCATCATCACTTGGCGTCGTTGTGCTTCGGGCAAAAAATGCGGTGGCCGCGAGGAAATCACACCAAGGAATTTATCACCGCTGCGGGTGAGGATTTCCACCCTTTGAGATAGCAGATTATGCTCCCACCAGCCACCGATCGCGACGAATTGGATGAAGCCATCTACCGTGATGTTCTGCACCATGAAGCCAACCTCATCCATGTGCCCGGCCACCATAATCCGCGGCCCGGTGCCCTCGGTCTCACAGAAAACCGATCCGTTGTTGTCAGTCGAGAGCTCACCGCATTCTTGCAGCTCATCGACGAAAATGGCTCTAACCTCGTCCTCATGTCCGGAAACGGAATGAGCTTGGGTTAATTCCTGCAATAATGAAACGGCTTTGGTTCGCATGGAAAAACCCTGCGGAAATCGCCCGCTGGTTCCAAGCATCATCTTTAAAGCCCCGCCAACGATGCCATTCTACTTTTTCTCAATCATGTCCACATCCTTTTCCGCCATCCAGCCGTGAAGCTCGGTGCCGGGCACACTGACGTAAAAATATTCACCGTTTTTATCACCCATGCGGACCATCCTTCCAGCACCGGGGGTGCCGATGATTTCTGCTTTTTCAAAAGGTGATAGATGGACGGCCGCATCCTTGGATAAGACGATGCCGCGTTTGTCCTCATCCCGCCGCAAAAATAAAGCAGTGGACCCGGCGATCATTGTTAGGCTGGCGAAAACGAGACTGAATCTAATAAAGTTACGTGAAATCTGCGTTATTCCGCAAGCCACCGAAATTCCGCCCATCCACAACGCCGCACCGACGACCCACCACGACCATTCATTGCGGCTTAGCCAATGAATCGCCGCCTCTAAACGCGGATCTAACGCGCTTTTGTCGAACACCGTCGCCGCCTTGCGGGCAAGATTCAAATTCGCGATCAAATCCGGATCACGGGGGGGAAGCAGTTTGGCGCGTTCATAGGCTAGAATCGCAGGGCCATATTGGCCGAGCCGGTAGTGACTGTTCCCGAGATTGTAAAGCAGTGAGGAGCTCGGGCCATGGATGTCGATTGTTTGCTGATAGGCGCTTGCGGCAGCCGCGAAGTCTCCTGATAGAAACAGCTTGTTCGCCTGATCAATGCTCGCAGACTTCTCAGCGAAAACGTGCGTCGCACTGATGAAAAGTAATAACAAACAAGACAGCATTTTATAAAATGATCGTTTCATCTCAGCGGGCGGGAGGATTGAGTGAGGTGAGGGCTTGATCGAGCATCTGCCGCCAACGTGGGAACATTTCCTCGGCGGTGGCATGGCGGCTGTATTCATAGAGATCGGCCTCGCGGAAAAAACTGGTGACGGGAGAATTCGCAGGAATTCGTTCGGAAATTTCGGCTAGCGTGATCGCCTGCGCGGGCTGATTCCAAAGCGAGCCCAAACGCTGTTGGATCGCAAGTCGAGCGGCAGCGAAAAAGCCCGCCGCATCTTTAGCTGCTAGGCACTCGCCCGCGGTATGCAGTGCATGGCGGGTCGCCTTTTCCAGCGCGGCGTGGGCTTGCCGTTTCGGGTCGTTGAAACGTTGCTTGAAGAATGCCAAAAAACGACCTAACATCATCAATCCACTAGCAAGACCGAGCCATGAATAAAACGCTGGCTGCGATACGAGCGGAACAAAAGAGCCCGATGCTGTTTCCGCCGATTTCTGCGCGATGAGATTGTCTGCGGGTTTCTTTGCTTCCTGCGGTGGCTCAGGGGTTGTTTCCTTTTTCGTTTCTACCAGATCTGCACCTGCCACCTGAATTTTTTTCGTAGCGCTGGCCAGAGTCTTATATTGTGCATCAGTGGGATCAAAATAACTGAACGACAGTCCGACGTCTTGAGCGTCGCCCTTGCGCGGCACCGCACTGAATTGAAAAATCTTGGTTCCAGAAAATGAGGCTTGGTCGCCGGGTGTGAACTCATCCTTCGCCTGATAGGTCTTCCAGTTTTCCTCAGGCATCAAAGCCGGTGCCTTCACCAGCGCGAAGTTTCCCGCCCCACTAACACTTGCCGTGACCTGCTGTGGATCGCCCGTCTGCCACTCGGCGGGAATGTTAGTCGCGTTCAATTTGAACTGCCCAACGGCTCCCGTGAACCCAGCGGGCTTTCCTTCGCTAGGCAGCGGGCGCACTTCGATTTCCTGATCCCGAGAGGTAAGCGTCACATCCTTCTGGATGTAGCGGGTGTTCATTCTATCAAAAACACTGTCGAAAAACGGATCGTCGAATGGGCCACCTCGCGACCTACGTGGCGCAGGTGCGGACTCGTCCTTCACTGCGACATTGGCTTGCAGTGAGAGAGATGCCGGATAGGTCCCGGCCTTGGTCGCAGAAATACCACCAAACCATGTGACGACGAGGTAGCGCTTGCCGTCTTTCATCTCCTGAGTCTGCTGCGGCTGATCACTCACATGATGGAGAGTGAAGGCCTTTCCTTCCGGCTGGATACCGCTGCGGAGCTGCGCACGGGCCTCCGCCGGGATCCAAGCCCGGATGCGGACTGGCGCGATTTCCCCGACATAAACATATTTCCGATCGCTGGTGGCTGGCTCTACCGTTAGAAATCCGAATTGATCTTCACTTGGCGTCGTTTCCTGTTTCGTGGACGGGTTCCCGGATGGATTTGGCATACCCGGGGGCGCTTGCGAGGCGGCATCGGCCAGCACCTTGAGCTTGAGCGGCTGGGTGGAATTTTTTTTCCCATCCACCATGATTTCAATCGCTGGAATCTGATAGTCCCCTGGCGTGTTAGATCCTATAATATAACTGTAAGTTACGGAAACCGTGGTTACCCCGTTGATCCACTGAGTTTGCTGGCTCTGCCCTTGGGGTTGGACGATTAGATTCTCCACTTGGGGGATCTCGGGTTGCCCAGCACGCCCGCCGGAAATGCGAAGAGTCAACTGCGCCCCATTCCCGACCTGCACGGAATCGCGGTCAAGCTGGGCATCCACATCCGCGGCCAAGGCAAAACCGACTACCGACGATGCTAACAGCCCAAGCGCTGCAATCCATTTCATTGGATGAAATGATGTTACCATGTTTTTCCTTTGGTTGAATTGTCCGGTGTGACGTAGCGCGAGCGCTGCTGTTGGGGAATCGGGATGACTGTTCGCTCATCGCTGCGAAGTGCCTCTAGCAACTGCCGGGCCTCTTCGGGTGTCATTTGATCTTTCTTGGGTCGTTCATTGCTCATCTGGCCCTCTCCATCTTTTTTATCTCCGGGCGTGGGTTCACCTTCTTTCTTCTCCCCAGGTTTCTGCGCGTCTTTACTGTTTTTCGAATCCTTCATGTCCTTGGAATCCTGCGGGTCCTTGCCGTCTTTCCCATCTTTTCCCTCCTTTGATTTATCATCTTTGGACTCTTTTCCTTCTTCCGGCTTTTTCTCATCTCCCGGCTGTTTACCGTCTTTTGAATCTTTGCCGTCCTTGGAGTCTTTATTATCCTTTTGATCCTTCTGATCCTTCTGATCCTTCTGATCCTTCTGATCGTCCTTTTTATCGTCCTTTTTATCGTCCTTTTTTTGCTGCTTTTTCAACTCTTCAAGTTTCTTCTCAACAAGGGCCTTGTTATAAGTCGCATCTTCGTCCTTCGCATTGAGTGAAAGCGCATCCTGATAGGCTTTGATTGATTCCTCCCAAGTCTTGATCGTTGCCTCGGGATCTTTCTCCAAAGTGCCTTGGCCTGTGCGATAAAGTGTGTTCCCGAGATTATAATATGAACGTTGTTGGAGAGACAAATCCGGCGTTTTCAAAGAAGCACGCAACGCCTCCGAGGCTTTCGGAAAATCACCGTCAGTATAGGCTTTGGTTCCTTGGTTGTAAATCTGCCGAGTATCCTGAGATCCTGATGCAAGTTCAGCCGCATCGCAGCGGGAAGAATTTGATAGAATCATTGCCAGTGCAATCACCGCCGGTGCTGAGGTTACGACTTTTGCTCTCCGTGCCGCGGAGGGTAGGGACTTGGCCTTTTTGCTGCGACGTCGGTCGGAGATGAAAAACTCGAGTAACAACAAACCGATGGCAGCACCCAATGGCCACTCAAAGCGCTCCAAAGGCACTCGTTCCATTCTTTGATTTAATTCGCTCTTCGGAACGAGGCGAAGCCTTTCTTGGTAGATTGTGTTCAAGCCCTCGGCACCACGTCCCAGAGGAACATAAAGTCCCTCCGTCGCTTGCGCGATTTTTTTCAAAGTCGTTTCGTCTAACACGGTTTTTACGACCTTGCCATTTTCGTCACGCACGACATCCGTCCTGCCGTTGCGTAGTTTGATAGGAATCGTCGCACCCTCGGGACTCCCGACTCCGATGGTATAAATCGACATGCCTTTTTTAGCAGCCGCCTTTGCGGCATCGATCACTGAACCTTCCAAATCCTCGCCATCTGTGATTAGCACCAATACACGGAAGTTGTTTCCATTCTCATCGAATAAACGCTCAGCCTCTTTGATCGCGCTGCCGAGATTTGTGCCCTGCCGGGGAATCAAATCGGTATCTAGCACGTTCAAGGATTCGCGAAAGGCCTCGTAATCCAAAGTCAGCGGACACAGCGCGAATGCACTTCCGGCAAAGGGAATCAGCCCCACGCGATCCCCCTCCAACCGCCCGACGAAGTCAATGATTCCAAGTTTTGCACGCTCCAGTCGATTCGGCGTTAGATCTTCTGCTAGCATACTGCGTGAGGTATCCACCGCGAAAAGAATGTCGATGCCTTTGCGCTTCACCTCGTGCCACTCATAACCTTTTTGCGGGCGAGCAATCGCGTTGAAAATCAATAAAATCGCCAATAGCCAGATTCCGCGTTTCAGATTGCGCAGTTTTTGAGAAAATCCTTCGGTTAGCCGCATCCGGAATCGTGGGTGGACCAGCTTGGCGAGATCCGTTTCACGACGGCGATCAAAGCGGATAAAAAGTCCAACGATGGCCGAACATACGACGACACCCGCCAGAATCCAGAGCGGCTGGGCAAATTGTAGGGAGCTATTTTCCATGATTCGTTAGAAGTTAGGGCAGACGCCGGAAACGGGTTTGGCTGAGCACGAGTTCCAACAAAAGGATCAACAATCCGGGAACGAGAAAGTAGAGATAGAGCTCATCGTAATGTTGGTATTTCTTCAGTTTGCGACTGGTCGTTTCCAGCTTATTGATGGCTTCATAAATTTTCTCCAGCGAGTTAGTATCCTGCGCCCGGAATGATTGCCCTCCAGTGACTTTAGCTACCTCGTCTAACATTTTTTCGTCAATCTCCACTTTCATCGTCTGCAAATGAGTGCGTCCGAATGCATCTTTTACCGGGATCGAGGCATCTCCTTCTTTTCCAACACCGATGGTATAGACCTTGATTCCAAGAGCTTTCGCAGCTTCGGCCGCAGTCAGTGGATTCACGGCACCGGCATTATTCACGCCATCCGTTAGCATAATGATGATGCGTGATTTCGCTTGAGAATCCCGCAAATGGTCCACGGAAGAGGCTATCGCAGAGCCAATCGCAGTGCCATCCTCAACTTGCCCGAGTTTCACCTCGCTGAGTCGTTTGGCCAGCCACTCGTGATCCATCGTCATCGGGCTAACCATGTAGGGACGGCCCGCAAAGGCGACCATTCCTAACTTATCGTTAGGTCGTTGACTCACAAATTTCTCCATCACGTTTTTCACCACCTCAATGCGGCTCACGGGTCTTCCTGCCAGTTCTAAATCAAGCGCCTCCATGGAGCCTGAAACATCGAGCGTAAGAATGATATCGATCCCGCTTGCCTCGACTTCGGAAGACCCCTTCCCATGCCGCAGTCTTGCGAGAGCGATGATCAGAAGCGCAAGACCTAGCAGGCCGAGGAAAGCGAGAAATCCACCGATCTTCGATTTTGAACGAGCCCCGATACGGGATGCATCATCTGTGCTGGGAATTTTGATCGCTACGGGTTTGCCCCAGCGGCCTTTCCAGATCGCTAGCAGCGGTAGGAGAAGTAGTAGGAATAACAGCTCGGGGTGGAGGAATTGGAAGCTCTCGGTCATGGTGCACCTCCCTCAGATTTCGGCTCTAACACCGGTTTGGAAGTCGCTTCGATGAAACTGCGTGCTGCTTGGAGAAGCTCGTCACGTTGATTCATGTTGAGGTTCGAGCCGGCGAATTTCGCGAGGTCACAGGATTTCAAAAACACCCGCAGATGATCGCTCTCGCTTACCAAGGGCAGGCGATCATTTTTTGCTAGATCACGGAGGAATTCCTCGGTCGTCCGGCGTGGCGCGGCGAGACCGAATTGCTCAGAGAGGTATTGTCGCACGGTTTGTGCCGCGCGATTGGCAAAGGCCTCGGCAGCCAATGATTCGCGGGTGCCAGCAAGTTCGTTCAAGGATCCCAACGCAATCGCAAGCGGACTCTTCTGTTGCTTACCGCGTTTGAATTTCCTCATCAAAAACCAAGCGACCGCCACCACTAACAAGCCTGCCCCGATACCGGTCCACAGTGCGATCGGCGGTTTTTCGGGCACAGGAATTTCGACCAAGCCACGCGGCCCGCGAATGTCCTCAGCAATGGGAGCTGCAGAAGTCTGAGCTGATAGAAAAGTCGTTCCGACTATTAGAGCACAAAGCAATGCTGCGTGTGCGAGGGCGCAACGCAATTTTCGAAATCGAAACATAAAACTAAAATCTATCATAACTCAAAAATAGGATCTCAGCCCGAACGTTGACGGCGGGATCTGAAAAATGCCATCAGCTCCGGCATCCAGTTTTCACCATTCACGAACTCTAACAGGTTTATTCCCAGCGAGCGAATCCGCGCGGAGGTGAGCTCACGACGAGCGCGGGATTGCTGTTCGTAAGCCTCGCGCACTTTTCTATTACCGGTGTCGAGCTCCACGACATGGCCGCTCTCGGCATCCTGCACGCGGATGCGGCCGATGTCCGGCAGCGATTCCTCACGGGGATCCGTCACGGAAACCGCGATCACATCGTGGCGACGATTCGTTACTTGAAGTTTATTTCGTAACTTCGCCAAGCGTTCTTCAAAGGGTGCGCCGAGGCAAAAATCTGAAACTAAGAAAATTACTGATTTTCGATGGATCACCTGATTGGCAAAATCCAAAGCCTGCGCGATGTCTGTTGCGGGGCGTTCCGGCTGGAAATAAAGGGTTTCGCGAATAATACGCATGATGTGCATCCGGCCTTTTCCGGGCGGAATGTATAACTCCACTCCATCGCTGAAAAGAATCAGCCCGACCTTGTCCCTGTTCCGAATCGCGGAGGCGGCTAACACCCCGGCAGCTTCCGCGGCGAGCTCGCGTTTCGAATCCGGCACCGAGCCGAAATCCGACGATGCACTCACGTCGATCATTAATAGAATCGTCAGCTCCCGTTCCTCGGTGAAAAGCTTCACATGGGGATCACCCGTGCGTGCTGTGACGTTCCAGTCGATCGTCCGAACATCATCGCCGGGCACGTAATTTCTAACTCGATCAAAGTCCATGCCACGGCCTTTGAAAACGCTGGCGTAGCGGCCTGCTAGGGAATCATCGACAAGCCGATTCGTTCGGACCTCCATCCGCCGGACGCGACCGAGGATTTCCGACGCGCGGGCCTCGTCGGCCACGCTGATCGGAGTGCTGGGCTTGTGGGGGATCATTTGGAAGTGGTTGATGGTTGAGAGTTGATGGTGGATAGTGAAAAGTGAAGAGGAAGATAGAGAGATGAATGAATCCTGCGGCAGGGCGGGGGTTCTTTTCGTTCTATCAACCATCCACTCTCAACCATCAACTTCTTCAAGGCACCGGCAGTTCGTCGAGAATTCGCGAAACAATCTGCTCGCTGTTCAGCCCTTCCGCCTCCGCTTCGTAGGTCACGGTGACACGGTGACGAAGCACGTCCATTGCTACGCTTTTCACATCGTGCGGCGTGACGTAGGCACGGCCATTGAGGAAGGCGTGGGCGCGGCTTGTTAGGGCGAGGTTGATGGTGGCGCGCGGTGAGGCACCCACACGGATCAATGGCTTAATGTGAACGCCATATTCGTCTGGCCGGCGGGTGGCGTGGACGAGGCGCACGATGTAGCGCTTCACCTTTTCATCCAGATAGAGATTGTTCACTACGGTGCGAGCCTGCTGGATGGCTTCCAAACTCACAATCGGCTGGGGTGATGGTATATCTTCCGTTGTCCCTGCTAGATCGAGTACGCGCAACTCCTCTTCCTCCGTCGGATAATCCATGATGACTTTCATCATGAAGCGGTCTAACTGCGCTTCCGGCAGCGGATAGGTGCCTTCTTGTTCGAGTGGGTTCTGGGTGGCAAGGACGAAGAATGGGGATGGCAAAGCGAACGTTTGGTCGCCAATGGTCACTTGCTTTTCCTGCATCGCTTCGAGCAATGCGCTCTGCACTTTCGCAGGAGCCCGATTGATTTCATCCGCCAAAATGAAATTGGCAAAAACCGGACCGTGTTTCACGCGGAAGCGAGCTTCGCGTGGGTCATAAATTTCCGTGCCGACGATATCCGCAGGCAGCATATCGGGAGTGAACTGGATGCGGTTGAATTTCGCATTTACTAGAGAGGCGAGTGTTTTCAAAGCGAGGGTTTTCGCCAGTCCGGGTACACCTTCTAGCAGGATGTGGCCTTTTACCATCAGAGAAATCAGCAGACGATCCACGAGGTCGTTCTGGCCGATGAGATAGCGCCCGATTTCACTGCGGAGCGGATGAATCCAGTGCGAAGCCTCGCGCACCAGCGCCTCCGTGTCTGCGGGATTATTTTGCGTGTCGATTGTCATGATTCTTAGTCGTTTTTCAGAGAAGGTGAGGGGATCAGGCACCTCGCGGATTCAGCGACATGCGGTCCCGCACTCGTCTAAAATCCTGTCCATGCGCGGGAGATTGGACGGCTCTCACGCTGCATCCAAGCGCCAACTGCGGCATCCAAGAATCCAATCACCAGGCAGGTCCGAAATGGCAAACGTTTACCATTGGATGATCGCGAGTCCGTCGATTCTGTCGAACTGGACGATGATGGCGCTGGAATCGAGCAGGCTTCCTTAGGATGGATCGGTGTGGAAAACTCTTAGGTTTGCAGGGTCCAGAGTTCGCGTAAGCGGGCTACGGATTCGCTCCAGGGAACCCGTTGGTGAATCCGCACGCGCACCCAGCGGATGAATCGCTGGGTTCTCTGCGTGGCTCTCGTGACTGCCGAGTTCATGAAATTGCGTGCCATTTCAACCTTTTCCATCGTGCCGGATTTTCGGGCTTTCGAGCAGGTGCGACCGCGTTGCTTCTTCTCCTCAACTTCATCACGGATCGCTTCTTCCCGAACGAGGCGTTCTTCGAATAACAGAAGGAGGTTATGGGCGAGGCATTCAAAAATGGCGTGGCTTTGTTTGGCGGCTAGGGAACTGGCCCAGGATTTGCGCTCATTCATTTTGCTTTTGAGCTGATGGAAGATTTTACCGATGTCCCAGCGATGCTTGTAGAGCAGAACGAGTTGATAGGCGGAAGAAGTGACCTGTGGCGATGGCGCGGGAGTTGCCTTTGGTGTCTTTGGTTTTCGGATCGAAGCTGGCGGCGTGGTGGTAGTGGCCGGGATCAATGTCGGCGTGATTCTGGTCGGCGTGATGCTGGAGGAATTGCTGGCCGGTGGTCGCAGTGTCGAGGCAACGCAGGACGCCAAGCTGACAGTAGTGGAGGTCGGAAATGCCCGGACAATCGTATCGTCGGTCGGAACCGGGATCGAGGGAGAGGATGTCGGCGAAGAATCGTTGGGAGAACTCGGTATCGAGCAGAGAGCACTGGGGCATAATTTTTTCGCGATCTAACAGCTTTCTGATCAAGCACTAAATGCCTCCTGTGTGCGATTGCCTGGGAGCGAGGAATCAGCCAACCCGTTGTAAATCAAAATGAATGGGCGTTCATCACAGCCCGAACAGAGCCAAGAGTAAGGCGAGGGGTAGCACTTTTTATCAGGAGTTTTCCACACCGATCCATTATGAAGGCGGTAAATGTGTGCCTCTCCAAGGCAAAAAGGCCTACGAAGCAGGTATAAAAACCAAGACCCGTATAAAAAGCCAAGCCAACTATTGCGCACAAGCTTACACAGGTCCATTGTACAACAAACTTGATGCACCATGCAAAATGGAAAAGTATTCGACTCCCAACACGGAATGCAAAACATCGGGCTTCCCATCAGAATAATTGATAATGACAAATAAACTGTTCAAGTATATAATTAAGTGAAAAATTTACTTACCTTAATAAGTGGCATTGCCTACCTTGCAGTATCTAGCAATTTACGAGCTGATTTGTTGACCATCAATTCTATCACCGAAAAGGCTATTAATTACATAAATCAGATACCTAATTGCAAATGTAGATATACTGTACATTATAAAGATGCTGTATATCGAGAATTCTCAAAATTTAACGATAAGTTCTATATTAAAGAATTTACTTCAGATAAATACGATCAGCTTTTACAGTCAGTCTCGTTTGATGGTAAGAATTATTACCATTTAACAACTCAACAAGATGAAAAATATCTGGTTATTGGATCAAATTTTTCTAGCGCTGCTTGGGCGTTTAGGTCTTACTTAGTGTCAAATCCTTTCTACGAACCATTTTCCTTTTTTGTGCCGAACTATGAGGGTTTTTCATTACCTTCAATCGCTTTTCCCGATAGTTGGTTAAGGGCTTCAGCAAATGGAATGATGCCTGTGGATACTGCATTGAATCAAGGCGCTCAACTTAAGGAGTTAGTATTTAGATATCAAACAGATCAAGCAAATGACTATCTGATCCGGTTCAAGGTTGGTGAGGAATTGCCGTATAGTGTTGCAGGTAAATATAGAAATCATAGCTTTACCTGGTCTATGAACGGTGTTGACATCAAGCAACTGAAGAACGGCACAAAATTTAAGATTCCAAAATCTAGCGTGTACGTCGCGACGGATAATCAAAATTTGGTAATTGAGAAATTGGCAAGAGCTATTAAAATTAACAGTGAATCGTTTGAGGAAACTTTAGAAGAACCTGGGCTTTCGACCTACAGGGTTGGAGTTGATGTCGCCAATGAAATCTATGATGCGGACCAGGGAACATTAATTAAAACAAGGGGGAATTGAGGATTCTTACAGTTTGTCTGGGAAATTATATGCTGGCGCGGGCGCTGCATGCCGTAGGGGACTTGTGACTGCGTCGGGTAATGCTGCCGAGGGTATTCCCCGAGGGAACATCCGGGGAGGGAGGGACCCAGCTTTGCTGGGAGGCACCCGGACCGAGATGCAGCATTACCCCGCGCACGTCACATGGGCCCGGAGGCTAGCAGCACACGTGATCCGCACGCAGCGGGATGAAAAGGTGGGGCGGAGCGACGATCTTCCGGGAGGGAGTTTTGCTAGTGGACCGATGGTGAGGATATTTCTGACAGAAAGCCTGTCTTACTGAATTTATTAGATTTAACATGGAGATTTGTACAATTTATCCGGGACTTTGTAACGGCGTTTAAATCCAAGGGCAGGGCCGGGGCAATCGAACAAACTATTCAGCCCAGTCTTTCCCTGGAGAAGGCTTGTTGAGAGGTTTAAATGGACTGGTAACTGCGATATAAACGATAACCATCCAGCCATAAATTTTGCATTCAAAACTATTATACAGTTTAACATGAATGTATATCGTAAATCCCATGATTAAGAGGGCGAGAATTCTTTTGAAGAGGCACATAAATATTTACCTATTACTTGGCACTATTTTTTAGGACAGACTTTCCCTTCGCATTCTGCTCTTGCTTGAGAGTTCGCCATTGGAGAAACAAGCTGCGATCCTATTGCTCCTCCAGCCGTTGACCCGTAACCCAGGCCGATTATACAACCTACAGCAGTGCACAAGCCATTTCCTACTGTAGTAATCATACTAGATATACCCTGATCATTGCGATCTCTTACACATCGTTCTACATCACCACCATAATCGCGAGCGGCAAGTGTAATATGAGGTGTATCGACACCGTCAACGCAACACGTGTTGTTGTCGGGGTGATTGCTAGGTAAATTCGGATTGTAGCCACCTGGATACATGCATTGCTGATTACATGGCACATGACCGAGGATGTCCCACTTCCCGACCCCATCATTCCCCACAAAACCATACAAATTCAAGCCACCCTTTTCCTCAATCGGATCCCTAGATGGCCAGCGGCCGGTAAGCGAATCGTAATAGCGGTAACCATAATAGTAGAGTGGTGCATTGGTAACTTCGCTATCCATTGGCTTGGTGCTGAAACGGTAATTGTTTGGTGCGGCGGCGGGACCGGTCGCTACTACCGTGTTGCCGAATGCGTCATAGCGATAGGTGGCCGTGATGAGGCCTGAATCATCTGTCAATTCAGTCACATTGCCGTTGCCATCATAGTGGAAATGGGAAGAAACACCGGCGGAGAGGTCGGAAATTTGAAGCAGTCCACCGACACCACCCGCGCCTTGTAGGGAGCCACTAAGATCACTGCCCCAGATCAGCGTTTTAGCGAGGGTGTTGCTGGTAAGGTTGTATTCTTCGACCACGTTCCAGCCGTCATACACGTATTGAGTATTGCTGATGACAGCCTGGGTGGCGAGGTTCGTCACTTTTTTGGCAAGACGGCGGTGTTGGGCATCATACGTGGCATCGATGCGATTGGCCGTGTCTGTATAGCTGAGCAGACGGTTTTCACTGTCCCATGTGTAAGTGACACCGTTGCCACTAAGAAGGTTGCCGTTCGCGTCAAATGTGGGGGCCGTTTGGCCGGAAATCGCGGTGTATTGATTGGCAGTATTTGTGGTGTAACTGGTGGTGGCACCGCTATTTTTTGCCAGGGTGGCCGTGCTACGGTTGCCCATCGGATCGTAGGCGTAAGCATCGGTTTTTCCTGAGCCGTAGTTGGCAGCGGTGACCTGATCGGTGGGATCGTAGCTATAGCTGCGGGCAGGCGTGGTGCCATCGGCGAAGGCCTCGGCAGTCCGGCGGCCGGTACTGTCAAGCGTGTAGGTATCGCCGCTCGTGTTGACGCCTGCATGGCTGTGAATATTGGAAAGCAAACGATTGGCATCGTCGTAGGATTTGCTTTCTACGATACCGTTTTCATGACTGAGGGAGGTCAAGCGACCACCGAGATCATAGGCATAGTTGGCGATTGGCGGCGGCCCGTCATAAGTGACGGAGGCGAGTTGATTGCGTGGGGTCCAAGCGAGCTCAACGAGCTTGCCACTGGGATAAGTGGTGGTGGCGCGGTTGCCGTCTGGATCATAGGTGTAAGAAACGATCTTGGCCGCTTGCCCGGAGAGGGTTTGAGTTTCCGAAGTAAGTTCATTCGCCACGTTGTAGGAATAGTCGCTTCTCGCATTGCCATTGTCGATGGATTTTAAAAGGCCATTGGCGAGATAAGTGTGGTTAGTGGCAGGCGTGCCAGTATTCCAAGTGGAATCGAGCGGGCGGTTACGAAGATCGTAGGAATAAGTGCAGACGTCATGCTTGGGGGTAGTCTGCGTGGCAGGTCGAGCGATGGCGTCGTAGATGTAATCAAGATGATCGCTAAATTATATTGTCTGGGAAATTATATTTTAAGGTGGATTTCCAGTTTTTCCTCGAAATCCACGGGATGCTCGAATGGGTGAAACGCCGCCACCAGCGAGCCGTCCTGTGCATGGTGAAACCAATGCTGGATGAAGCCGTCTAACGCACGTTTCTGGTCGAGCCGCGAACGGACATTTTGCTCATCTTGTAAATCTACGACCGGATGGGTAGTTTTGCGGTAAACTAGGAGTTCCGGCTTGCCATTTGCCTTGTGCGCCTCCATCGCGATTTCAAATTCATACTCGGTGCCGGAGGCATAAGTGGAGCCGTCCGCCCGCCGGAATTGGCCGGGCAGGCGCGTCCCTAACCGCGACCAAATAATGCAAATGACGATGTCCGCCTCAGATGGCGATACGATCTGCTCTTGAAACGTGGAAGTGGCTAACAGCGGCTCGTGTTCCCAAAAAATCGGACTCAGCCGGGCGCGGCGGGAAAACTCTCCCGCCAGCCGATCTAACACGCGCCTGGTGAGCGCGCGTTCTTCAGCGACATCACCCGGAGAGGAGACAAAAATTCTCAGTTCATCCATGGTGGCGGATACGCTCGGTTCCGTCCGCATCGACGAGGGAAAAACGAACCCACGTCGGCGTGATTCCGGGGAAGAAATCTAGCAAAATCATTTCCCTCGCAACTAGCTTTCCGGGCCGCCTTGCCAAGGATTCTTTTGCTCGTCCGAAGGTCACATGGGCCGCGAGTCTTTGACTCGCTTGTTCCGGGTGGGTCCGAAGATCAGATTTTTGAGCGGACTGCGAGTGTCTGGCTCGCATTTTTTAAAAGTGCCGTTTATGAAGAGCGAGATAGAGCCTCGCGGTCCGGGACTATCATGCTAGTGATTTGGCCCGGCACTTGCTTAAACTCTGATGCACCTGAAAAATCCGATCCTCGCATGCCAGACGTCTGCCTCTACTTTCAAGCTCATCAACCAAACCGTTTGCTCCCCGGCGATTTCCCCAAAATCTCCGGAATCGCAAGCTACGAGGATGATCGGATGAACGCCGCCATCCTCGATCAAGTCGCGGAAAAGTGTTACCTTCCCGCGAACCGCATGTTTAAAAAATTGATAGGGGAAAACGGCGGACGCTTCCGGATGGCACTCTCTATCAGCGGCACCTTGATCGAGCAATTGCAACGCTTCCGCCCGGACGTATTGGAATCGTTTCAGGACCTCGTTGCATCGGGTGGAGTCGAGCTGTTGGCGGAAACGTACTACCACTCGCTTTCGTTTGTGCATTCGAACAAAGAGTTTGATCGGCAAGTGGACATGCATCTTCAATTGTTAGAAAAGATCTTCTCTGTGCGTCCGCGAGTTTTCCGCAACACAGAGCTGATTTATAATGATGCCATCGCGGCCAAATCGGAAACGATGGGCTTTGATGGGGTCATCGCCGAGGGAGTCGATTGGAATCTGAAAGGCCACTCGCCGAATTTTCTGTATCGTGCGCCAGAGACCGCACGCATCAAAACGCAATTGAGGAACACTCGTCTATCAGATGACCTCAGCTTTCGCTTCTCAGACCCCTCGTGGACTGAATATCCGCTGACGGCAGAGAAGTTTGCCACTTGGCTTGCCGAGACCGAGGGCGATGTGGTGAATCTTTTCATGGACTATGAAAGTATCGGCGAGCACCAAGGTGTGGAAACCGGCATTTTCGATTTTTGGGAAGCAATGCCGGATGCCGTGGATGAAGCCGGATTGCAATGGGTCACTCCTTCCGAGGCCGTGGATCTCTACCGAGCTTCACGCGAATATAACAGCCGAACTCATAGCTCATGGGCGGATACTGAACGTGATCTATCCGCATGGATGGGGAATGACATGCAAAAAGAGGCCATCGCGAAGGTCCACCGACTTGAGCGCGAAGTTCTCGCAGTGAACGATCCCGAGCTCACCCACATTTGGGCGAAAATGCAGACGTCGGATCACTTCTACTGGATGTCCACGAAGGGCGGCACCGATGGTAGCGTGCATGTCTCTCTCACTCCCTATCCGAGCCCTCAAGACGCTTATCGTTATTTTATGAACGTGCTTACCGAGCTTCAAACCCAGCTCTCCCACGCTCAGGAGCCTAAAGCTTTGAATTCATAGTTCCGTCGTCTAGAATGTGGGTTATTCATTCGTGTTATGTGCATTCACCCCATCGCTGGCTTTCTGCTCATCGGCTTTCTATCACTATCAGAAGGTGCGGAATTCACACTCACAGAGGATAAAATCCAAATCCAATCCCTCGCGATCACCGAAGCCAGCGGGCTCGCCATTTCTCCGCAAAACGAGCATTTCCTTTGGACCCTTAATGACAGCGGCAATCCCCCCGAACTCCATCTCCTTAACACCGACGGGGCGGACCGTGGAAAATTAACGGTTAGTGACGCCACGAATATCGACTGGGAAGACATCGCTTCTTTCACACTCAATGGGAAATCCTATCTTCTCATCGCGGATACAGGCGATAACAATGCCACCCGCAAATTCTGCACCGTTTATATCTTGCCCGAGCCGCAACTTCCCGCCGACGGCCAAAAGATATCAGGCGCAGTGGCCACCGAATGGCACATCGATTTCACTTACGCAGGCGGCCCAAGAGATTGCGAATCAGTCGCCGTGGATTCCGTTAGTAAAAAAATTATCCTCATCAGCAAGCGCACCAAGCCACCTGAAGTTTACGAACTGCCCCTGCGTGCTTCTAACGATAAGGGAGTAGTTATACAAACGAAAGTGGGTGAGACGGCGGTGCAGGCACCTACTTGCAACTTGCTTCCTTTCGCCAATCAACCCACCGGATTGGATATCAGCGCAGATCGTTCCCGCGCTGCGGTCGTCACCTATTATGGGGTTTTTATTTTCCATCGGAAACCCGCCGAGAGCTGGGCCGAAGCCTTTGCCCAAAAGCCAACCTCACTCGGCCCTCACAGCCTTGCGCAGGCGGAGTCGGTCGCTTTCTCCAAGGACGGGAAAAGCATTTATGTTACCACGGAAGGGAAAAACCCACTGATCCGGCGCTACGGACGGTGAGCAGGTTCCGATCAAACGCATTTCCTTTCCAAACGCTAAAACGGGATTTTCCCATGGTGCTTGTGCCTCGCCACGGGAGCGGTAAAGTCCCGGCCATGGATTTTGAAACACTGAGCAGTTGGGCCGACGAGGAGCTAAAGTCGTTGGTGAAAATTTTACCCGCGGATGTCCAAGCAGCGGCGAAAAAGGTGGTCATTTCGTTAGAAGAGCAACCGGGGCAAGGCTCCGCTGACGAGGAATTGGAAGGGGACGAACTTGGCTTGTTTGAAGGCCCGACGGCGCAGGACGAGGATGGCTCCGGGGAAACTCCTCGCATCCGCCTTTTTCTGATGAATCTGTGGGAGGACACCGGCGAGGAAGAGCATGATTATCGCGATGAGGTGGGCACGACATTTCTGCACGAGCTCGGTCACTATCTCGGCTGGGACGAGGAGGAGGTCGCCGAGCGCGGATTAGAATGAGTCACTGAATTTCTCCTTCCATCGCCCGTGGCAAGCAGGGTAGTTTACGACATCACTAAAATATAACATCATGGACATTCTCGGATTCATCAAAGGCGAACTGCTAGAAATCATCGAATTTAACGACGACTCGCGCGACACGCTTGCGTGGCGTTTTCCGGACGACGACAAAGCGATCAAAAACGGCGCGCAGTTGATCGTTAGAGAAAGCCAAGCCGCACAGTTCGTCTATGTAGGGCAATACGGCGATTGTTTCAGCCCCGGAAAGCACTCACTGGTCACCGATAACATTCCCGTCCTAACGAAACTTAAGGGCTGGAAATATGGTTTCCAATCCCCATTTAAAGCGGACGTCTATTTTGTCACCACTCGCCTTTTCACCGGCAACAAGTGGGGCACTGCGAATCCCGTGATGATGCGCGATAAGGACTTTGGCATCGTCCGGCTGCGGGCTTTCGGCTCGTTCGATTTCAGAATCACCGATGTGCCGGTTTTTCTCAAGGAAGTCGCCGGAACCGACCAGCATTTCCGCCTGGATGAATTCGCCGATACAATGCGCTCGCGGATTGTTAGTATTTTTAGCGATGCGCTTGCTTCTTGCGGCGTGCCTGCGTTAGACGTGGCATCCCGCTACTCGGAACTGGGCGATGCGCTGCTGCCGCTGATCAACCCTGCGGTTTCTAGCAAGTATGGCATCGAGATCACGAGTTTTATTGTTGAGAATGTCTCCGTGCCACCCGAAGTGGAAGCTGCGATCGACAAGCGCTCCAGCATGGGCGCGATTGGAAATCTAAACGATTACGTGAAATTCCAAATGGCAGAATCCATGACCAAAGGCGGCGACGGCGGTGGAGGATCTCCCGCAGCCGCAGCCGGCCAAATGGCGATGGGCTTCGGGATGGCGCAGGAAATGATGAAATCCATGCAAGCGCAACCGCTGCCACTCCCGGGTGCGGCCACGCCGGTTTCCACGGGCGTTCCCGAACTGCTCAGCCCAGAACAAGCCGCGCAAATCCTCGGCGTTTCCGAAGCGGATGTGATCGCGTCGATCGATGCGGGTGACTTGAAAGGCAAAAAAATCGGCAGTGCCTATCGGATTTCCCGCGCGGCCCTCGATGCCTTTCTTGCCGAGTAATCCGCTGCCATGGCCGAAGTCAGCGCACTGAAAAAGCATCCTTGTCCTGAATGCGGCGGGGATGCCGAGTGGGACCCAGCCAAGAAGGCGCTCGCTTGCCCCTACTGCGGCACCATCGTGCCGTGGACGAATGGGGTTGACCCGTTAGGAGCTTCCATCGTCGAGCATGATTTGGAAAAAGCGCTTGCCGCCGTTCCGTCCGAGGATCGCGGACTCGGAGCGGAGAAAAAATCGGTGAAATGCGAAAGTTGCCAAGCCATCAGCATTTTCGATGCGGACCGCGCGGCACAGCGCTGCGATTTTTGTGGCTCTCCCTCCATCGTGCCGATGGATGATCTTAAGGATGCGATTACCCCGGAAAGCCTGCTGCCCGCGGTCATCGCCTCCACACAAGTTAGAGACTTACTTCGTCAATGGTATGGGAGCCGATGGTGGGCACCTAACAAACTCAAACGTGCGGCACTTACGGACACGCTGCATGGTATTTACCTGCCCTACTGGACCTTTGATGCCCACGTCGATGCCTCCTGGACCGCCGAGGCCGGATATCATTATTACGAAACAGAGACCTACGAAGACTCGAACGGCCGCATTCAAACCCGCCAGATCCAACGCACACGTTGGGAGGATTGCGCAGGACAATTAGAGCACTTTTTCGATGACGATGCCGTGCCAGGAACTGTTGGCGTGCACGCGGATCTGTTAAGAAAAGTCGAGCCCTTTCCTACTCTAACGGACTTAAAGCCCTACGACCCTGCCTACGTGCGAGGGTGGACCGTCGAGCGCTATCAGGTCGATCTCCGGCAGGCTTCAGAAATGAGCAAGCAGCAGATGGACGCGACCATGGAGGCTCTTTGTTCACGCGAAGTTCCGGGCGATACCCAGCGCAATCTTGATGTCCAGTCCGACTATCAGGGTCGCACTTTTAAGCACATCCTTGTCCCCGTCTGGCTCACGACTTATACTTACGGAGCGAAATCCTATCAGGTCGTCGTCAATGGCTACACAGGGAAAATGGCCGGCGAGCATCCGCTGAGTTGGGTGAAAATCACCCTCGCGATTCTTGCCGCGATCATTGTAATTCTAATCATTATCGCGCTCAACCAGCCCTAACTGGAGCGCGGAATAAATTTCGCATCAATCCATTTTAAAAACGTCCGGGCGGAATGAATTCCGTACTCCGGCTATCCGAATGGCCTCCGGATAGAGGCGATGCTCGACCACCTGAATCCGCGCGTGCAGCGATTCCGCAGTATCATCGTGTAGAATCGGCACGCTTTCCTGAAGGATGATCGGGCCGGTGTCCATGCCTTCATCCACGAAATGCACTGTGCAGCCCGCTTCGGAAGCTCCGGCCTCCAGCGCTTGTTTCCACGATTCTAACCCAGGAAACGCGGGCAGCAGGGAAGGGTGGATGTTGAGAATTTTGTTAGGAAAAACATCGAGCAGCGGACGCCTGACCAAGCGCAAGAATCCCGCGAGACAAATGAGCTCCACTCCAGTAGCACTCAGCCTCTTGGCAGTTTCTGCTTGGGCCTCTTCGGGGAATTTCGTTTTATATCCCCGGCAGTCGATCACTCCCGTTTCAATCCCACGTTTGCGCGCGCGCTCGAGGATGAAAGCGTCTGGGTTATCGGAAAGCACTAGACCGATCCGTGCGTCGAGCGTGCCTGCATCGATTGAATCGAGGATCGCCTGCATGTTTGAACCAGAACCAGAACCAAGAATACCGAGAACCATACGTCAAGAGTCAAGACCCCAGAAGCAAGAGTCAAGAGTTCTGGATTTTTGAGTCCAGAGTTGAGGGTTGAGAGCTGAATTTGCGTTTTCATTCACAACTTGAGTTCACTGAAGTGGAAATCCGCGTGGCAAAAGGCTTGGAGAAAAATGACAATATTGTAATCCCGGCGGAGGGTCGCCTCTGTAGCGAGTGGGTTATAAATCTTCTATGAATTTGACCGTTTCGACGCCTGCGCGTACCTCCACTCGCGAATCCGCTTCATTCGACAACCAGCAGCCTGAGGAAGAATCTAGAGATTCGCGGCAGACTGGAAAATTTCCTGATTTGAGCGCCGTCACGGCTGAGGATATGATATTCCTGACAGGAGTAACCGGGTTTCTTGGCGGAGCAATGGCGGCAGAACTGATGCAGTGCAATTCGCCGGCCAAAATGCTATTCCTCATCCGCGCAGATTCGCCCGAGCAGGGTCTCGAGAGGTTACGCAAATCCTTAGGGAAATTCGATCTGGACAGGGAAATGCTTGCCCGGCTCACGGAGCGCAATGTGATTTGTGGTGACCTCATGGACGTTGCGGCATTTGCAGCGGATTCGCGATTGGAGGATGTCACTTACGCCGTGAACTGCGCGGGTGTTACATCATTTGGCAGGAGTCCGAACATCCGCGTGATCAATGTGCAGGGGACGCTGGCACTGGCGAAACGCGTCGCTTCGATCACGAAGCTCCGGCGGTTCATTCATGTGAGCACCGCGATGATCTGCGGCTCGCAACCTCCGAGAATCGTCAGCGAGGACGGGCTCACCCACGAGCACTCTCAGCACTTCGTTCCCTACACCGAAAGCAAGGCGGAAGCCGAAACACTTCTAATGGAAATTATGCGCAATCGCCCGTTCGTCATTGTTCGTCCCACGATCATCGTCGGGCACACGAAGCTGGGCTGCCAGCCATCGCACAGCATTTTTTGGGCCTTCCGCATGGGCCACGTTTTGCGGGCCACCACCGCAGGACCCGAGGGCCTTATCGATGTCGTGCCAGTGGACTACGCGGCGCAGGCGATCTTGCACCTGATGGCAAAGCCCGTGCTCGGGCACGCACTCTATCACGTTGGCTCCGGCCGAGACCGCAGTTCTACATTCGCGCAGATCGACGAAGCGTTTTGCCGGGTGCTCGGTCGGCCAGCGGGGGACTTACGCTTGACCGCGATCAATGAAATCATGGCCCGTAAGGACGAATATCCCGCGCTCTTCGGTCCCTGCAATAAGCGTTTCATGCAAGGCGCGGTAAAGCTCTACGGCAATTTCGCTTCACTTAACACCGTCTTTGACATCACTCGCCTCCAGAGCGAAGGTGCGGAGTTGCCGCCCCGCTTCGCAGACTACATCGGCGTGTGCGTGAACAGCGCAAGGCACATGACTATCGCGGACCAAGCATTGACTGACTTCTAGTAAAATTCGTTTCGTGGATACCGCCCACCTCATTCAGAAATATGGCTATCTGATCCTGTATGTCGGTGGCGTGTTCGAAGGCGAACCGACCGCATTATTAGGCGGTTATGCGGCTCGCTCGCAGCACCTCTCACTGCCGTTGGTGATGTTGTGTTCGCAGCTCGGAGTCTTCACCAGTGATCAGTTCTGCTTTCATTTCGGGCGCATTTTCGGGAGACGCCTGTTGCTGCGGTGGCCATATTTTGCCAGGAAAATCAGTCCGTTCACACGGCTCATCGAGACTCACCGGGTAAAGTTGACGTTTTCCTTCCAGTGGATTCCGGGCGCGAGTGCCGTAGTCCCGACAGCTCTGGGAATGACTGCCATGCCAGCTATCGCCTACCTATGGGTGGATTTACTTGGCAGCGCATTGTGGGCCATTGTGATCCCTGCATTGGGGTATCTCTATGGTGGTGCCGCCGAGAAGGCGCTGGGCCACATGCATGGCTTTGCTACTGTAGCGCTGGGAATTGCAGGCTTCTTCGCATTTGTTCTGGGAAAACGCAAACTCGCCCAGTTGGTCCTGCGACTCACTCCAGAGCACGATCCCGTTTCCACTCCCGAAGCTGAATCTCCTGACACGTGCGCTTTCGGCACCGCTATCACCAATTGCAGCTCAAGCCCACATCCACAAACGGCGTGTCGTTCGCGTGGGCAGTTAGGGCTCCAGGATGGAAATCAAAATTCCGATCCAGCAGCCATCCAGACTCCACCTTGATACTTAGCTGTGTGGTTAGACACCGTTCATAGGCTATGCCGATCCGAGTTTGAGAGAGCTCCACAAGTTGCCGAGAAGGAATCCGGTAACTATTTCCCTGAAGTTCTACAAATAGTGAATACGTCGAAATTTCATCCGGCATGTAGCTGATTTTCGCATCTGGAAACACCAACTCGATATCCCATTTTTGAGAAGGTGCGCCGACCACCCCAACCACTGGCAGCCAAGGGGTGGTGGAGAACCTATCATACCATGCCCCCAGTGCGATTGCCCATTTATCTCCCAGCGGCACGTTGCCCTCTAAGGTCACGGGCGCGTTAACCTAAAGAGGAAAATGGAAACCTCGCCAGAACACGGCAAGTGACCTAACTTCAATGCCATGGATACTCCCATGGCTGTGATTTCCGCTCACCCGGCGGGTGAGACAAAAACCTCACCTCAATATCCATCCGGAACCTGGCC
>JANYEC010000055.1 GCA_025363295.1 Akkermansiaceae bacterium
AAATCACAGCGCCGCAATGGCGAAGGAAAGAGATGGGAAAAATAGGAATCAGAGGAATCATGAATTCCCGCCAACAGGCCATACTTCCCATGATTCCTATAAATCCCATAATTCCCATCCCGGCGAAAGCCCCGCCGCAGCGCCCTGCAAGACCGGAGACAGAAGCATCTTCAGCGCCAACGGCGCGACCCCAAGCCAGCCCGGGGCAACGCCCTGGGAAAGCACGTCGGTTAGGAAGCGAGGGCCAAAGGTCCGGCCCAATGGTCGCGCGGTTCGGCCGGGCTTTCAGCCCTCAAATAGGTTGGATGCCCATACCCAGGGCGTTGCCCTGGGCTGGCTTGGGGATGGGGCTTCGCCCCGCAAGAAAGGAGACCGATGATGAAAAAGGGATGGATTTCAAACAAGCTCGGGGCAATCACAACGAAGATCGGAAGTGGTGCAACGCCACGCGGTGGAGAAGAATCATACAAAGAAACTGGCACACCGCTGATTCGCAGCCTGAATGTTCATGACTGGGGTTTCAAAGAAGCCAAACTCGCTCGGTTAGACGCTACCCAAGCCGCGCAACTTTCGAACGTTGTTGTCGAAAGTGACGACGTCCTGCTGAACATCACAGGGGCATCGGTAGCCAGATGCTGCCTAGCGCCTGCGGAGTTTCTTCCCGCCCGAGTCAATCAACACGTATCCATCATCCGGCCTCGGAAGGATGAAATTTCATCAGCATTCCTCCAATACTTGCTGGTATCGCAAACCTACAAAGACCGGTTGCTGCATACTGGTGAAGCTGGCTCTACAAGGCAGGCAATTACTAAGGCCCAGATTGAAGACTTCGTGATTGAATACCCCCAGTCGCTCGCCGAACAGCAGCGGATCGTCGGCCTGCTCGACGAAGCGTTTGAGGGCATCGCCACCGCCAAAGCCAACGCCGAAAAGAACCTCCAAAACGCCCGCGCCCTCTTCGAAAGCCACCTCCAATCCGTCTTCTCGGACGAATGGCGAACATGCGAATTGGTCACACTCGCGGACTTGGCCACAGACATAACAGACGGCGACCATTTACCCCCGCCGAAATCTCCAACAGGCGTTCCGTTCATCACGATCGGAAACATCATTAAGGAAACCCGCGAGATTGATTTCAGCGACACCTTCATGGTGCCCCGAGCCTACTTTGACGCTCTGAAGACTTACAAGAAGCCCCGCCAAGGCGACTTACTCTACACAGTCACCGGGTCATTCGGAATACCCGTCATTGTCCGCGATAATACAGAGTTTTGCTTTCAACGGCACATTGGCCTGGTTCGTCCGAAGCTTGAGACGAGCAGTTCTTGGCTTTACTACCTGCTAATGTCTCCACAGTTGCTCAAACAAGCCAATGAAGGCGCGACAGGCACGGCACAAAAGACCGTTTCATTGAAGCTCCTGCGCAGCTTTGAGGTTCCGAAGGTTTCGCCGAAACATCAGAAGCAAGCCGTAGAAAAACTCGACGCGCTCACGAAAGAAACCCAACGCCTCGCCACTCTCTACACCCGCAAGCTCGCGGCGCTGGAGGCGTTGAAGAAGTCGCTGCTGCACCGGGCGTTCAGCGGGGAGCTGTGAACGGAACTTGTCAGAAAGAGCCATGATGCCCATGTTAGTGGAAATGACCGTATTGACATTGCTGACGGCATGGACCGTTTTGACGCCTTTGACGCCGTCAATTCAGTCAATCCCGTCAACAAAGTCACCCACCCCTCCCACAAAGCCCCCCAACCCAAGCCTACCCCGCCGTGTCCGAGCTTTTTGACAAACACGGCGGTTTCCGGAAGCTGCATTCGTTCACGTTGGCCACCCTGGTGCAGCTCGAAACGCTGCGTTTCTGCCGCCGTTTCCTGACGCACGACCACCGCCAGACGCCGGAAAAATTCTACGACCCCAAAGGCCGCCAATACGACCAGATGACGCAAGCCGCCCGCAGCGGACGTCAGAACATCATCGAAGGCTCGGAGCGTTCTTCCACCTCCAAGGACACCGAGATGAAACTCACCGACGTCGCCCGCGCCAGCCTCAGCGAGCTGCGCGGCGACTACGAAGTCTTCATCATCGACAGCGGCGAGCTGCCGTGGTCCGTCCACTCCGAGGAAGCCCGCGCGGTGAACGCCATTTCCATCGACCCCGCGCCGTTCACTGACGACATGGTCCACGAATCCGGCAAGCACGCGCTGGAGCAACGCCGGAAATACGCCCGCTGGCTGGATTCTCAAGACCCCTTGGTGTGCGCGAATGCCATGCTGCTGATCATCGGGCGCGCTTTGAACATGCTGAAAAGCCAGATCGCCGCACAAGGTAAGGCGTTTGAGGAAACTGGCGGTTTTAGCGAACGCCTGACCACCCGCCGACTCGAAGCCCGCGAGGAACAGCGCAATGGAGAACCCTCCCCACCATGCCCGCAGTGCGACCAACCGATGCGCCGCCGCAGGTCCGCGAAGGGAGAGTTCTGGGGCTGCACCGGCTACCCGGCCTGCAAGGGAACCAAACCGATCGGATGACCTCGTTGATCTCACTGTCAACGCCGTCAACAACGTCAATACAGTCCCAATTCCACACCACACCATGAACGAATCCGAAACCCGCGCCGAGCACATCGACCCCGCGCTAACCGCTGCGGGCTGGGGGGTGATCGAAGGCAGCCGCATCCGCCGCGAGCATCCGATCACGCTGGGGCGCATCGAAGGCCACGGGAAACGCGGCAAGGCGCTCTCGGCGGACTACGTGCTGGAATACCGGAATACGAAGCTCGCCGTGGTGGAGGCAAAAGCCTGGGACGCGGCCCTAACGGAAGGCGTCGCCCAGGCGAAGAACTATGCGGGAAAACTCTCCATCCGTTTCACCTACGCCACGAACGGGCAGGGGATTTACGGGATCGACATGGAAACCGGCAACGAGGCAGAGGTTTCCAGTTACCCGACACCGGACGAGCTGTGGGCGTGGACCTTCGCCAAGGCGAACGCGTGGCGGGATCGTTTCGCCGAAGTTCCGTTTCCCGACAAGAGCGGTAGCTGGACCATCCGTTTCTATCAGGAGATCGCGGTGAACCGGGTGTTGGAATGCATCAGTTCCGGCAAGGATCGGATTCTCCTGACGCTGGCCACTGGCACGGGCAAGACTTCCATCGCGTTTCAAATCGCCTGGAAGCTTTTCCAAGCGCGCTGGAATCTCAGCGGGGAACCGACACGCAGGCCGCGAATCCTGTTCCTGGCAGATCGAAACACGCTGGCGAACCAAGCTTATAACGACTTCACGGCTTTTTCCGCGTTCAAGGAAGATGCGCTGGCACGGGTGAAACCGGAGGAAATCCGGAACCGCGGCAGAGTGCCCAAGAATGCGAATGTGTTCTTCACGATTTTCCAGACTTTCATGGCTTCGGCAGGCTCAGCCACCGGTGATCCAACTACCGAAAGATCGATCCCTGAGCTTGTCGAAGTGGCAGCAGTTAACTACCGGGAGCCGGCGAAAGTCAGTTTCGAAGAGCTGTCAGAAATTCGAGACGCTACCGGATACATGTATATTCTAGAGTGCGCGGACGGTAGTTTTTACACTGGAAGCACGAGTCATCTCGCTAAACGACTGGTTCAGCATGGGAATGGTGAGGGAGCATTGCACACGGAGAGGCATTTGCCCGTGAAGCTTGTCTACTACGAAACCTTTGATCACGTCGCCAAAGCATTCGAACGGGAAAAGCAGATTCAACGTTGGAGCCGGGCGAAGAAGATCGCCTTGATCCGTGGTGACATCGATCGATTGAAAAAGTTAGCCCGGGCTTCGGCAGGCTCAGTCACCAGAGAATCGGCGCCTGAGCCTGTCGATGGGTATTTCGGAGAATACCCGGCAGACTTCTTTGACTTTATTGTCATCGACGAGTGCCACCGGGGAGGGGCCAATGATGAAAGCAGTTGGCGGGACATCCTGAACTATTTCTCGCCGGCCGTGCAGCTCGGTCTTACCGCCACGCCGAGGCGCAAGGACAACGTGGACACCTACGCCTATTTCGGCGAACCCGTCTTCATCTACTCGTTGAAGGAGGGCATCAACGACGGTTTCCTCACGCCGTTCAAGGTAAAGCAGATTTCCACCACCATCGATTACTACACCTATACCTCGGACGATACCGTGGAGGAAGGCGAGATCGAGGTGGGCAAGGTTTATGACGAACCGGATTTCAACAAAAATATCGAGATCCGTGAACGGGAGAAGAAGCGGGTGGAGATCTTCATGGAGCAGATCAATCAAAACGAGAAGACGCTCGTTTTCTGCGCCACGCAGAACCATGCGTTGATCGTGCGGGACATGATCAACCAGATGAAGGCGAGCAGGAATCCGGACTATTGCCAGCGGGTGACGGCCGACGATGGCGCGCTGGGCGAGCAGCATCTGAAGAATTTTCAGAACAACGAGAATACCATTCCTACCATTCTAACGACCTCGCAGAAACTCTCCACCGGAGTGGATGCCCGCAACGTGCGCAACATCGTTCTCATGCGTCCGGTGAAGTCGATGATCGAGTTCAAACAGATCATCGGTCGAGGCACCCGGCTCTACGACGGCAAGGACTATTTTACGGTTTACGATTTCGTGAAAGCCCACCTCCATTTCGCCGATCCGGAATGGGATGGCGAGCCGCTGGAAGAGGAGGATTGTCCGAAATGCGGCGACCGTCCCTGCACCTGCGAGGTAAAACCAAGGCCGCCTTGCGAGGCTTGTGGCAAGAGTCCGTGCGAATGCCCCAAGGAACCCTGCGAGATCTGCGGCAAGGTCCAATGCACCTGCGAGAAGCGGAAGAAAGCGAAAGTCAAACTGGCTGACGGCAAGGAACGTAACATCCAGCACATGATGATGACCACCTTCTGGCATCCCGACGGCGCGCAGATGTCCGCCCAGCAATTCATGGATATGCTCTTCGGCAAACTGCCGGAATTTTTCTCTAACGAAGACGAACTCCGCGAGCTGTGGAGCGTGCCCGCCACCCGCTCGAAGCTGTTGGAAGGACTGGAGGGAAAGGGCTTCGGCCACGATCAACTCGCGGAGATGCAGAAATGCATCGACGCAGAGAACAGTGATCTCTTCGACGTGCTGGCCCATGTGGCTTACGCCCTGCCCACCCTGAGCCGTGAGCAACGCGCGGCCAAAGCCAAGGTGGAAATCAGCACCCACTTCAACAGCAAGCAGCAGGTATTCCTCGATTTTGTGCTTTCCCACTACATCAGCGTGGGGGTGGAGGAACTGGAGCAAACGAAACTCGCTCCGCTGCTGAAGCTCCGCTACCACAACTCGATCAACGACGCCGTGGCGGATCTGGGAGAAGACATCGGCGAGGCGTTCACCGGGTTTCAGAAGTATCTCTATCAAGGAGTGGCGTGAAAAGGGGGGCGGATGATGCCGGGAAGTTTCGCTTTCCCCCGCTTTCCTGACCACGCATAGTCCGCCTTCATGAAAATGCACCGCATCCTCGCCGAGGCCGCCTCGACCATCGCCAAGTCCGTGTTTCGCGAGCACAAGGTCCTCGATCACGAACTCGCCACCGCCTTTGAGGAAAATCCGAAGTGGGGCAAGCGTGACCGCAGCTTCATCGCAGAGACCGTTTTCGAAGTCGCCCGCTGGCGGCGTGCGTTGAGTTTTCTCGTCGATAGCGAGGAAACCACCGCCCTCTGCGCGGCGCAGTGGGTCCGCATGGGCTACGAAGTCCCGGAATGGTGGGCCTACAATGGGAAAGCCGCTGAGGAAATGAAAGCCCGCGAAGCGGATCTTGCTGCCCAGCCTCGCGCCGTCCGCGAATCGATTCCGGATTGGATTGACGCCCTCGGTGCCGCAGAACTCGGCGATAAATGGGACACTGAACTCGCGGCTCTCAACCAGCGCGCCTCCATTTTCCTGCGCGTGAACACCCTCCGCTCGACCCGCCCCGAGGTCATCACTTGGCTCGCCAGCTTTCAGATCACTGCTACCGAAGTTCCTGGCTTACCAGATGCCCTTGTCCTCGCCCCTGGCAAATCGCTCCCCAAATCTCTCCGCCTCGATGGCCGCGTAGAAATTCAGGATGCCGGCTCCCAAATGATCGCCCCGCTGCTAGATCCTCAACCCGGCGAACGCATCATCGATGCTTGTTCGGGTGCCGGCGGTAAATCTCTCCACTTGGCCGCCCTCTTGAAGAACGATGGCCGCGTTTTTGGCATGGACGTGGACGTAAAAAAACTCGCCGAACTGGAGCGTCGCGCCAAACGTGCTAACGCGAACAAGTGCGTCAAGGCAAAGGAGATCAAAGCCAACACCGCCACCGAATTCGCGGATGTCGCGGACCGTTTGCTCATCGATGCGCCGTGTTCCGGCCTCGGCACGCTCAAGCGCCAACCCGACCTTAAATGGCGTCTCAAGCCCGCCGGCCTAGAACGTCTGCAAGGCATCCAAAAGGATTTACTCACCCGTTACACCACCATGCTCAAGCCCGGTGGCCGTCTCGTTTACGCCACCTGCTCGATCCTCCCATCAGAAAACCGCGCAGCGATTGACCACCTTCTCGCCCAAGGGAATTTCACCCTGCTAGAAGAGCACCCCGTCTCCCCAGCCGCAACCGGATATGACGGCTTCTACGCGGCAACGCTTGTGAAAAACGCGTGAAGAAATTGCCTTCCAATTTTCACCAAAGCCACCGGATAGATCGTCACGATGGATGGCGTGGCTACAACGCGGACGCGACGGACTAACGAAACTGCTCTCAGGACCGGGGGGCAACCCGCTTGGTCATTTGCCATTTCAATCTTCTACACTTTACCCGCTCCAGTTTCGGGGCTAATTCCCTCGCGCGATGCACGGATTTTCCTATAAAAACGGTTCACTTTTCTGCGAAGACGTCGATCTCCAAACGCTTGCGGACGAGCACGGCACCCCTCTCTATGTCTATTCGGCAGGAACGATTCTGGATCACTACACTCGCTTGGATGCTGCTTTAAACGGCGTTGAGCACGAAGTGGCCTACGCGGTGAAGGCAAACTCGACACTTTCCGTGCTCCGCCTACTTGCCACTCACGGCGCAGGTTTCGATATCGTTTCCGGCGGTGAACTTTTCCGCGTGATCAAAGCGGGTGGCGATCCGGCACACTGCACATTTGCTGGCGTGGGCAAGACTCGTGACGAGATCGTTTACGCTCTGGAGATGGGGATTTACTCCTTCAATGTCGAGAGCGAGGAAGAACTTCGTTACCTCAACAAAGTCGCAGGGGACTTGGGAGTGATCGCTCCGGCCGCCGTCCGGGTGAACCCCAATGTGGATGCAAAAACCCACAAATACATTTCTACGGGGAAGTCAGAGAATAAGTTCGGCGTCGATTTTGGAGCGATTTCAGACCTCTATCAGCGCGCTGCCGATGAACTGCCTAACATCAAGCTCCGCGGTCTGCAAATGCACATTGGCTCGCAGCTCACCTCGATCGCTCCGTTCATCGAGGCCGTCGAAAAAGTTATCCCGCTGGTGACCGAGCTCAAGCAAGAGCACGACATCGAATTCTGGTCCATCGGCGGTGGTATCGGCATCATTTACCAACAATCGCTGGAGTCCGGAAATGCCGAATGGTGGGACAACCAGCCCGAAAACGAGCGCCCGCTCACGGTTGAGCGTTACGGAAAGGAACTCGTTCCCCGTCTCAAAGATCTCGGCTTGAAAATTCTCCTTGAGCCCGGCCGCTACATTGTTGGCAACGCCGGCGTCTTGCTTACCAAGTGCCTTTACGAGAAAAAAGGCTCCGCCAAGACCTTCAAAATCGTCGATGCCGGGATGAATGATTTAATCCGCCCGGCGCTCTACGAGGGGCATCACCAGATCGTCCCGCTCAAAGAACCCGCCTCGGCTGAGCTCATCAAAGTCGATGTAGTAGGCCCGATCTGCGAAAGCGGCGATTTCTTCTGCCAAGACCGACCGCTCCCGGATTTTCAACCCGGCGATCACATCGCCCTGATGTCCGCAGGGGCTTACGGTTTTGCCATGGCCTCGAATTACAACTCCCGGCCATTTCCGGCGGAAATTCTTGTGGAGGGTGGCACCGCTACGGTCATACGCAAACGTCAGACTCTCGACGATCTGATCGAAGGTGAGTTGTGAAATTGGTCTTACTGATCTCGTAAGACTTTTATATTGCAATGCTTCCGACCGAAGAAACGATCAGAAAGGCAGCTTCATGGCAGGCATTCAAGGAAGGGAAATCGCTCTTCGAGGCGGGACTCGTCGGTGAAGCTCAACTTGGCACCACCGGTTGGCAGGGCACGGTCAAGGCTGGAAATCGCACGCTGCGGGTCAGCGTTACGGCCAAGTCCGCCACCGATATCGAGGCCCGCTGCCCTTGTTCCGATAATCAAAGAACCGGGGCGGTTTGTGCACACGCCGTGGCGACTGGCCTTGCTGCGATCGCTCCAAAAATGCCTGCTAAGTCGATTCAAGCGATCGTTTCAAATCCTGAAGTTGCAGCGACTGCAGCCGCTGCATGGCAGATTCTGCTCCCCCTGAACTGGCGCGATGCTTTGAAACGTGGGAAATTTGCCGCCACGCTCGCGCTTTCTCCGGACGAGGAAATTTCCCCCGCCGATGAACGCCTGAGCGCATGGCTGGCCAAAGAAAAAGTCGCGCAAAAGTCGATCCTCAGCCTCAGCCTTGATGGTCCCCAGGTCCCGTCCTTCCTCGATTCCGTGTCCGATCACCCGAGGCTGGCCGCCGGAAAAGACCGTCTTCATATCCAGATCCGTTCAGGCGAGCGACTTCGACTCGCAGAAGCCGGGATGCACAGCGATCATATCCAGCTCGTCCCAGACGCTGAATCCGGCCCATGGATTGAGATCGGAGGAGCGTTTTGGCACGTTAGTGAAGAAACGGTGACCCGGATAGGCGAGGGGGGAATCCCCGCCGATCTGGCAAAATCACTTGGTCAACTCGCCCTAGGCCACACGGTGGAAATTCCGACATCTCGGTTTTTTAATCAGCTCGATTCGTGGCAGGAATGGGTCGCTTTCCCAAATAGCTCTTGGCTCGATTCGCTCCATTTCGTTCCAGCCGCATCCACCATGGCCCTTCATCTGGAAGGTTCTCTCCAGCATCTGGAGGCGCAGTTGCTCGTTCGTTATGGGGATGCTCCGCCCGTGCCTTTGGGACTTGGGAAAGTGAACGGGCTACCTCGTCTGGTCGGAGAGCGCTGCGAGGTTCGGGACCTTGCCAGTGAAGAACGGGCCGTGGCAAGGCTGACCCGCGCTGGATTTCTTCCCGAGGATTATTCAAGCGGACGATGGGTGCTCAAAGGGGAATCCGGCATTTTGTCATTTCTCACCCAAACGTTGCCACTCCTTCGCCAGCTTTGGGCAGTCACTGAGGGGGAGCGATTCGGCCATGTTCAAAAACAAGTGACTATCGTTTCTCCAAAAATCGAAATCCGGGGCTCTGGCACGGACTGGCTCAGCTTTGATCTCACATTTCAAACGAGTGATGGAGCGTCCATTCCAGCAGTTGAGGTCCGACGGCTTTTACGTTCAGGAAACTCATCCGGCAAGTCGGTCGGCGGGAAGCATTTGATCCTCTCGGACGACATTTCCAGCATCATTGATCCGCTCTTCTCCGAGATCGACTTGCAGCAGGAAAACGGCCATTTCGTCGCGAATGCCCGATCGGGTGAGCTTATTCGGGAAATCCAGAATAAATTAAGTAAGTCACAGACAGTCAACAATTCAGAAAGTTTATTGGCATTTGAAAATCCCGAATCTTTGCATGCGGAGCTTCGTCCTTACCAAGCGCATGGTGCGCGCTGGATGTTTGACCGGGTGGAGCGCTTTGGAGGTGCGCTGCTCGCGGATGACATGGGTTTAGGGAAAACAGTTCAAACAATTGCTTTAATCGAGCGATTATTTCTATTAACACTGGAGGACTCGGGGGTAGTAATGGTCGTGGCGACCGCCTCGCTGCTCGGGAATTGGCGGGCGGAGTTTTCCCGGTTTGCCCCCGCCCGAAAGGTGAGAATTCTCCATGGTTCCAGCCGGGATGCGGAGCGCGAGCGGGTCTGCGCGGGCGATGTGGTTCTCACCAGTTACGGCACCTTGGCTCGCGATTTGGCGTGGCATCTCAAGCAGCAATACCGTGCCGTGGTGGTGGACGAGGCCAGTCTGATGCGAAATCCTGACACCGATCATGCCAAGGCGATCGCGAAACTCAATGCCTCCCGGAGAGTCGCGCTCACGGGAACGCCGATTGAAAACGGCGTCCGTGATCTGTGGGCGATTTTCCGTTTTATTCAGCCCGGCTGGCTCGGTGGGCGAGAGGAGTTTAAGGATCGTTATGAAACTCCGCTGGCGTCGGGGGAGACGGCCGCTGGGGTGATCGAACGATTGAGGTTAAGGACCTCTCCGTTTTTACTCCGGCGGACAAAAGAGCAAGTGGCACCCGAATTGCCCTCGAAACTCTTTATCGATGAGTTCTGCGATCTCAGTCCGGACCAACAAGCGGTGTATAAAGAGTTGCTCATCGAGGGTCGTAAACGTGTCGATGCGATCGCAGGTTCGGGGAATAAAGGTGCTGCGCGGATGCAAATGCTCACGGCTCTCCTCCGCCTCAGGCAAACTTGCTGCGACCTTGCCTTGCTTGGAAACGAAAGATTCAATCAGTTGTTGGTTGCTCGGCGCTCGGCAAAACTCAATCGCTTATTGGAGCTGATCGAAGAGGCAGTAAATGGAAACCATAGAATGCTAATATTCAGTCAATTCCAGACACAATTACGAGAAATTGAGAAATGCATTGCTGAGCGGGGTTGGGCCAGTTTGAGGCTCGATGGGCAGAGTCGGAACCGCCAACAACTTGTGGATAAGTTCCAGCAGCCCGATGGCCCACCGGTTTTCCTAATCAGTTTGAAAGCCGGCGGATACGGTTTGAATCTCACTGCGGCGGACACGGTCGTACATTTTGACCCTTGGTGGAATCCGGCGGCGGAAGCCCAAGCGACAGATCGAGCGCACCGGATTGGTCAGACACGCCCGGTCACGGTTTACCGCCTGCTCACTCGTGGGACCGTCGAGGAAAAGGTCGTCAAGCTTCAGGCGAAGAAACGCGAACTTGCCTCAGCGATCGACGACGAAAATGGAGTCGGCGACGCAGCGGGCTGGAGCATGGATGACTTGGCGTCCGTGATCTCTGGTGACTGAGCCTGGGCTTTCTCAAGTTCTTTGATTGGGATTTGCACTGGAAAAGTCCGTCGCCCTCACCATGGTCTGGGCATGTCGATGACGCGCTTCCAAAAACTGGCATCAGGGGCCTTGGTTTCCGTGCTGGCATTGATGTTTGTAGGCGCGATTGTGCGGGTTACCGGCGCGGGAATGGGCTGCCCGGACTGGCCGACTTGCTGGGGCTGCTTGATTCCGCCGACGTCGGTGGAGCAGGTGAATTTCGATAAGCTCCCGCTGGAAAAATTTCAAGCAAAGGCCATGCGTATGGGACGAGACCCGGCGACGATCACCCGGGAATCCCTGCGCGCGGAGTTTAATCCCCGCCACGTATGGACCGAGTTTATCAACCGCATGTTCAGCTTACCGGTTGGCTTCTTTTCGCTTGCCACTTTCATCGCCGCATTTTGGCAGCGAGATCGACGGCCGATGGTATTCTGGCTGGCGTTTTTGTCATTTGTGCTCGTTATGGTGAACGCTTGGATGGGGGCGAGAGTGGTTTACAGTGGCTTGTCGCCGGGGGTCCTCACCACTCATTTGGCCCTGGCGATGAGTCTGATCGGCACGTTGGTTTTTTGCGCATGGAATGGCACCGACTCTCCGTGGCGAATCCGTATGGAGCCTGCCGCGCTTTCTAACACTCGCTTTGCAGTGACCGCGCTGCTGATTACAATCCTCGCGGAGGGAATCATGGGTTCGCAAGTGCGTGAAATGACGGATGCACTCGCAAAATCCCACCTCAACACGCCGCGGTCCATGTGGAATATGGAGTTGGAAAGATCCTGGTTGTATTTGGTGCATCGGAGTTTTTCTTGGTTGGTATTGGGTGCGGTGATTGTTGCTTGGAGGCTAACAAAAAAGCATCGCATGGGCGGCCCCGGACGAGTGGAGAAAATAGCCTTGGGCATAGTCGTCGCGCAGATGTTGTTGGGCGTGGTGATGTCCAAGATCCATATTTACAACTGGGTGCAGGTTGTTCACGTCGGGCTGGCGGCGATTCTGCTAGCCTTCGTATGGCTTTGGCGCTTCGGGCTTTCCAAAGGCAAGGAATCACGGCTGATATAAGCCTTTTTTTTCGATCCACCATGCGACCTCCGGCACCAGCCATGGAGGCTCGATGGCCCCTTGAGAGATCGCTTTTCGGATTTCACTGGCCGATGCCGGGTGCTCTCCGTGCACGATATGGATCGTGTAGCCCTCGCGCGGCTTAAGGATTTTTTCGCCACGGTTGAGCACGATAAACTCCACGCACCGCGCCAAGCGTTCGGGGTGCTTCCATTCTGATAGCGCGTCCCATTGATCGCCACCCATGATCCAAAAAAGCTGGCAGCCGGTGAATCGCTCGGCCATCGCCTCTGCCGTTTGAAACGAAAAAGATGGCTCGGGGCGTTTGAGCTCAAAATCATCGACAACCGCCCACGGCAGATCGGCTGTCGCAAGCTGTAGCATTTTACAACGATCTTTTCCGCTCGCAGGATGCCGGTCCGTTTTGTGCGGAGAAACATGACAAGGCAGAAACCGGACTTCATCGAGCTCCAGTGATTTTTTCGCCAATCCCGCAAGATGGAGGTGGCCGCGATGAACGGGATCGAATGTCCCGCCAAAGAGTGCGATTTTACGAAGCGCCAACATGCCTATGCCCATTGAAGTATCAGAATGTGGGGCGATCGCACAGATAAAAAGCGCTAGAGTTGAGACGGATTTGAAAGTCTGACTATGGAGGGGCTGGACGAAGGGATGGCAGTGGGGTGGGAGGATCTAATAGGTGATGATGGATAGGTGATCGAAAATCGAGTGTCAAATTCTTACTTGAAAGCTATCTAACATCTAAATCTAATTGATAGCTGTGCAAGTGTGTGGGACAGGTCTGGTTTCCACCTGAATGGGATTCCGGCAGTGACCACCCTTTGAACTTATATGAAAAAAATAAAAAAATTATGAAAGCAGTTCCTATAGTCGTGCAAAAGACAAACCGCCTTATTATTTTTTTCGATTTTGCACAAATTACCGTGTAGCCAACCTTTATGCGCCACAAGACACGCCCGCAAGAGAATAGCCAGACCCCCACCAAACATTACTAGTTTCTGCATATATCAAGCTGGGTCGCCAACTGGCCCTAGATACTCCGATTCTTCGATAAAATCCTGAATGATAGGTTGTGTTTCACGATTTGTTCCTTCGCGGCACACTCGGGTTACTTTGAATCGATATTTTCTGTGTATAATGCTTACCACCGTAGGTTCGACTAGATTGCTTATCTAGAGCCTGTCCCAAAAATCCGTTTTTCTAAGAACGTTCATAGAGTGTGTTCAAACGATTATTTTTAAAAATGAGGATTGATGCATTATCGGGATTGCGATGTGCACTCCACTCGGTTTTGAGTCAATGACCTTCGAT
>JANYEC010000064.1 GCA_025363295.1 Akkermansiaceae bacterium
GTTAGTCGAGCAACCCGGCGTCGCTCGCACCGAGTGGGACGCCCCGGAAATCGACGGCTCCGTGATGGTGGACGAAGCCATCCCCGTCGGCGAATTCGCCCAAGTCACCATCGGCGACTGGCGCGGCTACGACCTCGTGGCGGCACGCTAACAGCCCATGGACTGCGGCAGCCTGCTGTGCGCAATCCAAGGAGTAACTTCGTCAATCTATCAAGTCTGCAAGTTTTCCATCGCGGTTTCTAGGGCTTTGACCCGAGCGATCAGCTTGGGAAGGCGGCGGACGTGGGCTTGGAGCTTCATCTCATCGCGGAACGGCTGGGCGGGTTTCCCCGCGTAAATGGTATCACCGGGGAGGCTAGTGGTGACTCCGCTGCGGGCTGCGAGCGTCACATGGGAACCAATCGTCACATGGCCACCCACCCCGGCTTGGCCGCCGATGGTGACGTGATCGCCGTAATGCGAGCTGCCGGAAAGTCCGACTTGAGCGATGATGATGCAGTGTTTTCCCATCACGACATTATGGCCGATTTGGACGAGGTTATCAATTTTTGTCCCTTCGCCGATGACGGTTTTCCCAAAACGGGCGCGGTCGATGGTGGTGTTTGCGCCGATTTCCACGTCGTCGTGAATTTCAACAATCCCGACTTGGTCAAGCTTGACGTGGCGGCCGCCAGAAAACTCGTAGCCGTAGCCATCGGAACCGATGACCACACCGGGCTGTAAAGTGACGCGATCGCCGATCACGCAGCGCTCACGAATGGAGACATTTGCCATGATCCGACAGTCCTTGCCGATGGTGACGTCCTCCCCAATGACGCTATTGGGTCCGATGTCTGATCCATCGCCGATGGTGGCTCCTGCCATGACCACGGCACCGGCATGCACTCGGGTTTTTCCAGGATCGAGAGTGGCCGAGGGATCGACAAACGCACGGGGATGCACTCCAGGCAGGAATTTCCGCGTGGCGGCGGCGAAGTGGCGGACGACCACGGCAAAAGCGAGCGATGGATTATCGACGGCGATCAGCGCGGTGCTATCTGGTCCGGTGCTCACTCCGCGCGGAACGATGACGGCGGCGGCCTGAGTCGCGAGAAACTGCGGGTAATATTTTTCGTTCCCAAGAAAACTCACATCTTGCGGCGTGGCGGCGTCGAGCGCGGCCATTCCGGTCAGAGACAAATCGAGCTCGCCCCGGACGATGTCACCATCGACCCACTGGGCGAGCTCGGAAAGCGTGAGGGCAAATGCCAACTCAGGAAAAGGAAGGAGGTGAAGGGAGGATCACTTGCCTGCCGGTGGTTCCGTGCTTTCTGGAGCAGGAACCGGATTGGAGCCTGGGATTTCCGGTGCAGGTTCGTTTGGATTTGGCAGGGATTCAGCAGGAGCGTCTTTGTTCAGGTCCTTGAGAATACCGGCGGTAATGTCGGTAGCGTCCTTGGTGTAGAGCAGGAAAGGAACTTGCGAGGTGCTGAGGCCGGACTTGTCGAAAACGTAGTCGAAATTATCCTTCTTCGCCTTTTCTTCCACGATCTTGCGGATTTCCTCAAGGATACCCTTCATGCGTTGCACCATTTTCTCGTTGAGAGCTTGGTTACGGCGTTGGAGGAATTCGCGACGCTCGCGGTCGAGGGCGATGCCTTCTTGTTGTTGCGTTTGCCAGTCCTTGAAGAGCGTTTGTTTCTTGGAATCAGCGAGGGATGGGTCCTCGAGCTGCTTGCGGAGAGCGGCGAGGGTTCCTTCCAGTTCGCGGATACGGGCAAGGCGTTCGTTGTTGTCCTTATTGATCCGGGCGCGCTCAATGTTGATCTGCTTCTGCGCCTCGTTCGTGCGGTAATACTGCTTAAAAAGCTCCTGCATATCTACCGTGGCAATGTTGAGCTTGGCGTCCTGTGCAAAGGCCATTGTGGCGAGTGAGGCCGCGAGGGCGATCGAGAAAAAACGACGAATGAGGGTCATTGGATGATATGTTGAGGTTCCTGAAACGGATAACGGAGGGAAACTGAACAGAAAAGTTTCTGGCGTCAACGCTGTTAAACAGTTCAATCTCGGTTTGGTAGTGTCCTAATTTGAATGCTTAGGAAATCTTAAGCTTCGGATTCAAGAAGCGGAACTTGCTCGTCTTCATTGGGGGCTGGAAGCGAGAGGACAAACAAATCGGTTTGCGGCGAGATGTCGGGCAAGCCTTGCACGGGCATTTTTTTGACCTTGAGCACGCTTGGCGGGGAATAGTGCCGGGTTGCTTCCCAATCGGTATGAGTAAAGATTTTGATAACCGTCCCGTAGTCCACTTCAGATCCAAACACGCGTTCGATAGCGTCTGCATAGTCCGCGATTGCCTCAGGGAAATTCAAGTGAACAGTGCCAAAAATCGGCCATAGCGAAGAAATAGTGTATTTTTTGCATAAAAAATCGGTCAAGACCCATTTAATGTGGCATAATGTTTTGACACGGGGTAGAAATTACGTAACCAAACGCCACAGATGATACTCTCCAAGGAAACTTTTTTAGAGTTGTGGAACGCTTTCGTGGAACAACCACGAGAAGCGTGCGCGGATCAATGCCCATCGGAGATCACGAACGGGCTATCCCCTCAATTGGCAGATCTTTTGAAAAAGTGCGCCAATGGGGATGACACCTGTTTCGCTGATCAAATTCCCACGATGTGAGCATGTCGGAATCCGAAGAATCTGGCTCAAAAGAAGAACGCGGTGAAGTTGCTTACGGAGCGGTAAAACAACTTCTTCTGGCGATTGGCCTAGGGAAAGACGATCTCCCCGAACAATTCCGGGGATTTATTGAGCGAGCGGTGATTATTGCCCTTACTCAACATGATGCTCACCTTGCTAGTCACGGCGTCACACAGACCCATGCCGATCCATACAAAGTGGTTAGCTGGCTCGGGTGCTGCATCCTTAATGATCTTCCTTGCGAGGGAACTAATTCAGCCTCGGTGACGTGCGTTTTTAGGAACGTCGCGGACGCGGTAATCAGAACTCTTTGTGGTCTCCTGCTGATGGATTCCAATGGGAAAGTATTGGTTCCAAAAAGAACTAGAAAGCTACTCCATCAAATGCTTGTTGCCGAGAAGCTTGGGAATAAAGAGCATGGTTTGTGGCAGAACGGACTTTACGCCGCGTTCCATTGCGCTGTTGTGACCGTAGATGCATATATAGAGCCTGTCCCAAAAATCCGTTTTTCTAAGAACGTTCATAGAGTGTGTTCAAACGATTATTTTTAAAAATGAGGATTGATGCATTATCGGGATTGCGATGTGCACTCCACTCGGTTTTGAGTCAATGACCTTCGATTT
>JANYEC010000018.1 GCA_025363295.1 Akkermansiaceae bacterium
GCCAACTGGCTCGCAGCCCGCAGCGGAAGCCCCCACCGCCAAGTCGCCTGATAGCATAGCAGTCATAGAACCCTGAAATATGACTGCTTTGCTACCGCCGTAGCAAACCCATCCGCAAGGCGCTTCAGACCACGCTTACCCTCTTGCGTGTCTCTGCTTCCCGTCCAGGCGGAAGCCTTAGTTCCTCGAATCGCCTCACACAGGGTGTTCATCGATTCCGTTTTCAGCAAGTAGGAGACTGCTCCGGCTTCGGCGGCACGGGCAACGTAAGCGGAATCCCCGTGCGCGGACAGGATCAGCACCCGCGTTGTCGGCAGCAGGCGCATGATTTGCCGAGTCGCTTCCAACCCATTGAGCCGAGGCAAGCAGATGTCCATGATCACGACATCTGGTCGAAGCTCGCTGGCCAGTATCACCGCTTCCCTTCCGTCAGCCGCTTCACCATCCACCCTGAAGTCCGATTCTAACTCCAGCCTCCTGCGCAAGCACTCGCGTAGAATCGCGTGATCATCCACGATCAGAAGCGACCGACACCCTTTCCGACTGTCTGTGGAAAAGACTTCGTTCAAGGGGTGGTATGAACCGAGGACATCGGTAACAACCATGCTGACGACTCCTTCACCGATGCCGGGAAGCTCAGTCTCCAGCTTACCTACGCCATGGCCGAGCTGCGCACTCCGACCACGACGTATGCCACGGCGCAAGATCTGGGCGGCCTGGTGCTCGCGCCCGGCGTTTACAGCTCCGACGTGTCACTCGGTCTCACCGGCATTCTCACCCTCGATGGTGGTGGCGACCCGAACGCCTCTTGGATCTTCCAGAGCAACTCAACCCTCACCACTGCCTCTAACAGTGAGATCCACCTCCTCGGCGGTGCCCAAGCTTCTAACATTTCTTGGCAAGTCGGCAGTTCCGCCACCCTCGGCAGCCACAGCGCATTCGAAGGCTCCATCCTTGCCCTCACCTCCATCACCGCCACTAACGGTGCCTCTATCAATGGTCGTCTGCTAGCCATCAACGGCGCGGTGACACTAGATCACAACCTCATCACCGTCCCTGAACCCAGTAGTGCCCTGCTCCTCGGGGCGGGCGTATTCTCCCTCTGTCTCACAAGGCGGAGGCAAGCTCACGCGTGAGCCTTCGCAGAGTCGCTTTTCATTCCCGGTCTTGCCAACGGAGCACGATTTCCCCGCGCATTCTAAAATCTCCGTTTCGTGGAAATTCAAGACCTGTCCCGATTGTCGCGTGATCAGTTTAGCTAATTTACAAGAATCGTGATTACCGAGCGATGCAGAACTATCATGTTTTTATTTACCTTTTTCGCCGATTAGACCCAAAAACCAATCGATTTTATTAAATCACCTTTGATGAAAGTCCAAGAAAGCAGCGAGGATTTTTCGATTCTCACATGCAGCTCGCGAGTGTTTGCAGGAGCGCGGGACCCTAACACCTGGAGTATATAAAATTGGGGCTGCGGCAACGTTAGGCGCGCCCGTGACTCTGAATGCCCAAGGAGACCCTCATGCTGTTTTCATTATCCAAATCGGTGCAGCATTCAGCGCCACCACATCCGTCGGGAATATGATTCTAACGAATGAGGCACAAGGTGCGAATGTCTTCTGGATCGTGGAAGGGGCTATTTCCATGGGGGCTAGCATTCACATGGAGGGAACCATTGTCGGAAATGCGGCGGTCACTTTTGGTGCTTCCACTTCCGTCAAGGGGCGCTTACCAGCTGGTTCGGCTGCTGGCACCATCGCCATGGTCACAGCGATTTCAGTGCCGGTGCATCCTTCCACCGTGGGCGACAGGGTTTGGCTCGATGCAAACATTAACGGCATTCAAGATCCATCTGAAACCACCGGATTTCCTAACATTCCAGTCATCTTGCTACAGCTCGTGTTAGAAAAGACAAGTATCGAGCTTGGCACGGCTGCCAATTTCGGAGCGCTGGCAGGCGCGGCGATTTCGGGATCTGGCAATGTCACAGGAAATGTGGGTTCGGGTACGGGGGCCATCGCTCCAACGATCACCTCAACGGGAACGGTATACTCCACGGGTCATGCGGCCGTCATGACGGATCTAACCGATTTGGCTACCAGTTAGACCATTTGCCAAAAGTCATTTCCTATTGAACGAAGGCGTGGCGCAAACGGATTGGATGAGTTTGGGTTCGTCCAGCAGGTTTTTAAGGGACTCAAGCAGTTGGGTGGTCAGGGCCTCACCGCTGTTTGTCAGGAAACCTGCCATGGCCTGTCCTTTCAGGTGCTGCCAAAGCCGTTCGATGGGATTGAAGTCAGGACTGTAGGCGGACTGGTAGAAGGGTTTGATGTGATGCCAGTTAAGCCGGGCGCTTTTGTGCCAGCCGGCGTTGTCGAGCACCAGATGGATTTGTTTGCCTTCCTCGGCGGGCACTTCTTCGGCCATGGTATCGAGGAAGGCCTGAAAGACTTCGGTGTTGCAGTGGGCGACGATCTGGCTGATGAGCTGGCCGCTGGCGATCCGTTTTCTCTAGCAATCCTAGAAGGTCGCGAACTGCCCTAAACCGCGTTTAATTCCTCGGGTTCCACCAACCATTGTCTTCTGCAGGGCCGCAGAACGCGATTTTCGAATCGGTGTTAGATCCGCCGTAGAAGTTCGTTTCCCCCTTGCCGGTGGGGAGTTCTTCGCTGACATGGCCATCGCACCAAGCGATAAGGGCACGGCCGTTGAAACGGAAATGGACAGTGGGCTGGAGGGCTCCGCGGATGCGCCAGTTCGTATCGACTTCGTTAGGCGGATCGGCGGAGGCGTATTCCTGGATGCCGTCCGCCACGGCGAGGGCGGTGGTAGCGAACATGAGGGTGCGGCTGGGGTTAGGGACGTTCGCGGGGCGATTCGCTTTAAGGTATTCGGATGGAATCCCACCGATGTAGCTCGCATTGTAGCCATAGCCGCCGGCACCGAGCTCGTTGAAGGCGGAGGCACTGATCATGCGTTCAAACTGCGGGCATTTCCCGACTTGGCGGCTCTGGCCGAGGTATTCGGAAAGCAGGCCTTTTTCGGGATCGAAAGGCGCACTCACACTTTTCCGCCCGCCGTGCCAGCGGATGAGGTTATCGCCGTAAAGATCAAATGGGCAATAGGTCTGATGGTCGGCGACGTATAACAGATTGGCAGCGACGAGCTGGCGCAGGTTTCCCGCAGAGACGACTTTGTTCGCTTGAGTCCTCGCAGCGCTGAAGCCTTGGAATGCAAGCGTGGAAAGGGTTACGATCACGACGATGACGACTAGCAGTTCCACCAAGGTAAAGCCGCGGTTAGATCGTATGTTAATACGGCTTTTCATGGCTCTGCGGCGAGACGGAAAAAATTCCAAACGGAGCTGCTAGGAATGGTGACGGTAGTTTGCACCGCAGCGGCTCCGGTTTCCGCAATGCTCACGCCTGCTGCCATGGGGGCCATGGTAGCACCGTGATCGGATAGAGCGAGCAGGGTCCAGTGTTGAAGATCCGCGCTGCCTTCGAGACGGAGATTTCCATCGCTGCGGTAGGCGAGGCGGGGGAAACTGAGAGTGCATGAGCCGCGAGAAATGGCGGGGGAGAGATGGCCGGTACCGGTGAGAAATTCGATTAGATCGGGCACACCGTCATGGTTAGAATCGGTGGCCGGGTCGGTGGCGGTGATGCCTTGACTGAATTTCCAAGCGGCGAAGGTAATCGCAGTTTTGGAAAAGGCACCCACGGCATCGAGATCGAAGCCACTGGAAAAATAGGGCGTAGGGTAAGGATCGATAATGATGTGGCCCGCGGCATCGAGGGATGCGAACGCGGGATCGTTAGTGCCAATAACATCGATGATCCGGACGTGAGTGATGCGCTGGATGTCAAGCTGAGGCGAGACATTGCGCAGTTCTGCGAGATCGAAGGGCGTGCCGTAACCCGCGATGTATTTCCCGGCGAGGTTGCGGACGTTCGTAGGATCGACCGGACCACCGGTGCTCGGCGTGGTGCTAGCGGCGGTGAGTGAGGCGGAGGGAAAGCGAAAGAAATTCACGCCATCCGAGCTGACTTCAACGTGGGCAAGTTCGAGAAAGTTAGACGAAAAACCATTCTCAAAGACCGCGAAGTCCGGGCCCGGCACATCGCCGAAGGGCTGTGAATAGACAAGAGTAGCGCTGCCGCCATCGCCGAGAGAAACGACGGGGTAGGGTGAATTCGGCGTGGCATCGGACGCGCCTGTGGCCGCAGAATCCGTCCCGTAAGTGGCGAGGTTACTGCCTAGGTAGCCGATTTCCGTTGGACCGCGCTCCACGACGCAACTGGTGGCCCAAGTGGTAAAACGGGGATCACTCGCAGCGATTGCGTTGGAGCCCGGCTGTCCCGCCGCAGGCGGATACGGGCCGGCGAGGGCCTGATTAGCGAGCGCGATGACGGCAGAAATCTTGAGGAGAGTCATGGAATGGGTCTCCCGCGCCCCGAGGTGAATCTGGGGCGCAGGAGGAATTTGGAGTTTCAAGAAATCCGGCGGCGCTTGAAAATTACCAGCGAGCCAAGGACGACGAAGACGGCGGATGACGTTTCGGGAACCGGCGCGACGGAGGGTTTTGATAGTCCATCCGAAAAGAACAAGGCATCCCACGAACCCGGCGCGATGGTGTGAGTGGAAATCCCATAGCCTTCCGTCCATTCGCCAAGAGCGGGGATTCCAGGGTCGAAGTTATAATCTGGGGGCGGGCCCTGGTAGCCTAATCCGCCCGATACCCACTGCGCCCAATAATTGGTCCCGTCATACTCCTCAATAACCGAGTTATACTCCATCCGGCTGAGAAATCGGTTTCCCGGCAACCCCACGCTGGCATGAAGGGAAGGATCTGATGTTAGGACGGTGTCCAATAGGAAATATCCATCTTGGGGTGATCCCGCATTATAGGTGTAATGGACCACGTAGGTGCGCACGCCCAGATTGGTCGATTGCAAAACGAGGTAAGAAGTATCATTTCCCGTTCCGACGATAATATTCGCGGCGTTGGAAATGGACGGCAGCAGGCAAATTCCTGCGATAGCGGCAAGGAGGAATCCCTGCCGTGATTGGCTTAGTTTCATGATTTTCTCTTCGGTATTCAATATTTTCACGAAGAGAGGGCCAGGGGCTGAAACCCCATACCTTCTCCCGTCGATCCCCTTTCGCGGAGGACCATGGCCCCGTTTACCGAAATAAATCTGCGCCCGGGTGACGAGCAACGGAAGGGCAAGTATTCGGGCTCCCAGCTTAACCTTATCCCCGCCTTCACCGTGCTTTCGAACGATTGGCTGTGTGGGGATTCGTATCTGGATACCGCTGCGCGACAGCTCCGGATTCTCACCGGATTCCATGCCACTTCCGTGGTTAGTCGGGGGTAGGTTCAGTTTTTACTGACCCACTTACAAGGTGAAACTGATCTGCCCGGCGCACTGCCATTCCCTGTTAGTTGAAAAGGATCATATATTACGCGGGAGTCCGTAGAACCGGGCAGGAATCACGTTGACCAGCGATGGCATGTGCGTTAGGCTCTCCCATCTATGAAATGCACACTGGCATTGACCGCAGTCGCTGTTTTGAGTCTCGCGGCCTGCGACACCCTCAACCAACCCATCACCAGTGGAGATTACGACCCGCTTCGCCCACCCGGCGGCAATTTGGGTCCCCGAGTCACCACAGGCCCCGTTTTTTCTGCCGGTCAATTCGTACGATCCACCATGGATAACACGGCCTTTTTCAAAAAGCGTCCAAATGGCGACGGAGATGCCGACAAGCTGCTAAAGCACGGAACCTCCATGAAGGTAATTTCCAACAGCGGTAGCTACCTGAAAGTGGAACTCGATACTGGCGAAGTCGGATTCGTGCCCTCGGTCATGGTGGAAGACCCCAAAGCGGTGCAGAACCCGGCGATGACGGCTCCGGGCCAATTCCAAGTCTATCCACCCATTAACACCGGCGTCGGCGAGCCGCTTCCGATCATCGACCCAGCAGGACTCCCGCCAGAAGGGGCCATTCCTACCGTAATTGATCCGGATGCCGCAGCCGTCCATACCCCGCTGCCGCCGGTCGCACCCATGAAGGATCAGTTTGCCACTCCCGTGCCGCCCGTGGAGCCCAAGCCGCTGCCGCCTAACGGAGAAGAACTCGACGCCATTAAAAAAAGGCAAGACGCCGCCAGCCCTAAAGTTGAGACAGCTCCCAAAGAAGGGCAATGAACCAAGGTAAGCCCATCAGCGATGAGCGAACGTATTGCGCCAATGATAAATGACACCGGAGGAGGTAGGTCGTTGCGCCAGGATTCATGACACCTGGCGCTTGGTTTGGTTTTGGTTGTTTGGGGTGGTTTTGACAAGGGTTTCCGTTGGGGCGGACGGAGTGGAGGCGA
>JANYEC010000099.1 GCA_025363295.1 Akkermansiaceae bacterium
GTCCGGGTAGAGTTTGATCGTCGAGGCGATGATAAACATCGACGATCAAGCTCTACCCGGACGAAACTTACCAAAACGGCCTTTCGATCATCACCTGCGCGACCCGCCGCCCGGCACCCGGCGCACTGATGCCGCAGGTGAAATCACTGAACTATCTGAATAACATCATGGCCAAGGTGGAGGCGATCCAAGCGAACGCGCTTGAAGCGGTCATGCTCAACGAACAGGGCTACGTGGCAGAATGCACCGGTGATAACCTTTTCCTTCTGAAAAACGGCACCCTTCTTACGCCACTCATCTCGGATGGCGCGCTCGACGGCATCACCCGCGCCGTCATCATCGAACTGGCGGAAAAACTGGGCGTGCCCTTCAAGGAATGCTCGCTGACCCGTTATGATATTTTCACAGCGGACGAATGTTTCCTCACTGGCACAGCTGCGGAAGTGATTCCCGTGGTTGCTCTGGACCGCCGAATCATCGGCACCGGTAAGCCAGGACCATTCACGGCCCGTTTCATCGAAGCGTTTCACGAACTTGCAATGAGCACTGGCACTCCCTTTGCTTGAATGGTAATTACTAGATAGCTCATGAAATGTGATTTCTGCGAAAAAAAAGCCACCGTCTTTCTGACTCAGCTCGTCGAGGGTCAGATGAAGAAGGTCTGCCTCTGCGACGTTTGCGCGAAGGAACGCGGCGTCACCGATCCCACGGGCTTTTCGCTTGCCGATCTACTGTTAGGCGGTCTACCAGGTGGGCCCGGAACGGTCACTGCTAACACTTCACAGGTCGCTCCGGGAAATGGAAAAAAATGCGTCACCTGCGGCTTTACGCTGGATGATCTGCGCCGCGTGCGACGCTTCGGCTGCAGCGATTGTTATGCGACCTTCAGCGAAGAGGTCGCTCAAATGGTGCGCGGCATGCACAAGGGCACATCGCATATCGGAAAAGTGCCCGAAGGTCTGATGGCGCAGCACTTCCGCAGCCAGAGGATCGAAGAACTCCGCTCGCGACTTGATCAGGCCATCGCTTCTGAAAGTTACGAAGAAGCCGCTGGTATCCGCGATGAAATCCGCAACCTTGATGAGGTGGTCAGTTAGAAATTATCCATCTCAACCGAACTAACACTATGATGCGTTTCACCACTCTCGTCAAACACCCCGCCGATTGGATGACCGGCGGGAACGGGGAGCATGGTGCCGTGCTCACCTCCCGTATCCGCCTCGCACGCAATCTACGCCACCAGCCGTTTCCTGGTTGGGCGAAACGCGACCAACGCGCTGCTGCGCTTGATCTGATGCGCCCTGCGGTGGAAGCACTGCCTGCGATGAAAGGTGCTTTTTCCCACGAACTCGGCGATCTAACATCAGTTCAAAAACAAGTGCTCGTCGAGCGCCATCTCATTTCCCGCGAACACGCCGCTCGTGGTGATGGTTCGGCTGCGGTCATCGAACGTCGCCAAACGTTCAGTCTCATGCTCAATGAAGAGGATCACCTCCGCATGCAGGCGATCCGTCCGGGACTTCAACTAACAGCGGCGTATAATGCCCTCTGCGAGCTCGACATGGAACTCGAAAGCTCACTCGAATTCGCCTTCGATCCCACGTTGGGTTATCTCACCACGTGCCCGACTAATCTCGGCACCGGTCTGCGCGCCTCTGCCATGTTGCATTTGCCCGGCCTCGTTCTCAGTGACCAGATCGGCCAAGTCCTGCAAGCCGTCAACAAAATCGGTCTTGCGGTGCGCGGTCTTTATGGCGAAGGCACCGAATCTCTCGGAAATCTCTATCAAATTTCTAACCAATCGACTCTCGGTGAGAGCGAGGAAACAATCATCCGCCGCCTAGAGCGTGTGATCTCGCAGGTTTCCAGCCACGAGCAAAACTCCCGCGAAAAACTTCTCGAAGACGATCCCGAAATGGTCTCTGACAAAATCGGCCGCGCCTACGGAATGTTGCGCTACGCCCACATCATCGATTCGAAGGAAGCACTCAACCAACTTTCCCTCATTCGCCTCGGCGGAACCCTCGGATTTTTCCCGGAGGGGACAGTAATGCTTTGCGACTCTCTGCTGATGGATATTCAGCCCGCACATTTGCAACTGCATTCCGGCCGCAAATTGTCTCCTGAAGAAAGAGACTCAATTCGTGCGGAAATCGTTCGCTCCCGTTTGCATTCTCTCGAATCACCTGATAATTGTATTTCACCGAAAGACGAAAAAAAGCTTTCTGACCCCAACAACACCGGCGACGCATGAATAACTTCACCCCACGCGCTCAACAAGTCCTCGCTCTTGCCCGAAAAGAAGCAGATCGATTCAACCACTCTTACGTGGGCACCGAGCACTTGCTGCTAGGGCTCATCAAGCTCGGCCAAGGCGTGGCCGTTAATGTGCTAGAACGCATGGGATTGGAACTGGAAGCTGTCCGCATGGAGGTGGAAAAGGAAGTGGGCTCCGGTCCTCCGCAGAAGTCCACCGGAAATATTCCCTACACGCCTCGCGTGAAAAAAGTGCTGGCCCTTGCTAACAAGGAAGCAAAAGCACTCAATCATTCCTACGTCGGTACTGAGCATCTTCTGCTCGGCCTGCTCCGCGAGGGCGAGGGCGTCGCCGCCCGCGTGCTCAAGAGGCTCGAAGTCGATATCCAACGGACGCGCAATGAGATCCTTGCTGAAATCGATCCGAATTTCTCACCGGATGATCAGGATGATGATGACGACGATGAAGATCTCGAAGATGGTCCGTTTGAAGACGAAACCCCATCGCAAGCTCCGAGCGCGGAAGCCGAAGGAAAATCGAAAACGCCGGCGCTCAAGGCCTTTGGTCGCGATCTAACAAAGGTCGCCCGTGAAGGTGGGCTCGATCCGGTGATCGGCCGCGAAAGCGAAATCGAACGTGTGATTCAGATCCTCTGCCGCCGCACGAAAAATAACCCGGTCCTGATTGGAGAAGCCGGAGTTGGCAAGACCGCGATCGTCGAAGGACTCGCCCAAGAAATCGCCACGGGAAACGTGCCTGAAATCCTCCGCGACAAAAAAGTCATCACTCTCGACCTCGCTCTCATGGTCGCAGGCACGAAATATCGTGGCCAATTTGAAGAGCGTATTAAAGCGGTGATGGATGAAATCCGCAAGGTAAAGAACGTTATTCTATTCATCGACGAACTCCACACCATCGTCGGTGCCGGTTCTGCGGAAGGCGCGATGGATGCGTCTAACATTATCAAGCCCGCTCTCAGTCGTGCCGAGCTTCAGTGCGTCGGAGCGACGACTCTCAACGAGTATCGGAAATACATCGAAAAGGACTCCGCACTCGAACGGCGTTTCCAACAGGTTAAGGTGGATGAGCCGTCGGTCGATGATGCTATTAAGATTCTCCAAGGCCTCCAAGAAAAATATGAAAGCCATCACAAGGCCAAGTTCACACCGGCAGCCATCGAAGCTTCCGTAAAACTTACGTCCCGCTATCTAACCGCTCGCTTTTTGCCAGATAAAGCCATCGACGTGCTGGATGAAGCCGGTGCTCGCGCCCGCATTGGCACGATGACCCGCCCGCCCTTGATCAAAGAGTTAGAAACTGCCATCGTCGATATCAATCGAGACAAGGTGGCTGCCATTGCCGAACAAAATTTTGAAAAAGCAGCCTCTCTCCGCGATGACGAAAAACACGCGAAGAAGAATCTCGAAGACACGCTCAAAAACTGGCGTGCTTCTTCTGAAGAAACCATCGTCACCGTCACCGATGACGACATCATGGCCGTCGTGTCAAAGTGGACAGGCGTGCCGCTGCGTCGTATGGAAGAGAAAGAAGCCGAGAAGCTCCTGAAAATGGAAGACGAGCTGAAAGGCCGCGTGATCGGACAAAACGAGGCTGTTATCGCGATTTCTAAGGCACTCCGCCGCTCCCGCGCCGACCTTAAAGACCCGCGCCGCCCGATCGGTTCGTTCCTTTTCCTTGGCCCCACCGGCGTCGGTAAAACCTACCTCGCTCGCAATCTAGCAGAGTTCATGTTCGGCGATGCGGATTCGCTGATCCAAATCGACATGTCAGAATACATGGAGAAATTCACCGCCAGCCGTCTCATCGGATCGCCTCCGGGTTACGTCGGTTATGAAGAGGGGGGTCAGCTTTCCGAAGCCGTTCGCCGTCGTCCTTACTCCGTGGTTCTTTTTGATGAGGTGGAAAAAGCTCATCCGGATGTGATGAACTTGCTGCTTCAAATTCTCGAAGAAGGCACCGTCACTGATTCGCTAGGCCGTAAGATCGACTTCCGAAACACGATCATCATCATGACCTCTAACGTCGGTGCGTCTTCGATCAAGCGCCAGACCTCACTCGGTTTCGGTGCAATGACCGAAGACCAAGCCGACTTCGAAGGTATGAAGGAAAAGATTCTCGAAGAATCAAAACGTTACTTCAAACCGGAGTTCCTCAACCGCCTCGATGACCTTGTGGTTTTCCACATGTTGGAAAAAGTGGACCTCAATCAGATCGTGGATCTCGAAGTCGCGAAGCTCGTCAAGCGCCTCAAGGAAAAGGACATCACTCTAACACTCACCGAGTCCGCCCGCGATCTCCTTGCGCTGAAAGGCTTCGATCCTGCCTACGGTGCTCGTCCGATGCGCCGTGCTGTCGAACGTTTCCTCGAAGACCCACTTGCCGAGTCACTGCTCCGCGGTGATGTCAAACCGGGGGATTTTGTCAACGTCGTCAAAAAGTCAGATATCGAAGAACTCGACTTCGTCTCTAGCCGCCCCGAGGCCCAACAGGAAGTCAGCGAAGCAGGAGTCTGATTTTCTAATCTAGCAGGGATCGGGGATTAGCCGCTCCCCTATCCATTTTGCAACGTCAGAAAAAGTGCCGTTTCCCAGAACCTTGCCTAAACCAAGGGTAAGCACCGGCACCTGCTCACGGGTGTGATCAGTGCCGAGTTGATACGGATCGTTCCCATGGTCGGCAGTTAGAATAACTGAGTCGTCAGACTTGACCTGCCTAATGAAGCCGCCCAGCCAGTCGTCGAACTCGCGTAAGCACTGGGCGTATCCCGCAGGGTCGCGACGGTGGCCGTAGAGAGAATCAAAATCTACCAGATTGGCAAAAATAAAGTGGGAATGCTCGCGGGCCTCCGCCCAAAGTCGCTCGATCACCGCCATTCCCTCCGCATTCGACTTTGTGGGATGCGATTCGGAAATGCCTGAGTTTGCAAAGATATCGGCGATTTTCCCCACCCCGATTGTTTGAATCCCAGCGGCTTGGAGTCGGTTTAACAGGGTCTCGCCCGGCATCAGAGAATAGTCATGTCGATTTCCGGTGCGTTTGAAATTCTCCGGTGAATCCCCCAGAAACGGACGGGCAATGACACGCCCAATCCGAATCCCCCGCTCATCTAGCAGCTCCCTCGCGGTGTGGCAAAGTTTCCACAAGCGCTCCAGCCCAAAAGTTTCCTCGTGCGCGGCGATCTGCAATACACTGTCCGCACTGGTGTACAAAATCGGCTTGCCCGAACGGAGATGCTGTTCGCCGAGTTGCACCAAAATCTCTGTTCCTGATGACGCGAAATTCCCGATGAACTCCACTCCTCCGCGAGCTTCCAGTTCAGCCACCAGATCCGCAGGAAATTTCTCATACGTTGCAAATGCCTCATCTAGGCTGCATCCCATCAATTCCCAATGCCCCGTGGTCGTGTCCTTTCCCGCTGATATTTCCGTTAGCCTTCCCCATGAAGCTCCGGGGTGTATCACTCTATCACCTTCACGTTTTAACACTCTATCAAGGCCGAGTGACGCCAAGTGAGGCAGTGAAAAATTTGGTATCCGCTCAAACAAATGCCCGAGTGTGTTTGCACCCGCATCGCCGTAATCCGCAGCGTCTGGGGCATGCCCACAACCCACCGAATCCATCACGATGCATAAAATTCGTTTCACTTGAGAAATCTAGTCCGTACTGACCCAAGGATCCAGCCGATTTCGCATGCCTATTGACTACCGCCTACTCCCAGATGCTGGGGGAAGATGGGCGGCAAAGAACTTGAGGGTGCGCTCCATGGCATCGTTCAGGGCTTGTGTTTTGAGCACGTGTCCCTCGTTATCGTAGAGTTTCATCATCGCTGGATGACCGTATTTGCGCGCGGTTTTTTCAAGGCCAAGTGCATAGGAAACAGACACCCGCTCATCCGCACGCCCATGCAGAATCAAGGTCGGCGGTACTCGGTCTAACGTTGATTGACGTGCATCGAAGATTCCTCCCGACACTTCAACCACTGCCTTCACGCGTTTATCTTGCGATGCTGCCTCCACGGCAAGAAACGCACCCAGTGAATATCCAAAGAGCCCGATGGAATCTGGCTGTACGCGGGGGTTGGAGGCTGCGTAGTTAATCGCATCCTGCACGGTTGCCGCCCACGTTGGCCATAACTTGGTGATCGTCTCATTGCCACTCCATATAGTGCCGGTGCGATCATAATAGTGCACTAACATGGCAAGCTTGCCTTGGGCGGCGAGCTTCCGGCACAGGTCCACGATGGCACCTTTGCCCACGATCGTTCCCGCAGAACTGTGCAGCACGAGCACCGTGGGATATCGCCCTGTTTCTGATGGCGCAAAAGTCTCAACCCGAATGCGATGACCGCCACTCATTAAAGATTCGTCTCGCTCTCTAACTGTATTTCGTGCTGGAGAAATGGCACAGCTTGAAATGCATAGGGATAGCAGCGAGAGCAATGCAAAGGTAAAAGAGGAAAACTTAATCATGGCGCATGGTGAAGGAGCGTTGAAGGTGAAGCTAACCCATAACACAAAAACGGCCAGTCGAATCACCGGCTGGCCGTTTTGGAAATGAAAAACAGGCAAGAATGCCTATGTCACTTTAGTAACGATATTGTTCGCCCTTGTAAGGGCCTTCAACAGGAACGTTGATGTAATCAGCTTGCTCTTGCGTTAGAGCGGTCAACTTGGCTCCGACCTTGGCGAGGTGGAGGCGCGCCACTTCTTCGTCGAGGTGCTTTGGAAGCACGGTGACTTGGCCAGGCTTGTTCGTCGCGCGGTTTTTCCAAAGGTCGATTTGCGCGAGCGTCTGGTTGGTGAAGCTGTTAGACATAACGAAACTTGGGTGGCCCGTAGCGCAACCGAGATTTACCAAGCGGCCTTCTGCTAGCATATAAATGCTATTGCCAGTCGGAAAGGTATATTTGTCAACCTGTGGCTTGATGTTGGTGCGGATGACGCCTTTCGCGTTGTTGAGCTTGTCGATCTGGATTTCGTTGTCGAAGTGACCGATGTTACACACGATCGCTTGATCCTTCATCTTCTCCATGTGCTCTAGGCGGATGATGTCGAAATTGCCGGTGGTGGTGACGTAAATATCGCCCCAGCCGAGGGTGTCTTCGAGTGTTAGGACGCGGAAGCCTTCCATCGCAGCTTGCAGGGCGCAGATCGGATCGACTTCGGTGACGACTACTTGCGCACCTTGGCCACGTAGGGCTTGAGCGCAGCCTTTACCGACATCGCCGTAACCGCAGACCACGCCGACTTTGCCGGAGATCATGACGTCGGTAGCGCGCTTGATGCCGTCCACTAGCGACTCGCGGCAACCATAGAGGTTATCGAACTTCGACTTGGTGACGGAGTCGTTCACGTTGATGGCAGGAACAAGCAAGGTGCCCGCCTTAGCCATTTGATAGAGACGATGCACACCCGTGGTGGTTTCTTCGGAAACACCCTTCCAGTCTTTCACGATTTTCGCGAAGATGCCGGGTTGTTTCGCATGCACGTCCTTGAGAAGATCTTTGATGACTTGCTCTTCGTGGTTGCCAGATGGGGTGTTCACCCAGTCCGAGCCATTTTCAAGTTCGTAGCCCTTGTGAATGAGAAGAGTGGCATCGCCTCCGTCATCAACGATGAGCTCAGGTCCAAGGCCTGCAGGATTGACCAGCGCCTTCCAAGTGCACCACCAATATTCTTCGAGAGATTCGCCCTTCCAAGCAAACACCGGGATTTCACGGGCGGCGATGGCGGCGGCGGCGTGGTCTTGAGTGGAGAAAATGTTGCAGGAAACCCAGCGCACTTCGGCACCGAGATCTACGAGCGTTTCGATGAGAACCGCAGTTTGGATCGTCATGTGCAGCGAGCCCATGATCCGCACGCCTTGAAGCGGCTTTTCTTTACCATACTTTTCGCGGGTCGCCATCAGGCCGGGCATTTCGTGCTCCGCAATTTCAATTTCCTTGCGGCCAAAATCGGCGAGGCCGATGTCTCTTACTTTGTAGTCTGTGAAGCTCATGTTAGTTTAGTATAAATTTTGTGTCTTGTCGTTATGATTCTGATAGGCATTCAGCCAACTGCCTTTTTCAGAGCCGCAGCCTTCGCGGTGGACTCCCATGTGAGATCAGCGTCGTCTTTTCCGAAGTGACCATAGTTGGTGGACTTCGAGTAGATCGGGCGAAGAAGGTTGAGTTGTTTGACGATGTCGGCGGGCTTGAAGGAAAATACCTTCAAAATACCGGCAAGAATCGCCGCGTCCGGCTTCGTGCCCGTGCCGAAAGTATCGACATGCACGCTAACAGGAAGTGGGTGGCCGATGGCGTAAGCGAACTGGACCTCGCACTTGGTGGCGAGACCGGCAGCGACGACGTTTTTAGCAACCCAGCGGCCCATGTAGGCGGCAGAGCGGTCCACCTTTGATGGGTCTTTCCCTGAGAATGCACCACCACCGTGGCGACCGGTGCCGCCGTAGGTGTCGACGATGATCTTACGACCGGTGAGGCCGGAGTCACCTTGCGGTCCGCCGACGACAAATTTTCCGGTTGGGTTAATGAGATACTCGGTGTCCTTGGTGAGCATGTTCTTCGGAAGAACTTTCTTGATGATTTGCTCGATGCAGAATTTTTCGATCGTGGCGTGCTCAACGTCAGCGGCGTGCTGGGTGGAAATAACGACATTCACAATGCGCGTCGGCTTGCCATCGACATACTCGACGGAAACCTGCGACTTCGCATCAGGACGCAGCCATTTTACTTTGCCAGTCTTGCGAATCCGGGTGAGCTCGCGACCGAGGCGATGCGCAAACATGATCGGCGCGGGCATCAGCTCGGGCGTCTCATCACAAGCGTAGCCGAACATGATTCCTTGGTCGCCAGCCCCTTGCTCGGCGTGCTTTTTGCCTTTGGCTTTTTTCGCGTCCACGCCTTGCGCGATATCGGGCGATTGAGTGGTTAAGTAATTGTTGATGAAAAGGGAATCCGCGTGGAAAACATCGTCGCCATTGATATAACCGATGCCACGGACCGCGTCCCGAATGACTTGTTCGATGTTGATGACGGATCCGATTGGCTTATCGCCGATTTTCGGAATGGTAATTTCGCCACCGACGACGACCACATTGCTTTTCACGAAGGTTTCGCAAGCAACCCGGCTTTTCGGGTCAATGGTGAGGCACGCATCGAGGATAGCGTCTGAAATCGTGTCGGCGACTTTGTCCGGATGGCCTTCGCCGACGGACTCTGAGGAGAAAATGAAGGTGCTCATGTAGTTTTTGTTTTTCGTATCGTCAAATCGTGATGCGTTGATACAATCGTCTCATCATGCCGTCAATGCTGAAATCGCTGAAGCTCATTTCTGATCCCACCCGCCTGCGGATTCTGATGTTGGTGGAGAAGGAGGCCCTTTCTGTTGCAGAACTGCAAGAGGTGCTCGGCATGGGCCAAAGCCGAATTTCGACGCAGCTTTCCCAATTGAAAACCGAAGGCCTTGTGACGGATGAACGGAGCGGAAAAAACAACAATTACTCGTGTACGTCGGACCCGGATTTGATGGAAGTCGCTCGCCTCGCCTCCGTAGAAATCCCGGAAATCGCGGCGGACAGGCTGGCCTTACAGCATTTGTTGCGAAAACGAAAAGATGCGGCGCGGGCTTATTTCGATGAGCTAGCGGGGCGGTTTGGCAAAGATTACGTGCCCGGGCGATCTTGGAAGGCCCTGGCAGAAGCATTGATCAAAGTCTTGAATTACAAGGTCGTCGCGGACCTTGGAGCGGGCGAAGGAACGCTGGCCCAGCTCCTCGCCCAGCGCGCCGAGAAAGTAATCGCGGTGGATCTTTCGCCAAAAATGGTCGAGTTCGGGCAAAATCTAGCAGCTCAAAATGGTCTGAAAAATTTGGAATACCGCATCGGGGATATTGAGGAACCGCCGATCGACAACGGCACCTTAGATTTGGCGATTCTCAGCCAAGCCCTCCATCACGCCGAGCACCCGCAGAGAGCCTTGGATGCGGCCTATCGGATTCTCAAACCGGGTGGGCGGTTAATCGTGTTAGATCTGGTGCAGCATCATTTCGAAGAAGCGCGGGAGCTTTACGCGGACCGCTGGCTTGGGTTTTCAGAAAGCGACCTCGCAGCGATGTTAGAAAAGGCCGGGTTTAAGCAGATTGAAACCATCGTCGCGGACCGGGAGACGGAAGCCCCCAAATTCCAGACCTTGCTTGGGATTGGAGTGCGCGAAGTATAAGGCGCGCTGTTGTAAAATAAGGCGCGCTGTTGTAAATTCGGTGAAACGATGCAAGCTCCTGTGATGCGATTTCTAATAGGTTCTGCTTTTATCCTAACATATTCAAGTTGTGTCCCCGCTCCCCCGGTGCGGTCAGCGCCGAAACCTCCGGTCGTTGAGAAATCTCCGGCAGTCGAAATCCCTCGTTCCCCTGCCACTCCCGAGAGCCCCCCTCGTTTCACCACCGACGAAATTTCAGGAATCACTTTTGAAGGCGTCGCATTCGATTCGCGAAATCATCGCCTCGTCGTCGCTGATCAAGCGGATGGTCCTGGCACACAATTCGCCGATGCCGCCGCTGCCGGTAAAGCTCGTGGAGGGATCGCTGCGATGAATGCTGGATTTTTCACTCCGGAAGGTGCCCCTCTCGGGCTGGTCGTTTCTTTTGGAAACATTTCGGGCACATGGAATTCAAGCTCATCGTTAGGCAGTGGCGTGTGGTTGGAAGACGGCTCAGGAAAATCCTCTATCAGCCGCCGCGAAAACCTCGGACGTGCCCGTGCATCCTCCATGCGCGAACTGATCCAAGCCGGTCCGCTCCTTGTCGAAAACGGCCGCCCGATCACTGGCCTCGAAGCTAACAAAACCAGTGCCCGCATCGTCATCCTCTGGGATGGCGGCACGCAATGGTGGATCGGCCACGGCTCCCCCTGCTCTCTCGCTGCCCTCGGACAAGCCCTCGCCATTGCTACACCCGCAGGTTGGAAAATTCGCCAAGCACTCAATCTCGATGGCGGCAGATCAGCCGATCTTTGGGTATCCGCGGCAACTCCGGGAGGTCCTTGTGTCATCCGCCCACCGTGGAATCGCCCGGTGAGAAACTTCCTTGTGTTGGTACCGCGCTGAGATTCGGCGACCTTTGTGTCACGAAAACGAGCAGTGGACAGGGATCATTTCGCTGCTACTTTCTTGGTCGTCCTTTTCGTATGAAAACCATGTCCCGGTTAAGCATTCTATCTCTCCTTACCGCAGGCTTGTGCCTAGTGTCCTGCGCGACGCTGAGCCAGGCTGGAAAAAACTCGGTCGCGATGATCCAGAAAACCTCTGCCGCCGCCACTGCAAAAGTCGCAGAACTCTCCGAACTTTCACTCGCCAAAATCAACCCACCGGGAGTCAAGGTGGTCGAAGTTCGGGAAAAGGATTTGAAAAAACTTCCCACTGGGCAGGAACGAGCGCTCGCCTTCGAAAACAGCCGCAAACGCGGATTTTGGTTCTTTAATGGCCCCGTTGATTTCAAGGAACCCAACCTGCCCCAACCAGGTGCCGAGATGGATGGAAGCCTCTTACCCCCCAGAAATCCTTGATCCCGTCGCGGAAAATCGCACAATCGCGGCTTGATGCTTACTCTCCCATGCGATTGATTCCCGCCATGTCTCGCTTGATCTGCGTCCGCCTCACCGCCCTTGCCTTCACCGCAGCCCTGATCACTTCCTGTGGTGGAAATCCACCACCTCCGCTGGCACCCCGAGCTAACCAAGTGGAGGAACAAGATGGTAATCCTGTCCGTGTCGCCGCGATTCCTCCCACCGCGCCACCGCCGATTTCTGGGGAAAGCGCCATCGTCATCGACGTCGTGAGTGGCCGAGTGCTTTACGCAAAAAACGCTGATGTCCCGCGCGCCGTTGCCAGTACTCAGAAAATCATGACTGCCCTTTGCGTGCTCGACGCAGGCAATATGGACAAGCCGGTGACAATTCAGGCCTCTGACGAAAATTGTGAACCCACCAAGCTCGGCGTGAAACCGGGTGAGGTTTACCCCCGTCGCGAACTTCTCAAGGTGATGATGGTGAAAAGTACGAACGACATCGCCCGCGCCCTTGCCCGCGATGTGGGCGGTAGTCTAGAATCCTTCGCCGATTTGATGAACCAGAAAGCCGCCTCGCTCGGCATGAAAAACTCTAATTTCATCAATCCTAACGGACTTCCGATGGCAGGCCAGTATTCAACCGCCCGCGATATGGCCATCGCCGCCCGTGCCGCCTATCGCAGCCCACTCATTCGCTCATTCACCGCGACGAAATCCTATGTATTCACCTTTAACAATGGCGAGAGACGTGAGATTGAAAATACAAACAAACTTCTCAAAACCCTTCCCTACTGTGATGGTTTCAAAACCGGCTACACTAACACCTCAGGCAAATGTCTCGTTTCCAGTGGCTCTCTCAACGGCCGCTCCGCCATTGTCGTGATTCTTAAATCACATACCCCGGTCATTTGGACGGACTCCGCAAAGCTGCTCGCTTGGGCACTCGAACGGCCGAATCCCGGCGCCTGATCGGAGCTTACCGCAAAATGCCTAGCCCTGCCGAGTCCCTGCACGCACTCCACGCTGCCGGATTGCTACGCCAACAACGTCCACTGGACTCGCCGACGGGGATTCAAGTCACGCGAGACGGCCACACCCTCTGGAACTTTGCATCTAACGATTACCTCGGCCTCGCCCGCCATCCACGGATCGAGGCGGCACTTATCGAGGGCGTCCAACGCTACGGCGCAGGCTCCGCAGCATCACGATTGGTTTGCGGCACGCTGCCACCGCACCGCCTGCTAGAAGATGCACTCGCTGCCGCGAAACAAACGGAGGCTGCACTCACTTTCTCCTCCGGCTTCGCCACTGCGCTCGGGGTCATTCCGGCGATCGTAGGAAAATCCGATTTCATCTTTCTCGATAAACTCTCCCACGCTTGCTTAGTCGATGCCGCACGTCTATCAGGAGCTACCCTGCGGGTTTTCTCTCACAATGATTGGGAAAAACTCGCTCGGTTGCTGGCTTCTACCCGTGCGAAATCCGCAGATGCCCGGATCCTTGTGGTGACCGAATCAGTCTTCAGCATGGATGGCGATGTTTGCCCGCTGCGCGAAATCGTCGGGCTGGCAGAAGATCACAACGCTCTCTTGTTAGTGGATGAAGCGCACGGCTTCGGCGTTCTGGGTGACAACGGGATGGGACTGGCCGAGCGAGAAGGATTGCAGCAGCGCATCACCTTTCAAATGGGCACGCTCAGCAAATCAGCAGGTCTATCAGGCGGTTATCTAGCAGCCTCACGCGAGTGGATCGACCTACTCACGAATCGCGCCCGCTCGTTCATCTATTCCACGGCTCCCCCGCCCGCCCTTGCGCATGCAGCGCTTGCTTCGCTGGACTTAATCCGCTCGGGCGAAGGAAAAACGCTCCGCCAGCAACTCACGCAAAACATTTCATTCATCTCGGAATCCCCCACCCCGATCATCCCCATCGTGCTCGGCTCTAACGAAGCCGCTCTCGAAGCAGCCGCCGCACTGGAAAACGCCGGGTTTCTCGTGCCCGCGATCCGCTTTCCCACTGTGCCCCGTGGCACCGCGCGGTTGCGCCTGAGCTTGTCCGCCGCTCACCCACGCGAAGCCATTCTAGCACTCGGGAATTTCCTCAGCATAAACGCGAAACCCTAACGGATAGCCACGTAACAAGCTTCAAAGTCAACACAGACGTGGCCAGCTTCCTCAATGGTCACTCGCAGAACAATCCGAGCTTTGCTTCTTCCTCGAAAGGTGTCCTTGAATTCCGCAAGCACATCATCCGTCGGGCGATGACAGATCGCGCGGAGCTGGCCGTGCACAGGACGCCGGTAACTGATAGAGCTATTCCGCACGACGATGTGACAGTCTCGATCCTCCAGCTCTAGCCATAATAACCCATACCCGGCCAGCGTGGCAAGCGCACTGAGACTCCCGCCGAATGCCGTGCCGAGGTGATTATGGTTTTCCTCCAGCGGAGCGGTTAGAATAAGGTGTGTATGATCGAACTCCTCCACTTGAACTCCCATGGCGCGAGCCAGCGGAATCTTTTCATGAAAGAACCGTTCGGTTTCTAGCAGCAGGGATGAGCGATTCATCGGGTGAAGAATTCAGCGCGTCCACCAATGGGAGAGGCGGGGTTCGGGGACATCCGGCTTTGATAAAGTGCATTCCGAATAGTGCGAGGTATCGTTAAACAGAATCAGACGCGCGCGGACTGCGCTTCTAAAATCCACGACATTCAGCGCGGCCGGATCCTGATCCAGATTGTCCCGGTAACGCCGCGGATCGAATCCTAACAACGAACTGAGCAGCAGCCGGATGGTGGCCTTGTGAGAAACGATAATCACCGATTCCCCCTCATGTTTGCGAACAATATCTAACAAATCCGGCAACGCACGCGCCGTAACAGCGAGCCCGCTCTCTCCACCCTCGGGAGCAAACGTAAACGGATCCTCCTCCCAAGCGGCCGCCTCTGCGGGGAACTGTTCATCCACCTCCTTGCGCGTAAGCTGTTCCCAATGACCATGAGAAATTTCCTTCAGCCCCTCGCTTGGGAGAACTTCCAACCCGTGATGCCGGGCAAGGATTCCGGCCGTCTCCATCGTGCGGCTCAGCGGCGAGGCGTAAACCGCAGCCACAGCCATCCCGGAAAGCCGCTCGCCTAACAGCCCAGCCTGTCTGCGGCCCTCGTCGGACAGCGGGACATCCGTAGTCCCTGCGAAACGGTCTTCCGCACTGAGAGTCGTGGCCCCATGACGGATTAAGAAAATGCGGGTGAGAGACGTTGACATGGGGAATGAGTAACGTCTATTTCCGTCGCTGCCAATGAAGATCAGGAGATAGAGAACCACCTCGTATGTCATTTTGGGCAAAGTAAAAAGTCCGCTTGCACACAGACTCATCTGGGGTTCACCTATCGCGGAATAATGAAATTTCAACGATTTTACCACGCCCTGCGACCTACGCTTGCTGCCGTCGCATTGACGGTCAGCAATTCATGCAGAGGCCAAGCCCAGCCGGGTTCGATGGTAGCCCGCTCGTCATCTGCACGACCCACCTCGAATGGCGGGGCATCCCACGTCCCCTCGTTTCCAAGAGGTCGCCCAGATCCACTCTATCGGCGCCCCACAGATTTTTCCGAACTTCGCGACGTCGCAGGAGAAGTCGCCAAGGCCACCGGGCGGAAAATGGGTTGGCACCTCAAACCCGGAAAAAACCCGGGTCCATTAGTGAGCATCGGTGGCGTCGTGGAAAACTGCACCATCTTTGCACACCCCGTCGCCGCCGGGCAAATACCGCCTAACACCTGGGCCTTTCTTTTCGGCCATGAATTCGCTCACCTCGTCGATCACTTAGGAGCTGCCTCGGACACCACCCCCGCCAAGGAACTGCGAGCCGACATCGCTGGCGCACGCTATGCCATGGCTGCCGGCTATCGGTTAGATACCTACCTCGGCTGGGTTCTCAGCGAGCCGGACCAATCCTCAGACTCCCACGGCTCCCTTCGTGGACGCGTGAAATCCATCGCCACCCATTTCCGCATCCCATTTTCCGCGATCGAAGCACAAGCCAGCCGTTACAGGACCAGTCGGTAGGCTTGGAGAAGGTGAAACGCTGAAATACAGAAGAACAGACGCCTCCCCGGCTTTCATGGGTTGCGGCGTGGCCGCGTGCCAGTCGCTCTTTCTGTTCGCCTTCCCATGGCATGAATTGGCTTCAGCTACGGCGCATCCTGTGACGGAAAGTCGCCGCCCAACTCGCCAGCCCGCAAACGGAGATTCCGTTTCCCGCGTCCCCGGAAAGCGCGCGGGATCTCGCCCTTAAGGTGATCCCTCACGATGACGCGGCCCTCCAGTGGAGTCTATCCGGCGGCGGCCTCACGGAATCACCCGCCGCCGAACTGGAGACACTTTTCCATGAAACGGTCGCCAGACACTATGAATTAACGGACGAAGCCCGCAGAGATGATGCCGTAATCTACCGGGAGATTTTCAGTCCGGCCTTTGAATCTCCGGTGGTGAAGCCCCACATGTCTTCCCACGAGGTCACGGCCCCGCTTGCGTCGCACGTGTTTCCTCAAGCATGGAAAAACGGCGTCTGGAACGTGTATCAGCCACTTTCTTTCGACCTCAAGCAGGGCGGAACGATCCGGAATAAAGCCCATCGATGGGAAAGTCTCACGCGTTTCCTGTCCAAGTCGCCGGAACATCCAAAGATCCACCTCCTGCTAGGTGCGCCGTCCGGCGAACAACGCAAGGACTACGCGACCGCCGAGGATGTGCTTCACGCTTCGCCCGGGATCGTAATGATTGAGGAAGACGAAGCCGCTGACTTCGCCCGCGAGCTTGAGAGCCGCGTAAAGGCCGCCTACGGTGCTCCTGCGATCAGATCCTAAACACCGCCAGCCCGTCCGCCGCGAGCGCTAGATATTTTAAAGGGCATCTGCGTTTCCATCCCTCCCCTGACGCTTGGAATAGCTCAAATGCAGCAAAGTGTTTACGGGTTGCGCTTACGGGCACCGCAAACGTTGATAATTAAGGCTTTAAGATTGGTTGCGGGAAGAGGATTTGAACCTCTGATCCCGCTCTGCGGGATTATGAGCCACAATGCTTTTCGAGTAGCGGGTTGAGTCCGCATCCTCCTTTTTGGCGTTTGAGTAGATTTTCAAGTTTCCGGGCTTCGCTCAGGCTCATTGGGGAATTCTAACTAAGGTAAACTTGGTAGATTTTCACGGGTCCTGTGCATCAAAAGGCGAAAGCCGTTGAACTCCTTGGAATTCAACGGCTTTCATTGGTTGCGGGAAGAGGATTTGAACCTCTGACCTTCAGGTTATGAGCCTGACGAGCTACCTGGCTGCTCCATCCCGCGATTTTAACCATGCGCCTTTCGGCGCGGGGCGAAAGGATTAGGGGCGGAGCGTCGGAATCACAAGGGAAATTTTGCCTTTGTTGGAAGTTTGTGTTTTTGTGGCGGCGCGATGGTTTCCGCCCCTCCTCTCATTATCCTGTCCGAAGCGGAATGGCGGGCGAGGGCGGAAGCGCATCGTAAGCGGGCCGAGAAACATACATTGCCGGCGAGAAAGCGGCGCGACAGCAGGGAGCCGCATCCGGTGGAGGATTTTTTGTTTGAGTATTATCCTTATGCCCTGGCACTGCTCGAGAAATGGCATCCTGGAATCGGGGTCGGCTTGGAATGGGATTCCCCTGCCCTGCCTGCCCCTTTTACGGAGCGTTGTTATTCAGTGGCCTGCGGCGGTCTCTTTGCGGACCTCGGGAAAATCCCGGGAAAGGAACGTGGGCGGATCCGATGGATTCGGAGCTTACTAACGGCGACCCGGGATCGCGCGCCGAATTTCGCCTGCCATGGATTGCACGAGTGGGCGATGGTTTACCGGGGACGCAACGTGCGGCACGAAAAAACGACGCCCTTGCGCTTGCCCCAAGCGGACATCGACGCGCTGATCGAATCGCGGGCGATCTGCTGCTCCCATCATGATGCGTTTCGGCATTTCGCCAGCGAGTCGCGAGCCATGAACCGCTTGCAGCCGACCTTGGAAAGTCGTGTCGAGATGGAGCAACCGGGTTGCGTCCACACCAATATGGATCTCTACAAATGGGCGGCGAAGGCAATGCCTTGGGTGGGCTCCGAGCTACTATTGGATTGTTTTGAACAAGCGATTGAATTGCGCGATTTGGACATGCGGGCGAGTCCTTACGACCTCACGGCATGGGGTCGGCAGCCCATCAAGATCGAAACTTCCAGTGGCCGGAAAATTTATGAAAATGAACAGAAGCGATTAGCCTTCAATACAATACCACTGCGCGAACGCCTGATTTTCGCGCTTGCACCGATTTGATTGAATCGGTAATTTAAAACGACTGATTAAACCCCCTGCCAGCGGAGTTTTTGGCGGAGCGCTTCGTAAAATGAGCGGTCGGGGAGACGCAGGAGATGAAAGGAGCGTGCTGCTTTTTTCACCATGATTCGGTCACCTGCCTCGATGCGGATGGTGTCCCGGCCATCCACAGTGAAGAGCATGGGGCCACAATCGCGGTCCTCGGCGGAGAGTTCGATCACGCAATCGTCGGAAAGGATCAATGAGCGCTGGCTGAGGCTGTGAGGACAAATCGGGGTGATGACAAAGACGGCGGCATCAGGCGCGATGAGTGGCCCCCCGGCGGACAGCGAGTAGGCCGTGGAGCCGGTGGGTGTGGCGACGATGAGACCATCGGCCCGGTAGTCGTTGAGAAGTTCGCCATTGACGCTGGCTCGGAGGGAGACCAATCGACCCGTTTCACCGCGGGCGAGCGTGATTTCATTCAGGGCGATGAGCGGTCCCGAAACCTGCCCCGGACGATGAACCGTGGCTTCGAGTAAGGTTCGGATGCTGGTGCTGAAGTCACCAGTGGCGACAGCGGCGGCGAAGAGAGCGAGCTCATCGTCTTTGCAACTGGTCAGGAAACCCAGAGTTCCGATGTTAATGCCCGCGACGGGTTTTTGAAAATTTCCGAGCCGTGAAAGCGCGTTAAGCATCGTGCCATCGCCTCCGAGCACTGCTGCGATATCGACATGTTGGGAAAACGCCGATGTGGGAATGCCACCCCGTTCCCCTGCGAGAGCGGCGGTTTCCTCATCGAGCACCGCGCTGCAACCATGACTCGCCAAGACCGTGCGGAGTGCGTGAAGAGTCGGAAGCGAGTCAGGTTTATGGGGATTAACGAGGATTCCGACGTTCACGATACCACATCCTAACGAATCAATCGGCCCGATGGCAAGCTGCAGAAACAAGGATTTTCATCAGGCGACGAGCGTGCGTTGGGTGGCGATGAGTTCCTTGACGGTGGGGACCAATTGCTCCAGCTCATCGACGACTACGAACTCGCCGTCGTAGCACCAAGTGCCGAGCATTTCAATGAGTGGCGTCCAGAATGACAGGCCATTGGCGTCCACCCGGTTGAAAATGACGACCGGTTTTCCGACCATCGAGGGATGGCCTTGGAATTTGAAAATCATCAGGGCGAGCATTTCCTGCACGGTTCCAGAGCCACCGGGGAAAATCACGAAAGCATCCGAGTGCTGGATCATCACTTCCATGCGGGTGTAAATGTCTGGTTTCAGCCAAAAGCTCGACATCCCCTCGGGTAGCCCTTCGAGCTCGATGATGTGGGGGACATTTGAACCAGCCGTCCATCCTCCGGCATCCACCGAGCCGCGGACGACCTCGCCCATGATGCCGGAGCTTCCCGCGCCGGAGACACAGCCGAGTTTGTTTCCCGCGAGGAGTTTGCCCAATTCGTAGCCATCTCGCAAATAAGCCGGATCTTCAATCGAGGCTGAGCAAAACACGCAAACGCTGCCCTCGTGATCGGCGGGCAGCGGGGTCTCAAAGGATTCCACCGTGCTGGTGCCGATTTTCTCACGCCCCACGCTGGGGATTCCTGCACGGCGCGCCGATTCCAAGAGCTCTAACACCTCCTCGGGAGACTCAGCGAGCAGCAGGTAATCGCGGTGATTTTGCCTCACGGTGCCAAGTTTATTGAGATGAGTGAGCAGTGAAAAAAGCCGATCCCACGAATGGTCTGAATTCAGCAGCACCGTCGGTTTCGCCGCTAAATTAACATCGAGCGTCTGGTAGCCGACGAAGATCGATACCGCTTTGAACATGTCCTCAAGAGTGGCACCGGGGGTGAAAACAAAGGCGTCCGACTCGATGATTTTTCGCTCGATATTGGAAAGGGAGATCCGCTGATCGCCGTTAGAGTTATAGATATCCCAGCCTTTGCTGAAGAGACTGTATAAGAGGCGGGCGCGGATTTCCCGGTTAGGATCTTTTTCTCCACGGACGGTTCCTGCGAGGCGGACTTTGGGCATGATGATTGGAGTATGAGAGCAAGCTTAGGCAATTTCCGGGCCGCGTGACATAAATTATCGCCGAAGCGGCGTGCCATCTGCATATTCAAGCCCATGGATTCATACATGCAAGCGGCACTTGATGAAGCACGTAAAGGCTTGGCAGAAGGTGGCATCCCCATCGGCAGCGTGCTCGTACACCAGGGAAAAATCATAGGCCGCGGCCACAACCGGCGCGTGCAGCAAGGCAGCACCACCCTTCACGGGGAAATGGATGCGCTGGAAAACGCCGGTCGCCAGAGTGCCGCCGTCTATCGAGAATGCGTCATTTACACTACACTCTCCCCCTGCCCGATGTGCAGCGGCGCTATTTTGCTCTACGGGATTCCTAAAGTCGTGATCGGTGAAAACGTAACTTTCATGGGCGATGAAGTGCATTTAACATCCCGGGGCGTGAGCTTGGAGGTCCTCAACAACGAGGAGTGCATTCAAATAATGACGCAATTTATCGCCGATAAACCGGAGCTTTGGAACGAAGACATCGGTGAGCCCTGACGTAAAATTCGCGGATCACCACGGTCACCCGAGGATCTGATATGGACATCCCAGCCGGCTCCATTCAACGTCCCGGCGAGCATGAATCCTCTCAAAGCCATTTCTCTCATCCTGCTTGCCACCGCCATCCACGCGAGTGCGGCCCCGAAGTTTGCCTTGGTGCGGGTGAAGGATATTTATGCCGCACTGCCCTCGACCACCGTTCTCCAACAGGAAACCAAAAAGGAGCGCGATGAAATCATGAAAAACGAGCGTGCCGAGCAACTGCGCACCATCATCGCTGAGCTCCAGACCCTTCAATCCCAGCTCTCCGATAAAAACAAGCCGCTCGACGAAGCGACTAACAAAAAACTCGCCCGCACTTACGAAATCAGGCGCCAAGAAGCCCAAACTCTCCAACAGGATTTCGAGAGCTTCAAAGCCGAACAAGAACTCGCCATCAACAAGAAGATGGTCTCCGGCATGCGGGCATCGCTCCAGCGGATTGTAAAAATGTCGACCAAAATCGCGAAAGAAAAAGGTTTCGTCACGGTTTTCGATAGTTCCGGCAATACGAACACCGGCCTCCCTTTCATCCTCTACAGCAAGCAAGCACCGGACATCACCGAAAACGTGCAAGCCGCCATCAAGGACAGCGACCCTGCCGAAAAACCGGTGGAAAAAGCTCCCACGAAACCTTAATACTCACACACACCATGGACTATCTCCAAGAAGCTCTTAAAAACCCATTCACCTGGGGACTCCTCATCGGGCTCCTCATCACTGCATTCGTTTGGAAATCCGGGTTCTCCGCCCGTCGTGCGGTTTCCCGCGATCTGAAACGGGTCGAAGAGGAACTGAAAAATCTCCAAGGACATCTCAATACCCAGCTCAAAATTAATGCCAGCGGAAACGAGTCACTCCAAATCGACCTCGAAGCACTGCGCAGGCAAAATGAAACGCTTCGAGTGAACAACGCGGCGCTCCAACTGAAGCCCGGTCGTGCCGAGCAGAAACTTTTACAAATCCACGAAATCGCCATTCGCACGATGCGCGAACAAGCGCCTGGATTTGCACCAGCGTGGGAAAAAGCCCTGCGCCAAGGGGAAGCAGAACTCGAAGCTGCGGAATCCGGACTAAAGAAACTCGTCCGCCGGGTGATCCCGGGCCTTGCCAATTCCTCACAGGCCCAGCCCACCCTCTATGTCACGGATGACTCCACCGAGCACCCTTGAGCGTGACCGGGAATTGACCGCCGCGTCACTCACGATTCTCCAAAGTTGACCCCGCGAGCCGGTCGGGAGAAGTTTCACCCATGACGCGTGAGAATTTGGCGGAAGTGCTCGATGAAATTGCCTTATTGTTAGAACTTAAGGATGAAAATCCTTTCAAGATTCGCGCTTATCGTCAGGGCGCCGAAACCGTTAGAAACTTTGATGGAGAGATTGTCGAGCTGGCGGAGAAGAACGAACTCAATGGCATCAAAGGCATCGGTGAAGCGCTCCGTGACAAGCTGCACGAACTCGCCAGCACCGGGCGCTTAGAATTTCATGAAAAACTGCGGGCTGAATTTCCACCAGGGCTATTTGAGCTGTTCGATGTGCAAGGACTCGGACCCAAGAAAGTAAAGGCGCTCTACGAGGCGCTGGGAGTCTCCTCCATCGCAGATCTGAAAGCCGCCTGCGAAGCCGGAAACGTGGCGGGCTTGCCGGGCTTTGGCGCGAAGACGCAGGTCAAGATTCTCGAAGCCATCGCGCTGAAAGAAACCTTCGCCGATTCATTTCTGCTAGGCGGGATCAGTCCGCTAGTAGAAGAAATTCTCGAGCTGCTGCGGATGCACCCAGAGGTTTCGAGGTGCACGGTAGCAGGTTCGTTCCGCCGAGCGAAGGAGACAGTCCACGATCTTGATTTCCTCGTTGCGACTAAGGAGCCAAAGCTGGTGTGCGAGGATTTCACCACCCTGCCCCAAGTAGAATCGATCATCGTGTGTGGGGAAACGAAGGCCTCAGTACGATTAAAAGACGGCCTGCAATGCGACCTCCGCGCGGTTTCTAACGCACAATTTCCTTTCGCTCTTCAATACTTTACCGGTTCTAAAGAACACAACGTCGCCATTCGCGGGCTGGCACTGAAACAAGGGCTTTCCCTCAATGAATATGGCTTCACGCCTACCCATGACACGGCGGTGATTCCGGAAGTGAACGAAGAGCGCGATATCTATCAGGCATTGGCACTCGATTTCATCGAACCCGAACTGCGCGAAAACCGTGGCGAAATCGAAGCGGCCGCCGATCACACCCTGCCAAGATTGATCGAGTTAGGACAACTGCGTGGCACATTCCACAATCACACCACCGCCTCGGACGGACACCATACACTCGAAGCCATGGCAGATGAAGCGATGGAGTTAGGCCTGCAATATCTCGGCATCGCGGATCACTCGAAAGCATCCTTCCAAGCAAACGGGCTCGATGAAACGCGGCTAACAGAGCAGGTGAGAGCCATCGCGAAACTCAACGCGAGCTATGAGAATTTTCGGATCTTCTCCGGCACCGAGGTGGATATCCTCAAGGACGGCTCGCTGGATTTCTCCGATGAGATTCTTTCAAAGTTAGATTACTGCGTCGCTTCCGTGCATGCATCGTTCACTCTATCCGAAGAAGAAATGACGCGCCGAATCTGCCGTGCGATGGAGAACGAACACGTCACCATGTTAGGCCATGCCACCGGTCGTCTCCTTTTGAAACGCGAGCCCTACGCGGTGAATCACGCCATGATCATCGACTGCGCCGCAGAAACGCGCACCATCATCGAGCTGAACTGCAGCCCCATGCGTTTAGACATGGACTGGCGCTGGTGGAAACGCGCCCGCGACAAGGGCGTGCTTTGTTCGATCAACCCGGACGCCCACTCGACCATGGGCCTCCATCACCTCGGCCTCGGCATCCGACTTGCTAGAAAAGGCTGGCTGCGCAAACAGGATGTTTTCAACACCCGCCCCCTAGCAGAAATAGAGGCGTTTTTAAAAATGCCGAAAACGAAACGATGAATCGCTTCATCTCTCGGGAAGCATACGCGCTCTTGAATGTCAGCGGAGCGCAAACGGGGCTTGAAAATGGTAGCTGCCTGCGGCGACCTCGAAGACGGCGGCTCCGTTTTCTTGGGGAAGCATTTTTAATTCCGGGATGCTGCTCGCGCGCCTGCCTCCTTCTGTTACCGAAGCCGCATCGCTGGTTGGAAGGTGGATCGTAGCCGTGGTGTTGGGAGGGACGATGACATCCAGCGTGAGCGTGCCCGGTTCCATTGCCCAGTTGCTGACGATTTGCCCTCGAATGGAATCATAGCTCGTGCGGGCCCACGTGAGCCCCTCGCGGATCACCGGGGCGATGCGGATTTTTTTGTATCCAGGCGCATCTGCTTGAATGCCGCCGATCATCCCAAAGAGATATTCGCCGACTGCGCCGAAAGCATAGTGGTTGAGCGAGTTCATCCCGCCACGCGGGTTCTGGCCATCGTAACCGTCCCAGCGTTCCCACATCGTGGTGGCTCCCACGGTTACGGGATAGAGCCACGAGGGTTTGGTCTCGGTGAGGAGCAGTTTGTAGGCGAGATCGTCGCGCCCGGCTTGGTGGAGGCCCGGCAGCAAACGCGGGGTGCCGACGAATCCGGTGGCGAGGTGGTCGCCATGTTTTTTGATCTCCAGCTCGAACTGATCCGCCATGGGTTTTTTCAGAGCCTCCGGAACCAGCCCCATCGTAAACGCGAGGGCGAAGCCGGTTTGACTGCTTTGGAGAATTTCACCCCGTTCGCTTAAAAATGCTTGTGCAAAGGCCTCGCGGGTTTCAGTGGCGAGGGTGCGGTATTCGGCGGCGTTTTCGGGCTTTCCGATCACTTGGGCCATTTCGGCCATCAAGTCGCAAAGGTGGGCGAAATACGCGGTGGCGATCACCTCCGACTTGGTAGGACACTTCAAATTCAGCCAATCCCGCGGGCCTCCCGAATTGCGAATGCCACCCTTTGTCTCTGGATTTCCGTTGCGATGAATCCAAAATTCCAAGTGGCTGCGCATGGGTTCGTAATGCTCGCGAATCATCTGCACGTCGCCGTAAGTGCGGTAGAAAATGTAAGGGCAGATGATGCCGGCGTCTCCCCAGCCGACGTTGCCATAGCCCCCGGCATTGAAGTCCGGCATGTGATCGCCAAACGCACCGGAGCTTGGGCTGGCCGAGTCCTCGCAAAGATCGACGAGGCATTTACTGAAAAACGCTGCGACATCCATGTTGTAAATGGCCGTGGGCATGAAGAACTGGGCATCGCCCGGATACCCGCAACGCTCGTCGCGCTGAGGGCAGTCCGTGGGCACGCCCATAAAGTTGGCGCGCTGCGACCAGACGATGTTTTGGGCCAGCTTCGTCAGGAGTGGATTTGAGCAACTAAATTGACCGGTTTCACGGAGGTCATTGTGAAACACTACGCCAATGAGCGATTCAAGGGCCGGCATTTCGGTCAGGCCGCGCACCTCCACATAACGGAAACCGTGATACGTAAAATGCGGCTCAAAGGTTTCCACCCCGTCGCTCTTGAAAGTATAACGATCAAGCTGGCGCTCTGCTTTGTTGAACAAGTGGAGGTTCTCCGTGAACACCAGCCCCTTTTGGTCCAGCATTTCTCCGTGTTGCAGCGTGACGGTTGAACCCGCCTTGCCCTTGAACCGAAAACGCGTCCAGCCCGCCATGTTTTGCCCTAAATCGAACACATACACTCCCGGCGCAGGTTCGGAGATGCTCACTGGCTTCAGCTCGCGTTGCGCCCGGATGGGTTCGCTGCGTTGCGCGACTAGGGAACCCACCGGGGGATGGGCAACGACCTTCACGGTTTGCCATGGCAGGGCGCTGAATCCGGCGCGGTCCCAGCCGGGCATCTCTTTGCGCGCGTCGTAAGTTTCACCTTCGTAAATTCCGGAGAAAACGATCGGACCGTCGGCGGTGCCGGTCCAAGAAGTATCCGAGCTAATGGTCTGCCGGGTTCCGTCCGCCAACTCGATTTCAAGCTGCGCGAGCAACAACGGTTCGTCGCCATACATGCGCACCTCGTAGGGCCAATGCTGCCAGAGCCCGCAATACCAACCATTGCCCAGCGTCGCCGCGATGGCGTTGTGACCCTTTGCCAGGAGATCAGTCACCTCGAAGGCCTGCACTTGAACTCGCTTGGCGTAGGCCGTCCATTCCGGCGCGAGCAGATGATTGCCTACGCGGTGACCGTTGATCCTAAGTTCATACAGGCCGAGGGCTGTGACATAGACCACGGCTCGGCGAATGGGCTGTGCCACGGGGAATTCTTTGCGCACGTATTCCGGGCTGGCGATGAGTTTGGGGTCGTCCCCGGGCTTAGGCGCTAGGGTCTTCGATTTCGGGGGTTTGGGCGCAAGGTGCTGCTCCACCCCGATCCACTGTGCCTGCCAATCCGCCGGTGCCAGCAAGCCTAGCGTCCAGTGTGCAGGCTGGCTCCACGGCGATTTGATTCCCTTTTCATCCCACACGCGCACTTTCCAGAAACACGAGTCCCGCGACTTCAACACGCGGCCTGCGTAGGTGACTTGGATTGTCTCATCGGACGCGACCTTTCCGGCATCCCACAAGTCGCCTTGGTCATGCGCTAATTTTTCCAGCGAACTGGCGACGAGAACTTGTCTCGCCGTCTGACGAGCACCCCGGCCCGGCGCGTCTAAACGCCAACTGAGGCGCGGGGCGGGGTCGTCCGTGCCTAGGGGATCCACCAAGTAATTGCACCGCAAGTCCTCCACCGAAAGCGCACGCAGCGGAGAAGCGAAACCTCCCATCAGCATTAATACGAAGAACAAGCAATAGGGGCGCATCGATCTATTTCCTGAGAAGTTTTGGGACCGCCAAAATGCGAATGGACTTGGATTTTAAGGGTGGAATCAAGAGGAAGTTGAACCGCAGATGGATAGGGTGAACGCAGATGGAGAAGGGATGAGATAAGTGTTATTTTTGATCTTCCTCTCAACTCTCAACTTCGGGGCCCTTACACTGGGGATTCTGACATGAGAATCATGAAGATATAGGCACCGCGAATCGGGTGAATCTGGCGAATCCATCGAAAATCATCATAAAAACTCAAAGTCCTGGCCCTCTGCTCTTAAAGATTCGCTCGATTCGCATGATTCGCGGTTTGAACTTTGCTTAAAAAGTTAGAGAACGATATTCTGTGTTTTCATCTGCGTGAATCAGCGTCCATCTGCGGTTGGATTTTTCCCAAACTCGGTGCATACGCGCCCTCCCCGAAGAACACGACCCGCTTGAATCGTTACCGCAAAACAACAGAAAGGCGGAGTCCGGAAAAATTCATTAACCGGAATCCGCCTTGGTTTACCCTTTTCAGGGTAAAAATGTTAGTTACGAACGCTGCTGGTGTTGCGGCGGCGGCGCAGCAGGCCGGCTCCGATCAACAATCCGGCCAGAGCCGAAGTAGGCTCAGGAACGGCGGTCCATGTGAGGGTGTTGCCAGAGGCACTGAATGAGCCCTTTGCAGAAGGATCAAATGAGGTGAAGGCACCATTCACAACCGTCAGACTGGTAAAGATACTTGCCCAACTGCCGATTGCGGTAGTTCCATCGGTGGTGAAGATATTGGTCCAGGTCCGCGTGGTATTCCAGAAAGCATCCGCAAATGTCGTGTCTGCGAGCACGACTCGGAATGTGGAACCACCCGCTGCATCTCCGTCCACCAATCCGCCGCCGCTGACCAGTTTGTCATAGCTGACTCCGGTGGCATTGATGTCCCATGAGAAGAGCGATCCGTTGTTGAAGGTCGTCGCGTTGGTGACTGTCGCAGTCCCCGCAGCGCCCGCATCGCCTGCGGCAAGAATGGCACCATTGCCGACTA
>JANYEC010000026.1 GCA_025363295.1 Akkermansiaceae bacterium
TTACTCACTAAGATAAAACACATGCGCAAGATTCACCGTTGGCTGGGCGTTCCCGCAGCTATATTCCTACTTCTAGCGTCTTTCACGGGAGTCTGGCTGGAGTGCGTCAGATTTTTCGGCGCGGAGGAGACGGAGCGCGAGCGTATCCGAGAACTTGTTTCGCCAGTTACAGCGCAGAGTGTGGGCGCGGAGTTTAGCACAGCATTCGACAAAGCCCGCGCGGCTGCCGCCGCGCAGGCGGGCGAGCAACCGCTCGACAAGATGGTTTGGCAACTCAAGGGCGCTGCGCCGACAGTGACTTTCTTTTTCGGCCCGCACGGACAGCAAGCAGGACGGCGCATCGTCGTCCTCGCCCGCACAGGTAAGGTTATCGCCGTGGAGGACTACGCGGAGGATTCCTTTATTCTCCGGCTGCATTCCGGCGAGGCCTTCGGTGACGGCGGCATGGTGCTTGGCATGCTTTGGGGCACTTTACTCTTTGCTTTAACGATTAGCGGGATTGTCATCTACTTCCGCATGAAGCCACGCAAGCCACGCACAGGACTCCGGAAAGTTTTTTGGGCTTTTTGCCTCGCTATTCCTTTCACCTTCGGAGAGTCGGCTAAGGCCGACTCTCCTTTCTACACGGACGATCCGAACTTTTCACCCGGTTGGGAGATCAAGATGGGCTTCACTGCCGAGCATAACTACGGCGGAGACAATCTCACCGAAGTGCTCGACTGGAACTATGCTATAGTGCCCAACGTTCGGCTCAACCTCACGACTTACACCAAACACAACTGGCCGCAGGGCGGCAACGATGCGTTCGGCTACGGGGACACGGAATTCAAAGTCAAATGGCGCTTCCTCGACGAAGATCCTGATTCGTGGCAACCCGCAATCGGCTGCGCGCCAAAGGTCTATTTTCCCACAGCGGATGAAGGGCGTGGTCTTGGCGACGGCGTGTGGCGTTTCCAGCTTCCACTACAGCTCGGCAAGACAATCGGCAAATGGTATCACTTTGGTGAGGCTGGTTATCAATGGGCTTTCGACAACACCGCGACCGATGTCAGCTACGCGGGAATTGGAACGCTTTACAATTTCACACCTCATTTCGCTCTTGGAACCGAGTTGTTTGGTAATATACCGATGGATAAGACCAAAGATTGGAATGTCCTAACCACTATCGGCGCGATATGGACTTTCAACGAGAGCTGGGCAGTGAAGGCGAGCTTGAGCCACTCGCTCCGCGACTCAGAACATGGTGGCCCAGCGCCATCCGGTCAGTTCTACTTGGTATGGAATTTCTGATCCGCATGTTTCCCTACAACATCAGAAGAAGCCTAACAAGACGAGACACAGCAACCCCTATCAGCCGCCCTGTTTACATGCTTTCCGGTAGTTTCAACATTAACCCCGTGATCGACGTTCGCTCCCGCTGATAGGGTTGCGTGCTCTTTGACGTTCTCTCTAAGACATAATGAATATTTCCAACCCCTAATCCGTTCACTTTTTATATGAATAATCTAACGTTTGTAATGCCTTTATCCATCGGCGTCCTGGCCGTATCCAGTTTGCTTGCAACCGGGCAGCAGTCAAGATCGGGCCCCGTCATTGCGCCCGTGCAAAGCCCCGTCTCTCAGCCCGGGCCAGACGATAAGCTACTCTCGATTCGGCCACTTAATACGGCTCGTTTGGCTGACTTCCTTGGTGTCCAAGGTGGGTCTTTTTCTTTTACTACTTCTGGGACTCAATCGAGAACTGGCTACCGTCTACTAGTCTATCTTGAGGGCAAGCCAGTTGGCCAGATTCCATGGCAATTCGAGTCCACAATGTGGGGTCGCCAGAAGGATCAAGAACTTACAATCATTTTGATGAACGTCGAAGAGGGGATAAAGGTTTCGCTTGATATTAACGGTAAAGCCGTCATCGGGCGTACAATCAAATTGGAGTCCAAGACGCGTCCCGACTACTTTCGGCCCATTAAAAACAAGGATGGAAGCGTCTCTTTATCTGCCAAATGGAAGGACGGCACTTTGATGGATCTCGATCCTTCAACTGGTAATATGGTTGTTGTCCTTGAGGCAAAAGAAGAAAGCGAACAAGCGGGCGCTGACCAACCGGCTACCAAGCCCGCTGACAAGCCTCCCGTGAAAGATCAACCCTCAGCCCCAACGTCGAAGGACAGTCCCCGGTAGCCGGTGGCAGGCCCTTGGCGTTCGTTGGAGAATTTTCAGACTTATATGACACAAACACAATACCACGACATTGACGCCAGAATGAACGAAATCCACGACGTGCTGACTCGCATAATGGAACGAGGAGCCGGATACGTGCTGACTGAGCAAGACATTGAGGAACTGGATACCGCAGAGGACCAGTTCGAGAAGGTGAGAAGCGATTTATCGGCTCTCCCAAGAGACTGACATGAAGATAGTCGCCACAGTCCAGCAGGTATGCCTCTCGATTCCACATCGAGGCGCTTGCCTGGACGCGATGCACCGATCTTTTTTCCGTGGTGAACTGACTGAGGGTTCCAACTGCTTTTGCGATTTTTCGCGGATCGTTTTTGATGTGAGGTATCATTTTGATTGCAGCTACCAGCCAGCGACCACTCAAGGGCAGGTCGCGCCCGTGAGAATCAAGAAGATGAAGAGCAACGAACAAGGCGTCGCGCACCAACGGGCCATAAACTTTTCAATTTCACTTCAACCTCCCCTCATTCGCGCCCGTGGGCGGACATTTAACGTTCGGAAGAAACCAATATGGAAGAACGAATTGAAAAGCTCGAACAAGAAGTCCAGCGGATTTCTGACGAACTGATGTGCCTTCAAGTCTTTTCCCAAGCACAGAATGACGTGTTGACCCAATGGATCGTGGCGGCATGTCCACTCCTAGGTTTGGACCAGTCAGACCAAGACGCGCGATTGACGGAAGCAGTGCGTTTACACGTCGATCAAAGGCTTCAGGCCCTTGAGGATACAGATCCCGAGCTTGCAACGGTTTTGTCTCATGCGATTCAGAAGATGAAGGTGTTTCCACAATATCCACCGAAGGAATAGAAGAGGCACAACAAGTCGAGACACAGCAACCCCTATCAGCCGCACTGTTCTCATGCTCCTGCGTAGTTTCAACCTCAACCCCGTGATCGACACTCGCTCCCGCTGCTAGGGGTGCGTGCTCTGTAGCGTTAGCCTCAGAAATTCCCATCTATGCACAAAAGTCTCACGCCACGGAGTAATCTCGTGCTCATCCTCGTTTGGGGCGCAGTCGTGGGAGCTTTCATATTTTTACCTACGCACTCAACTAGAGCGCTTTTGATCGGTATTGGTGCAGCTTTTGGGTTTATTGCCGGTGTCTTTCAGTTGCGGGCACTTCATGAGACCAAAGAGCGATTTCTGTCCGCGACGACGGCGCTTGAGGTGCGCGCTGTGATGATGTCATCACGTTCTGGTCGTCTCGCTACATACACATTATACGCCGCCGCTGGCATCCTGCTCCTGACCGCTTTCACACAGAATGAAGTCATCGGATTCGAATTGGTCGCTGGCTATGCCTCGTTCGCGTTTGTCCGTGAGTGTCTCACGCTCAAAGGGTGTATCGGTCTTCAACGAGCGCAATCAAATCAAAATGAAGAAGGCTAACAAGACGAGACACAGCAACCCCTATCAGCCGCCCTGTTTACATGCGCTTTACTACATTCAACCTCAACCCCGTGATCGACGTGCGCTCCCGCTGATAGGGTTGCGTGCTCTTTGACGTTGGCCAAAAAATGGGTGCTTGACGAAAGCGAAGGAAGGTATAGATTCTATACCGAGAATGGAATTCGAGTTCGACCCACAGAAGAGCAAATTGAACAAAGCCAAGCACGGTATTGACTTTTTACACGCTCAAGAACTGTGGAAAGATCCAGATGGCATCGGATTTCCCGCAAAGTCTGAAGACGAAGACCGCTTCGCGCTACTGGCCATGTTCAAGGGAAAGTTATGGGTGGCATTTTACACATACCGCAACGATAAGTTACGAATTATCTCAACACGCAGAGCAAGAACGAAAGAAAGGAACCTCTATGAAAGCTAAGGATTTAGATAAGATTTTTGATAATGGCGAAGTCGATATAAATGATTATTTGGATCTCTCGAAGTCATTCAGACCCGGCCAGGAACAAAAGCGTGTCAATGTGGATTTTCCTGTATGGATGATTGATCGCTTGGACCGTGAAGCTGGTCGTCTCGGCGTTCCTAGACAATCCCTCATAAAAGTATGGATTGGGGAGCATCTGAAGCGCGACACAAGCAAATCAAAAAAAGAGGGCCAACAAGCCGCGACATGACAACCACTACCAGCCGTTTCGTTGAGATGATTTTCCGTGACCAAAACCCCAACCCCGTGATTGACGTGCGCCCACGCTGGTAGTGGTGCATGCGCTCATCGTTCTGCCAAGAATTTGAGACCACCCTTCCCCATGAAACCTCAGTCGATCATTGTGGCCATTCTCCTAGTTTGTCGCATGACTCATGCGCAGGATATTTGCCATTTTACCAAGGTAGAGATTCCGCGCGCCGAGGCCCGGCTACTTGAGTTGGCAAGAGTGTTCGAGTTTCGCTCTGAGTGTGTTCTTCCACAAGTCGATGGCAGCGATCGGGAATGTCGGTTCATCGCGGAGAGATACCAGCAAGGAAAGTGTATCAGCAGGCAGAGTTTTTCGCTGGCTAAATATTCCAACCAAGAACTTTCAGAAGGAAGATATAGGGGCTTCATCTCATTTGGTTGGCACATGGACGACCAGAAGCTTGTGGGAGTTCACGATACAGGATATTTCCACGAGACTGGTTTTGCGAAGCTGCCCGACTTCGATTCGGACCGTCCTCGTATTTGGGCATTCTTCAAAGACTCACGAGCCGAGCCAAGAGCCTCCAACAGCGGGCGCAATTTCGATCTATATCCCATCCTAGGAATTCGTGGCCCTGAGCCGCTGACCCTTAATGGAGTGACTCAGGGACGCATCGGAGACATTTACTCCCTCCCTTCGGAGCAGTTAGTCCGCTTTTTCAAGGATCAGTTAGACGCGGTCATCGTTTACCTTTCATTTGGAGTGCGCCCCGATCTGGACTACGACAACAAATAGGCAGAACAAGTCGTGGCGCACCAACCGGCCATAAGCTTTTCAATTTCACTTCATTTTCTTTCAATCGCGCCGGTGGGCGCACATCGAACGTTCGCTATTTAATGAAAACTCTATTTCCATCCCTATTTCTGATTTTTGTCGTCGGCGCTTGCAGTAAAAAGCCTGCACTTGGATCGGCTGCACTTCCGGATAATGTGGTGAGCGACAAGCCAATCATCTTGAAGAACGGGCAATCTGTCATTTTGATGAAGGAAGGAAATCAGAATTTAATGATCCGAGCCTCAGTTACAGATGGGGATCTTACCGTCGCAGAGATTGATCAGAAGGATCGCAATTTTGGGGTTACCTGGAAGAATGCTGATTCATGGCTAACATCAACAATAGTGAAAGACGGCAGTAATATCACTACTGTATGGGACATGAATGGGGATGGATATGCCGATTTTAGGACGTATGTAACTCCTTCTGGAATTTTCCCGTATGAGTTACAAGGCGATACGTGGATCGAATCCAAACCCAAGAACAAGAAAAGCGAACAAGGCGGTGGTGGACAACCGGCTACCCGCCCCGAGTCGAAATGACCCTCGTAACTACAACCCTCAAACTTGTTGCTGAGTGGCGCTCCCGGTAGCCGGTGCCACACCTCGACGTTCGCTTCAAATATGACCACGATCCCAGAGCAAAGACATTCACCCGAGGAACTTCCAGGGAATAGACGTGCACGGATTGCGATCGCGCCGAATGCAGAGTTCGCACAGCCAGTTGGACGCGCAGATTTACCGCTATCCGTAGGAGACTGGCTGATCACTCTGATAGTGCTCGCGATTCCCATCTTGAATATCGTCCTTTACCTTTACTGGGCGTTCTTCAGCAACGGCAACAAAGGGCGGGTCAACTTCTGTCGAGCCTCATTAATTCTGATGCTCGTCGGGCTCTTCCTCGTGGCAGTGCTCAGTCTCCACTGACGGGCGGTCCACCCCAAAGATAAGAACCAGCGAACAAGGCGCATCGTGCAACCACTACCAGCCGTTCAGTTTCAATGATTTCACCTGACTATAACCCTAAGTCCGTGATCGCCACGCGCCCACGCTGGTAGTGGTGCATGCGCTCATCGTTCGGTAGAAATAATATGCTTTCCATTGAAGAAATGCGTCGTGCATTGGAAGTCCGCTTAGGGCGTTCTCCAAGCGTGCGTCAAGTCATCGGGCGAGAGCATTATTACCTACAAGACCCCCTTGTCAGCCACGTCCAACGCGGAGATCACAAGTTCCGGTTCGATTATCGTAACGGATTGCTGGTCGATCTGGAGCAGGAAGCAATATACTTCTCTCTCATGCATTGTCCCGCTGTGACCAAGCATTTCAAAGGAAATTTCGATTTCAATCGCTTTCTAGCCATTCTCGAACACACGCGATTTTGGAGAGATCGGCACGTTCTTGGATGGTCATCAGTCGCAGATCAGAAGGACGTTTGGATCATCGAAGAAGACCACAGCATATTCAAAGAGGCTTTATTGCGCTGTGATGCCGAGTGGGGATTGCCGAAGGATTTGTTTTTTGGTCTTGATCGACGACGGCACACCAATCCCAGCGGGAAGCGTGGCAACTACTTTTCGACTTTGATTGGATATATCGACAGAATCAACTCTGCGGATGAATTGTTGAATGAAGTCATGCCCTTGCTTGGATGGTGTCTCCCTTCGGAACAGCATCCCGGTCGTGTCGCGTCATTGGCAGCTTCTTTGCGCGGTGCGGGCATTGCCGAACGATGTGAGTTCTCGTCCATTACAGGAGCTCCATCTGATTTCTATCAGGCCGAGTGCAGCGGCAGAATCGAAGGCGCACACATCAAGCCTCACGCACAAGGTGGTGGTGCTGGGTGTGACAACGGACTCTGGCTTTGCAATTCCCATCATCGCATGTCTGAGGGAAGGATTTCTGGAACTCGTAAGGTAACGCGATGGAAAGGAAGAGTCGAATCGGGTCGAGGTGACGGGATTGCGCCCGTCATCCCTCCCACACCACCGGACATGCGGGTTTGACTGCGTTCCTCCGTCCATGCGGGCAGGCTTCGCGGTTTTTTTCCGAGCCGCTACAGCGGCCATGGCATTGCATCCGGCGGTTTCTATCAGACGACGGAAGCAGGCCGTGACCTTTCTCCGTAGTGCAGTTTGATCCAGATTTCCCTCATCTCTGGAACCCCTTGTTCCTTCAGCCATCGGTTGTTGAGGCATTGATGCACGATCTTGTTAGAGCTCATGCGCCAGTATCTTTTTCGGCTCCGGGTTGCCATGTGAACCTTCTTGGGATTCGCCCCCAACTTTAGTAGGTTTCGCCTTCGCGTGCGCGGCCTTTTCCACTTTTTATCCTCCCTGCGGAACGATCTGCGGGATCGCTTCGCATTGGATTGAGGCCGCCATCGCGGCTGGGGCAGTCCAATAGTATCACCTGACTCGCCTTCTCATCCATTCATCCAGTTCCAAAACTTCGCGGTAGGTGTGGCTGATCCCGAAGTAGTTTGAGCTGCCACGAGTGTCTCGTAAAACTCACAATGACGAATGGGGAGGTGGCGAAGCATCGTTGGGGAGCACACGCGAGGGCGCGTGTGCTCCCCAAGATTTTGAACCTTCGCGGCATCTACCCACTACTACTATACGAGACACTAGTTGGCTTCCGCGTATTTCAAGCGGGGCTGATAGCCTTGGGTCCCCCAGACGGCGACGATGTCTTCGATGACGTCTTCCAACCAGACGCGCTCGCCCGCCGGGGATGACGGGTTTCACCAAGGGCCGGAATCCGTCACTGGCCGCCTTGTTGATCGCCTTTTTCGTGCGGCGGTGTGAATAATCCGCAGGTGGTTGGTCGGACATGACAATGGCATTGAGTTCATTTCCTCCTCGTCATCCCCGGAGGCAGGCCATCGGATTTGGGATCGGGTTGAGTGGTGGTGGCACCCTCGCCGGGACCGGGGGAGAACCATTTGAGTTGGGCGCTCTCGAGTGCAGTCCATTTTCCGCCCGTTTGTTCTACGGTGATGCCGGAGGGAAACAGGCCGTGGCCGAAGAGTTGCCATTTATCCCAAGCATTTGTTTTGCGGTTCCAAGTGCGGCTGGCATCGCATGACAGGGAGACAAAACAGCGTTTCGAAATGCCGTTGAGCTTGTCCGCGTCGTTGACGGGCTGGCTTGTGATGGATTTGATCACAAGCCCTTTCCACTCGACTTGCTGATTTCCGGAGACGGAGCAGATAGCGGTCTGGCTGCCGTCAGGGTGGAAGGTGACGTGTTTGTTCAGCAGTCCCGTGGCGGCAGCGAGGGCATCGGATTGGTCCTTCTCAGAAACCGGTGCAAGACTTAAGAAGGCGGATTTCACCCCTTGGGCAAACATTTTCGCAGGATCGATCTGGGCGTAAGCGGTGGCGGCCAAGATATACAGCAATGGCAAGAATCTCATGGCGGGAGGAAACCTTCATTGGTTAGGAAAAGCAATCCGCATCTGGAAAGGTGTGCCTTTGAGCATCGCCAAATGAAAAACGCCCTCGGGATATAAATGAGGAGCCACGACGCTCCTTACTTCGTGAGCCGATGGGTGGAGAAACGGAAGCGCCAGAGCCACCCGGCTTTCGCAAATCATCGACTGGCGAAATGAATTTCGCGGTCTGGCTTATTTCTGGCAGACTGGGCACCAGTAGGTGGCGCGCTGGCCTAACACGGCGTGGCGGATCGGCGCGCCGCAAACGCGACAGGGCTCATTTTTTCTATCATAAACATAGAGCCGTTGTTTGAAATAGCCCGGCTCGCCATCAGAGTTTAGGAAATCCCGCAAGGTGGTGCCGCCTTCTTGGATTGCATCGGTTAGAACCGCGCGGATTGCTGCGACGAGCTTTGTAATCCGTGGTTTCGAAAGCTTGTTCGCTGGCGTCTGGGGGCGAATGCCCGCGCGAAACAGAGATTCCGACGCGTAGATGTTTCCCACGCCCACTACAACTTTCGAATCCATGATTACCTGCTTAATCGCGGCGGAACGTTTCTGGCAGAAACCGTGCAGATAGGATTCGGTGAATTCGTTTTCCAAAGGCTCAGGGCCTAGAGAACTTAACAAAACATGCGACATCGGATCATTTTCTGTCAGACGCAGCACCAACCCGAAGCGCCGGGGATCATGAAAACGCAGTTGCTTGCCATTTTCTAACCTAATACCCACATGGTCATGTTTTTTCCAAACATCCGCCGGGTCGATCACCCGCAGACTGCCCGACATACCCAGATGAATCAGCAGCGTCGTGCCATCATCGATGTCTAGCAACAGGTATTTCGAACGTCGCCGCACCGCAAGGATGCATCGCCCTTCGAGAATGATAATGCAGGGAGAAACCGGTTGGCGCAAATCGTATCGGCGCACGATGACTTCTGTGACACGCGCACCCACCACGTGCGGCTCAATTCCCCGGCGGGTGGTTTCGACTTCGGGGAGTTCGGGCATAATTCAAGGAAGAACGTAAAGCATCACCGCCAGCACATGACAGACACTCCCACCTAACACAAACAAATGCCAGATGGCATGATTGAACGGCAGTCGGTTCCAGGCATAGAAAACAATTCCGAATGAATAGGTAAAACCACCGGCGACCAGAAGCCATACGCCAGGAGATGGCATTTCGCGGATCAGCGGCTTCATCGCAAATAATATCAGCCAGCCCATCGCCAGATAGAGCGCAGTGGAAATCCAGTGGGATTTTTTCTCCTTCCGCAGGGTTTTCACTAACACCCCTACAATCGCCAGTGACCAAACGATGCCAAAAAGCCACCATCCCGATGCGCCGTGCAGAGTGACGAGGGTGACCGGCGTGTAGGACCCGGCGATGAGCAGATAGATGCACGCATGATCTAATACTTGAAAGTGCGCCTTCCACCGCGGCGAGGTGAAGCAGTGATAGAGCGTGGATGATAGATACAACACAATCAGGGAAAGCCCGAAAACCACTGCAGCCACAATTTTTAATGGTTCCCTCCCAGCAAGGACGATCATGATGACCAATGCGACGATGCTCAAAAGTGTCCCCGCGGCGTGGGTCAGCATGCTCGCCACCTCTTCGCGATGGGAGTCACACAAATGAGAACGATCAGAAGTTTGCAAAATAAATCTGTGCCCCCTCTCAGTGCCGCAGGACGCGCCGCTTGTCCAGCCGATGCATGAAGTCGGTTCAGCCCTTCGAGGTGTCGTTTTCCCGAATATGACTGCAAAACACCCGATGCTTGCGCTCCGGCCACTGGAGTCGTAAATACCGTGCGTCCCAATGCCAAACCCCTCCGTCTTCATCAGCTATGCGAGAGCGGACGAGGCGACGGCTTATCGCATTTGCGAAGAACTCGAACACCGTGCCATTTCCTGCTGGATCGCTCCCCGCAACGTGCCACCGGGGATGGATTATGGGCAGGCAATCATGGACGGCATCAAAAATTGCCCGGTGATGCTCGTGATGCTTTCTGAGGATTCCGGGCAATCTCGATACGTCGGCCGCGAAGTGGAACGCGCCGTCACCCACGATGCCAAATTGCTGCCGGTTCGACTCGCAAACATCCAAATTCCCGAACGCTTGGAATTTTTTCTAGGCTCCTGCCAATGGTTCGATCTTTTCCATCCACAAGATGAGCGCCGCTTGGCGGATTTGTGTGACTCCGTAAGCCGCTTGCTGGACCCAGGAAGCCGACCACCTGTTAGCTATGAGGGAAAGCCAAAAACAATCGCTCCATCCCCCTCCACCCCAGCGAAAGGATCGCGGAAAATCATCGCCTCGCTTGCACTTCTCGCCGTCTTGCTTTCAGCAGGATTGGCGTGGAAATTTCTCCCTCGTGGCCCATCTCAACCGGGATCACTCACTGATCCTATCCATGCCAAAGTCGCTCTGATAGGTCCTGAAAATGGCGCGAACTGCCTGGGCAGCACCCAGCTTGAATGGTCCGAAACTGGCCTCCAAGAATCTCTGCTCGATGGCTTCGAGGTGGAGATCACTCAGCCCGGAAAGCTGCCTGTGGTGAACCGCACCGGCATCCGTTATTCCTTCCGGCCTCAACAGATTTCCGGCGAATTGGACTGGCGTGTCCGGCCAATTTACAACGATGGCAAGTTCGGGAAATGGAGCGAGCAGCGGAAAATCATCCAAGATCAGGACGCCCTCAGCCGCATCCTCCGCACCCATGAGCTGCACCTAGGCCATGCCGAGAGCGGCAACAATTTCATCAATGGCGAAAGCGCCACCTTGAGCGGCTTCGATGTTGATCTAGCAAAGGAGCTCATCACCCGCATCCTCCGCCGTCGTGATCCCTCGGCCACTCTCAAGCTGGTCCCGCACGCCACCCGCTGGACCCGCCCCGGACCCGATGGGAAACCTATCTATTTCCTGGGCCTGCTCCAGCGCGACGAGTCGGTGGACATCCTCGCATCCGGCATCTCTATCACCTCCCAGCGCGAGCGGGACGGACTGGCCTTCACCACGCCCGTCCTCATCTATCCACAGACCCTGATCACCCCGAAAAATGCGCCGGGATTTAACGATGGAAAGCCTGTGTTCCAAAAGCTCGGTGCCGTCGATGGTACCACGAACATGGTGCTCGCCCACCAAATCGAGAAGAATGCCCAGGACGTCACCGTGTTGCCTTTCACCGGCTCTGGAGCCCATGAGAAAATGCTCGAAGCCCTCTTCGAATCCCGCCAGATCGACGCTTGTCTCGTCGATAAACCCCTCGCCATCAAAAAGATTAAAAGCTTCCAAGGTAACGACGCCGACGTGGAATACAATGCCATTGATATCCGCGAGTTAGACGGTAAGTCCATCGCGCCCGAGCGCATCGGCTTCGCCCTCCGTCCGGGCGACAAGGCACTACGCGAAGCACTCAACCGTGAGATTGCGGACACGACCGAGCTCCGCCGCGATCTCGTGAAAAAGTATTTCCCCATGCTCGATCCGCTAACGGAAGTCCCCTAACATAATTGGGATGGACGCTTGGTGATTTCCCCAGGCTCTCGCCGAAAGGGCAGCTTCAATTACTCTTCCAAAAGCACTTCCGAAGTGATTAGTAAGATGACTCGATCTTCCACAAAAGCTCGGCCTTCGATGACTACCTTGTTCATCCGAGGGACCAATTCAACGATTTTGACTTCGAGAAGGACATCATCTCCGGGGCGCGCCGCTGCCTTAAATCGAACGTTCAGTGATCGCGCCACGGACCCCTGACCTGGCAGCTTGGTGGCGAGCAACGCGGAGAAAAACCCCACCAGCAAGACCCCGTGTGCAATGATCCCGCCAAACCGCGGCTCGGCATAAGCCGGGTCGGTGTGCAACGGATTATGGTCTCCGGTGACGTCCGCAAAAGCGGCGATGAGTTCAGGAGTGATGCGAACGGTCTGGCTGGCCGTCTGGCCGATAACGAGTTCTGAGTATTTCATAATAGAGGAAATTTACGCAAAATCAGTCGGCTTTTGAGGGCCTGACTCTGCGCGAGTTTTGGGTAGTAAAAGCAAAGGATAAAGTAAGATGTGCAATGGAATCACAGAGGCCGCACAAATTTGAAACATAAAACTACTCCCGAACAAGATTTCCAACGAGACATCACTAGCATTCCTGATTTATAGTCAAGCCACTCCTACGAACAACCTCGAAACCACCATGTCCATCAAAGTCGGCGATCAAGCCCCAGATTTCACCCTCGTCAGCCAAACTGCCGAAGGCCCGCAGCTCGTTACACTGAGCACCCTCATTGGAAAATCTAACATCGTTCTGCTTTTCGTGCCGATGGCCTTCACCGGCGGTTGCACGACGGAGTTTTGCGAGATTTCCGCTGGGATTTCCGAATACACCGCGCTTGACGCCACGGTGCTCGGCATTTCCGGAGACAATCCTTTTGCGCAAGAGGCGTGGGCGAAACAAGAGGGTATCACTCTCAGCTTGCTCAGTGACTATGATCACGCGGTTACCGAAGCCTACGGCGTGGCTTACAAACAATTTCTACCAGAAAAAAATCTAATCATGGGCGGCGTCTCGAAGCGCTCGGCCTTCGTGATCGATAAGGCAGGCATCATCCAATATGCTGAGGTGCAAGAGCATCCGAAGGACATGCCAAACTTTGAGGCGATCAAGGCGACTCTTCGCGGTCTGTGATGTGTTGAAAATCGTGATTCTGAAAAATCAGCCGCCGGGGTATTTGCTCTAGCGGCCTTTTTCTAGCAAAAAACCAACACCTTGCGCCACCCCTCGCAAAGTCATTTTCGTTGAAACGCTTTTTCCAATCTGAGGCGGGTGCTGCCGTGGTGTGGGTTCTTTCTTCTCTACTGTTAGCAGCCATTCTCGCACCATGGGTTTATCAAGGAGGTAAAGCTCTGGCTGCGGCAGCAGCATCGCAAGACCTTCCTGGGCTTCTGGAGTGGCTGGGCGCCGCTTGTGGGAAATCCAAGTTTGCTAGATTTTACAGCCGCTCCCTGTCATTTTCCGCATTGGTATTCTTGCCTTTCCTCTACCGCCGCATTCGGCAACTGCGTGTTGGAGATGACCATAGAAAATCCACGAATGCGCTAACACCGTGGAAATCCGCTCCGCTTCAAATTCTAACAGGAATTCTGATTTCGGCTGGCCTGCTCTTGATCTTGGTCATGGTGCTTCGGGAGCTCCGCGTTTACACGCTCGACCCCGATCCTCCGAGACTCCCCAAATTCCTCGCGGCAGTTCTCATTCCCACGGTGGCGGCATCGCTCATGGAGGAATGGGTGTTTCGCGGACTTCTCTTAGGTCTGTGGTTGAAATCCTCACGCCCGCTGATGGCGTGTGTGGGGACCTCGCTCCTTTTCGCGTTTCTGCATTTTCTGGAGCCACCAGTCGGGTTCGCCATTCTTGATCCAAGTGCCCCAACGGCGGGCTTTCAACTGTTAGGCCGCATCCTTTTTCACTTCGCGGATCCCCAGTTTTTCGTGACAGATTTCGCCACGCTGTTTGTCGTGGGAATGATCCTCGCCTGGGCGCGGTTGCGTACGGGGGCGCTGTGGTTTTCGATCGGACTTCATGCCGGTTGGGTCATGGTGTTCAAGATTTGCAATCTACTTTATGTCGATACCCCGGATCACCCTTTGCACCCGTGGGGAGTGGGAAAAAACATCCGCTCTGGTTTGTTACCGATGATTACACTAGGGCTTACTGCCGTGCTTTGCCACTTCGCTCTGAGGCGCTTTGGGACGCAGCGAAAAAGCGTCTAACCGCGCATGACGGTGACGACGAAGACCTTTTGGAATCCACCGCGACGGAGGATTTTCGCGCACTCATCCACGGTCGAACCCGTGGTGAAGACATCGTCAACGAGCACGGCGCCGGACGACTTTTGATCGATCCAACGGCGGCCTCGCTGAGTGAGAACAAAAGCTCCCCGCAGGTTTTCCAAACGTTGCGCACGGGTTAGACGGGTTTGCGTTTCAGTGGCTCGGGCCCGCTGCAAGCCGTGGAGCACGGGCAATCCTGAGAAGTTAGAGATGACTCTGGAAATTTCCGCCGCTTGATTGAAATGCCGATGCTGTTGGCGCTTCGGGTGCAGTGGCACAGGAATCAAAGGCCACTCACCCTCTAACGCTGGAGCGAGGCGTGGATCGGCAAATGACTCGTATGCGAGCCGGCCAAGTTCCTTCGCGAGGTGGATTTCACGGCCATATTTTAAGCGATGGACCATGTCGAGAGTCCGCTCATCCCGCACCGTGGAAGAGCGGGCGAATTCGAAGGAAAACTTCAAATTGCTGCAATTTGGACAGGTGAAAATCCCATCGATCTGCCCTTCAAACGCCTCGCCACAGGTGCCGCAAAATGGCGGGGCAAGTCTCGGCAGATCCCCGTCGCATGAATCGCACAAGGCCCTGCCACCTGATAGACCAACCTTACAAACCGCACAGACAGGCGGATAGAGCAAATCCAGTGCCCGTTCGGCGAGTTTCCGCCAGGCGCGGGTTTCAGGAGGTCGCGGCGGTGGCATCAGTCTCGGTCTCTGTTTCAGTTAGGTAATCAATCATGATCCCGGCGATGAGAATCCCAGTGAGCGGGACAAGTCCCTGGCGCATCGATGCACCTGCTAGAACCCACATCATCGAACTCGGTGGATTCACGGCCACGGTCACGACCCCCATGATTCCATTCACAAAAATCCAGCCCGCGTTAAGTCCGATCGGCAACCAAAGTGAAGCGGTCCGCCAGCGGGCGAATGCGAGCACGCAACCGAGCGCAAGCAAGGGCACAAAACTATCGACTAACATCCGCAGATCCGAGAATTGGCCTATCACCTTTTTTAACAATTCAAATCCTATACCAGCAGCATCGGGATCGGCGACGTTCAAGCCGGGCGGGGGTATCAGGAAAAACACCAGCGCGCAAAGGATCGCAGACAACCCGAGCGCTGCCGAAGGACGCATTGCACGAAGGAAAATCCCCATGGCCACGCCACGAAACAAAAACTCCTGCACCCCCGCTAACCCAAATGCGACCAAGGCCGTTAGAAGAATCCATTGAACACCTCCCGTCGCAGGCTGCCGCCACTCGAAAATCCCACCCGCCATGAGAATGCCGCCGAGCAATAAAAACACCACAGTCACCACCAAAAATCCACGTAGGCAATGACGAATGGCACTCGGGTTTTTCGACAAGCGCTGCCCGTTTTCCAGCGGCCTTTTGCCATCCTGTCTGGCGGCTGAGCCATTCAAACCCCTTCCTCCATGGAGCCATCCAACAAAAGGCAGAAACAAAACCAGGCCCCCAAAAATCAAACTCAAAACAAAATAAGTGGGAAAGTTAGCCACCCGGCAAAGGTCCGCCAACCACTCGACCACCCCGTTCGTTTGCTTCACAGATGAAACTTCTGCCAAAGCCTTTCCGGCATTGTATAACAAGGGAGAAATCCATGCTCCCAGCATCACCGAGGCCACGGCGTAGAGCCACACCTTCAGGACATCGCTGAGAGCTTCGTTACGCATCTGGAAAGCCTAGCCACTCGCCCGCGATTGGCCATACCAAATCGCTGGCAGGCCTGCCGTTCAGGGCATTTACGGAATGTGGCACCTCGTCACCCTCGGCGTAATGCAGGTGAAAATCTCCCAAACGATGGTGCCTGCTTTTTCAGCGATTTCATCCACGAGAATGTTAGGGCCGAATATTTCAACTTCATCTCCTTCTATCACATCGTCGGCACCGGTCACATCGACCATGAGTTGATCCATGGTGACTCGGCCGAGAATCGGGAAACGCCGACCCCGCAGCCAAACCTCCGCACCTTTACCAGAGACATGACGCGGGTATCCATCACCATAACCGATGCCAACGGTTGCGACACGAGTCGGTTTCGTGGTCACAAATTGCCGGCCGTAAGAAACCCCGTGCCCGGTAGGCAATGTCCGGACCAAGGTCACACGGGATTTCAGCGTCATCACGGTGATCAGTTTTTCCTGAAACCCTGGCAGCGGTGAGACTCCGTAAAGCAGCAGCCCCGGACGTGATAGATTGCACGCGTCCTTATCATAGCCGAGCAGTCCCGCGCTGTTGGATAAATGAATCCACTTGAATCGCTGTGGGCCACCGAGTTCATCGATGATTGATCGAAAGCGTCTGAATTGGCTCTCCGTAAACTCTTTGTCCTCGTCCGCAGAGGGTAGATGCGAGCCGATCCCCTCAATCTCAAGATTCTTTAGCAGATCAAGTCGCCGCATCGATTCTACCAGATGATCCGCCACAAATCCGCCACGGCCCATGCCTGTGTCCACGGCGATGTGGACCTTGAGCCGCTTCTGATAGCGGGCGGCGAGCCGATTGAATTGTTCCGCCTCCTCCACCGTGGAAATGCAAGGCGTCCAGTCACGGGCGACAATCTCTTCGCGCTCTTCCGACCAGGTCGCGCCTAGCAGATAGATCCGCGTTTCTACTCCAGCATTTCGGATGCGGCGAGCCTCGCCCACATTCGCGACGCCAAAAAAAACGATGTTTTCGTTAGCGAGGGATCGGGCGATCTCCTCAAGTCCGTGACCGTATGCGCCAGCCTTCACCACCGCCATCAGCGCTCCACCACCGAAGGCTTCGCGGGCGACCGCGAGATTCTTCTTCATCGCCCCAAGGTCGATTTCCGCCCAAGCACGCGGCGGTGAAACAGGATATGAATCGTTCACGTCGATGAAGTTAGGACGCTGTGCGAAACTGGCAAGCACTGGGTTGAAAGGGCTTGGCAGCTCAAAGGGCACGAGAGGTGGTATGCGTGGTGAACTGACGCCGCTAGAAGGCCGTAAAGCGAGTAGCGTAGATGCTCTCGGAGGCCATGAAGTCAGTTTAGCGTTTGATGACCTGCGGCGCGATTTCACGGAGAATCGGCAGATCGGCGTCAGCCCATGGGAGTTTGTAGAAATTTTCGGGAGCACACCAAAGAAGAGCTTCATGCTCATTTGCATGAAGCTCTCCTTCGGAAATTTTGCAGCGAAACGGAAGCAGTCGGATCGTTCTATCAGGATATGCGTAGATCACCGGAGTGAGTGAAGTCACGATTTCCACATCGACTGAAAGCTCCTCTCGCATTTCGCGAATGAGGGCGGCGATTGGAGTTTCACCTGGATCGACTTTCCCACCTGGAAACTCCCACAGGCCACCCAAATGTTTCCCTTGGGGGCGCAAACAGGCGAGGTATCGCCCTTCCAAATCCTCAATCACTCCGCAAACAACATCTATCATTACCGGGAATTTAGCGCGAAGTGACGCGTTTGGTCGAGTATCCAGTATCGATTTTTGGGTCAATCAGGGGAAACCAGTGCTCTCAAATGCCGTTTTGTCGGAATAAGAGCTTTCAGGTACACTGAGGCAAATTTTTTCCTAAATTAGGAAGATTTTACCCAATTGCGGCGCTTTTTTAATAAGTTTTATATCCCAAGCTCCTATTAAAACTCGATAATTTCTAAAATTTAATCCCAGACTACAATTGTAACTCACTCATTTTAAGTAATTTAAAAATTTATTATGTTTTTCCTAATTTCTCCTTGATGTGGGAGTGTATTTCAGTGTATCTCTTAACCGCTGACGCGATTGTCCGCTTTTCCAATGATCACCGACGACCAACGCTACAAGGGTTTTACGCCCTACAAGATGGACCCGAAGTTTCGGGTATCCATCCCGACGGCTTGGCGTCCTGAGGCAAACGTGCCTTTGTTCCTTCAATTCTCCATGGTGCATGACATGCCGGTGGTGAAGGTGTTGAGCACGGAGGCCTACACTGAAAAAGTCGCGTTGATCAAAGGCAGCGACAAAACGCCTGCTGAAAAAGGCAAGCTTCTGGGGAAACTCGCCATGCTTTGCCGCGAGGTGACTTTGAACGACCAAGGCAAGCTGCTGGTTCCTAAAGACCTCAGCGAAAAAGCGGGCATCACCGCTGAATCTGATGTGGTTCTGGCTGGCCGTGGCATTTTCTTCGAAGTCTGGAGCAAGTCAAACCACGACAAGGTTCTCGTCATCGAGACCCGCGAAGAGGAAGACGACGATCTCGGAATTTTCTAACTTTCCCAAACACTCACCCACCACACACCCAACAGCAGCAATGTTGTTCACCCCACCAACTCTGGCACTTGAAGCGGTCCGCAATACGGCGGCTTCGGTCGCTCTCGCTCAAGCGTCAGGGTTGGGACTCTTTCTATATGGATGCGCCGAATTCCTCGGGACAGGAGCAAGCGCATCACAACAAACGGATTCCCGCACCGCTCCTGGCTGGTTGTCGGTGCGGGGTCCGGTTACTTTCATGGCTGGGCGCACGAAGTCTCTCGGGACAGAGCTTTTCGCGCTTTTTGAAACGATGGTCCGCACTGCTTCTGGCTGGTTGCCAGTGCGGCCATCGCAAATTTTCTATCAAAGACAGAACCAAGGGCTCGGGACAGCGCAAGGTTTTGTCGATCAAACAGATGTCCGCACCGCTCCTGGCTGGTTGTCGGCGCGGCGTCTGGTGACTTTCATGGCTGGGCGTAAGAGGTCTCTCGGGACAGAGCTTCTCTCGCTTTTTGAAACGATGTGCCGCACCGCTCCTGGCTGGTTGTCAGTGCGGCCATCGCAAATTTTCTATCAAAAGCAAAACCATGGGCTCGGGACAGCACGAGGTTTTGTCGAACTAACGGATGCCTGCGCTACTTCTGGCTGGTTGTCAGCGCAGGCTTCCGTCGATTTTTCAGAGGCTCCGGTGAATTCCGGAAACTATCATCACCCGGTTTTTCCGATCGAGACTGCCCATTGGATTGGTGCTGCTCCAGATAAGTTCATTATCGACGGCACGCTGGGTGGCGGAGGACATAGCGAGATTTTTCTCAAAGCTGGGGCTCGAGTGTTAGGGGTTGATCGCGATCCAGAGGCCTTGGCTCACGCAAAGGCAAGGCTTGCCATCTTCGGAAACCGCTTTTCCACATGGGAGGGCAACTTCTCACAGATTCAGGAAATCCCCGAGATCCAAAGGGGGGAACGGGCTGATGGCCTGCTGATGGATCTCGGGGTTTCTTCGCGTCAGTTAGATTCAGCAGTTCGTGGATTTTCCTTTATGCGAGAAGGTCCACTGGACATGCGGATGGGGCCATCCAGTCCGCGCACTGCCGCAGACGTGGTGAATCACTGGGCGGAAGCGGACCTTGTGAAAATTCTGTTTGAATTCGGTGAAGAATCGAAAGCACGCCGGATCGCGGGAGCAGTTGTTAGACAGCGTGCCGAGAAGCCATTCGCCACCACCCTGGACCTTGCAACTTGCGTCGAGCGCGCGATTGGTCGCAAAGGCCGCACGCACCCGGCCACCAAAACATTTCAAGCAATTCGGATGGCAGTGAATGAAGAGTTAGAATCACTTGCCACCGCACTCGCCGCCGCACCGTCGGTTCTCAAGCCCGGAGGTCGTTTGCTGATTATCACTTTTCACAGTTTGGAGGATCGGATGGTGAAGCGGTTTTTAAAACACCGATCCACCGAATTTCTTGATGATCCGGGGTGGCCCGAGCCCCGCCCGAATCCGGATTACCAATTCCGGCTGCTGGCGAGAAAAGCCATCATCCCCACCGCTGAGGAAACATCCCTGAACCCGCGAGCCCGCAGTGCAAAACTGCGGGTTGCCCAGCTTTTAGACCCCAAGCTATGAATCGCCGCCGTAACGAAACTCGCCCTTCCTTTGCGATCTTTTTCGCGGTGATTCTTTCTGCTGCTATCGTTGCCGGAGGTGGTGTTCTCCACGCGTTCTATAAAAACCGACAAGTCACCATTACCCGTGAGATTGATGCGACGGATCGTCGGATCGAGCAATATCATCTCGATATTCGCACCACGGAAATGCGGATGGACCAGTTGCTCAACCGCTTCGTCATCCGTAAACAGATAGAGGAAAACGGATCCACGTTACGTCCGATTCCGATGGGTGTCGTGGAACAAATCGACCCCGCGAATTTTGCCCGTCACAGTGTCGCCTCCACCGAGCCTTAGTCTGTGAAATTCACTTTTCAATCCCGCTGCATTTTCCTGTGCTCGATCCTTGTGGTCGGGCTCAGTGTGCTTTCGGCTAGATTGGTGCAAATTCAGTTAGTGGATCGCCATCGCTATGCGGAAAGCTCGCGGAAGGCGTTTCACCGGGTTGAGAAATTACCCGCGCTGCGCGGAATGATCGTGGATCGTCGCGAGGAGCCTCTGGCGAAAAGCATCCCTGTTTCGACGGTCTTCATTGATAAGAACCACCTCATGGATGCTAAACTCGCCGCTTACGGACTCGCCTACGAGCAGGCAAGCAGCGAACCAGGGTGGGATAAGCTCAATCTAACGAAACAACGTCGCAGAATCAACGCGCTCCGTGGTGAATTGTTAGCGAGCGAAAAGGCGGACGTCATCGTTCAAAAACATCTGGCGTACTCTGTTGGCATCTTATCTCGTCCGCTCGGCATGCGACGCGAGGAGCTACGTGATAAAATCGAAAACAGCAAAGGCAAGTGGGTGCCAATTGCCAAAGATCTTCCAGAAGACGTTGCGGATCGCCTGCGCGACGAAATTGATAGTCACTGGATTCAAGGGTTTGAATTCGAAAACTCGATCAAACGTTGGTACACCGCACCTAACCTCGCGACGCACTTGATCGGCTTCACTGGCGAGGTAGAGGAAACCGATGACGACGGGAAATCCCACACCAAGGTTCTCGGGCGTTTCGGGATCGAGTCCTCCATGGAAGATTTTCTAGCAGGTTCTGACGGCTCCCGAGAACATTTCCGGGATGCGCGTGGCCTTCTGGTTCCGGGGACTTCAGCCAGCTTGCGTCCTCCGCGTTCGGGATTAAACGTGCAACTCACCATCGACATGGGGATTCAGTCCATCGTTGAAGAGGAGTTGGACGCAGGACTTGCCGAATTTGAATCGATGCGCGGTGCCGCCATTCTGATGGACCCGCATACGGGTGAGATTCTTGGCATGGCCAGTCGGCCGCAGTTTGATCTGAACCATAAAGAGAACATTGCTGAAAACGGTTATAACTATGCCATTCAAGCGATTTACGAGCCTGGTTCGACCATAAAAATTGTCGCCACATCCGGTGCGCTCAATGAAGGATTGGTGACACCATTTACCTCTATCAATTGCCAGAACGGATTCTATCAGGATGGGAATGTCGTGCTCAAGGACGATCACCCTGCCGGTCAGCTCACATTCGAGGGGGTACTTCAACATTCCAATAACATCGGCACCTATAAAATCGGCAGGCAGTTAGGAAGCGGGCGATTCTACGACTATCTCCACAAATATGGGTTTGGCCGGAAAACGGGGATTCTGCTGAGTGGCGAAAGCTCTGGAATTGCTAGGAACACCGGGAACCCCGTCGATTTCTCTCGCGCCTGTTTTGGCTATGCCACGAATGTTACTCCGCTGCAGTTGACCTGTGCGTATTCCGCGATTGCCAGTGACGGCCAGCTCAGGAAGCCCCACATCATTAAATCGCTCGTCGCTAACGATGGGACAGTCGTGGAAAGTTATGCGCCAGAAGTCGTGAACCGAGTGATTTCCGCCAAGGCCGCAGGCCAGATGCGGACTGCTTTGGAGAAGGTTATTGAGAAGGGTGGGACTGCAACTCTCGCTGCTGTGCCTGGTTTCAAGGGTGCTGGCAAAACCGGAACCGTTCAAAAGCATAACCCCAAAGGCGGGTACTTCGAAGGAAGTTATATTGTTTCTTTCGTCGGCATGATGCCTTCGCAAAATCCAGCGTTCGTTTGTTTGGTAGTGGTAGATGATCCTCATACTCACAAGGTCACCCGATACGGTGGAACGATCGCTGCACCTATCTATCGAAAAATTGCGACTCGGGTCGCAGCTTACATGAACTTACAACCGACCGAAGCCATAACACCTGCGCTTGCAACTGCTGACCGATGATCCTTCGCGACCTAGTTTCCTGTCTTTCACGCGTTACGGTCGCCGGATCGTTGGATGCCGATATCCACGCACTCACCGCCTCTTCCCGTGAAGTAACACCCGGCGTGGTTTTCGCCGCGATCCGTGGAACTTCGGTTGATGGCCATCGTTTTATAAACGACGCGCTCGCCGCCAGGGCGACCGCGATACTAGCAGAATCCGCGCAACCGGCGGATTATACTGCGCCAGCAACATGGCTCCATGTGCCGGACAGCCGCTCGGCGCTTTCCACGCTGGCTTCGACGCTCGCAGGTCATCCCTGGCAGGATCTCAAGGTTGCCGGGGTAACGGGAACGAATGGTAAAACGACCACGGTTTTTCTGCTCCATCATATCATGAAAACCACGTGGCACCGCGCTGGTTTGTTAGGAACGATTCTGGTGGACGATGGCGAAATGGTGGAAACGGCAAAACACACCACACCCGGTTCCATTGAGCTTTCAGGCTTGCTTAGCCGTATGCGCGACAATGGTTGCCGAGGTGTTGCAATGGAGGTGTCTTCCCATGGAATCGACCAGAAGCGCGTCTCGGCGATTGGCTTCGATGCGTGCGTCTTTACTAACTTAACGCAAGATCACCTCGATTACCACGGCACGTTAGATAATTATTTTAAAGTGAAGGCGGATTGGTTCTATGCCCTCGCTGCAGATCCTCATGGTAAAAAGCCGGTGGCAGTCATTAACATTGATGATGCTTACGGCGCCGAATTGGCAGGATCGCTTGTCAACAAGCTGCCCATCATTCGTTTTGGCTTCGGCGTGCATTGCGATTTTCGGGCTAACAATTTCCGCCAAAACGCGCGCGGTATGGAATTTGAGCTGACGGCAAAGGGCAAAAGCTATCTTGTCCGCGCTCCGTTGATCGGGCGTTTCAATGTTTACAATCTGCTAGCTGCCATCTCCGCTGCGAGTGCATGCGGCATCCGCCCACGCGATGCGGTGGCCGCCCTGGTCGATGCTCCGCAAGTACCAGGACGGATGGAGAATATCGGCAATGCCGGTGGTGCTACCGTTTTTGTGGACTATGCCCATACACCGGATGCTCTTGAAAATGCCTGCCGCACTCTGCGTGAACTTAGCCCGCGCCGTTTGATTACGGTCTTCGGTTGCGGCGGGGATCGCGATAAAACTAAACGCCCGCTGATGGCTGCGGCTGCCGCCCGTCATAGTGATGCATGTGTGATCACTTCCGACAATCCACGCTCGGAAGATCCACTGGCAATCATCCGCGAGATCGAGGCTGGAATCGGCAACAAGCAATACCGCTGCATTCCCGACCGAGCTGAGGCAATCGCTCTAGCAGTCCAAGGCTCGCTCTCAGGCGATATCATTCTAATCGCCGGCAAAGGCCACGAAGCGACCCAGCAGTTTGCCGAAGAAACCATCGACTTCGATGATCGTAAACACGCGAGTAAGGCACTGCGAGATCGCGCCCAAGCCATATCAGACATACGATGAAACCACTTTCCGCCCAGCAAATTGCGGCTATCCTCGGCGTTCCTCTCGTAGCAGGAAATCCCGATGTGCTTGTGTGCGGCGGTGTTTCTACGGATACACGAACTCTCCCTCAGAACTGCGCATTTTTCGCCCTGCGAGGTGAGAATTTCGATGGGGATGCGTTCGCGTCTCAAGCACTCGCGGGTGGTGCGGCGGTGGTCATCGTTCATCGGTGGTCGGGTGACGTGCCTGCCAGTGCAGCGGTCATCGAGGTGACTGACACTTTGTTAGCTTTGCAACGGCTTGCCCATTGGTGGCGGAAGCAACTGGATATTCCTGTAGTTGGAATTACTGGATCTAACGGGAAAACCAGCACAAAGGATTTCACGGCTGCGGTGCTTGGCCAGCGGTTCAAGGTCTCCGCCACACGCGGGAATTTGAACAATCATATCGGAGTTCCGCTAACGATTCTTGCAACAACGGAAGAGCATACGGCCGCCGTTTGGGAGATGGGAATGAACCATTCGGGCGAAATCGCGCCATTGTGTGAAATCGCAAAACCGAGATATGGAGTGATTACCAATGTCGGAACCGCGCACATTGAGTTCCTTGGTACGCGCGAGGCGATCGCGAAAGAGAAAGGGATGTTAGTCCGGGCACTTCCGGCTGATGGGATTTTGTTTCTTCCTGCGATCTGTGATTTTTACGAATATTTCCGCCAACGGACGCGCGCGACGATGATCGCTGTGGGTAATGGTCGAGGCCTTGTTCGCGCCGAGGATCTTCGCTTCGAAGCGGAGGGCACGCGATTCACGCTCGTCATCGAGGGCGCGGAGAAAGTGGAGGTTTCATTGGCGGTGCCCGGACGACACATGGTGACAAATGCTCTGTTAGCGGCGGGCGTGGGTTGGAAACTCGGAGTTTCACCTGCGCAAATCGCGGATGGACTTTCCGGTGCAACGCTAACAGGGGGAAGACTCAAGCGGTATGATTACGAGGGAACCACCGTCATTGATGATACTTACAACGCGAACCCCGAGTCGGTGGCTGCGGCCATCGAAACCCTAGCAGATACTCCTGTGAACCATGGCGCGCGCCGGATCATCGTTCTCGGCCGCATGGGTGAGCTTGGAACTCACGCGCCAGCCGCGCATCTTCGTACTGGGGAGCTGGCTGCCGAACGTGATCTAACCGTTATTGCGGTGGGTGAGGGTGCTGAAGGCATCGCAGAAGGAGCAAACAACGCTCCTTATTTTCCGAACCTCGATCAAGCTGCGAAATGGCTGACGCGCGAGGTGAAACCTGGTGACGTGGTGCTTTTCAAGGGCAGTCGCTCCGCCACTGTTGAACTCGTCATGCACGCCGCATTCCCTCGAAACTAATGCTCCCCGCAATCTATGATTTTTGGTATACTGCCTTTCAAGCAGAACAGCTTGCAGGGCATTCCGGCTGGGCGCATACTTGGTCGTTTTTAAACCTTTTTCAATATGTCACTTTTCGTGCGGCAAGTGCGGGATTGTTAGCTTTTATTGTTTCGGTGATGGTCGGACCCCGCGTGATCCGCAAGCTCATCTCGCTTAAGGTGGGTCAGCCGATTCGCACAGCGGAAGAGGTTCATAAGCTGGCAGAATTGCATGGAGGGAAAATCGGAACGCCGACGATGGGTGGAGCCTTAATCATTGGTGCTGTGATCGTGTCCACATTGATTTGCGCTCGCCCGCTCAATCCCTTCATCGCTGTTTGTGCCTGCACCATGGCTGCATGTGGATTGTTAGGATTCTGTGATGACTATAAAAAGGTAAAGGAGAAAAAATCCGATGGCATTAGCAGTCGAAAAAAGATGGGATGGCAGATCTTTATTGCCTTGGTGGCCGCGAGTTTTATATATTTTAAAACTGAGATTTCTGGGTTTGGTGCATCTGCGAAGCAAGTTGCGGACGGTCTTGCGGGATATCGACTCGGAGACAAATCCATTGATATCGGAGCGATCTGTTTTCCGCTTTTCAAATTTCCTCTCGTGAATCTTCATTTGTTGATCATTCCATTTTTCGCACTTGTGATTGTGGGATGCTCGAATGCGGTGAATTTAACGGATGGATTAGATGGTCTAGCAACTGGCACCACAATCAGCGTGGCATTGTCCTACGCTTTTCTCGCTTATCTTGCCGGGCATTTTTACATGGCCACGGAGTATCTTGTCATTCCTCACAACCGCTACATCGGAGAGCTAGCAGTTTTTCTAATGGCATTGGTGGGCGCGGGATTCGGATTCCTCTGGTTCAACTGCCATCCTGCGAAAGTATTCATGGGAGATACGGGCTCTCTAGCAATCGGCGGTGCGCTCGGCACTGCGGCCATTTGCACGAAGCAGGAACTGCTGCTCATCATCATCGGCGGGGTGTTTGTGATGGAGGCGATGTCTGTTATATTGCAGGTCGGTAGCTTCAAATTGCGGAAAAAGCGGATTTTTAAAATGTCGCCGATCCATCATCATTTCGAGCTTCTTGGTTGGCATGAAAACCAAGTAATCATCCGTTTCTGGATCATTTCAATCATGCTCGCCCTTTTTGGTCTAGCGCTTCTTAAGATTGCCTAACTCGATGACTCTTACAGGAAAACATATCGCCATTCTTGGAGCGGGCCGCAGCGGTCGCGCAGCGGCGATGCTGGCCCTGCGAGAGGGGGCGAGGGTTTCCATCTGGGATACCGCCGGGACCGATGCCTTTTTGGGAATGCCCGAGGGTGTGGTGATTCATCCGGATGCGACGGCAGAGCAGGGAGCCAAGATTTTGTCGGACATTCTCGTTGTTAGTCCTGGGATTGATACTTACGGCCCTTACGTCGCGGCATTCGCTGAGAAGACCGGCGAAGTCATCGGCGAAGTTGAGCTGGCAGCGCGATTCTATCAGGGAAAGATCGTGGGTATTACCGGAACGAACGGTAAGACGACGACGACGGAATTGGTCGAGCGTATCTTGTCGCACGCCTTGTTAGGTGGCACTGCATGTGGTAACTATGGTGTCCCTTTTGCTGAGGTAGTTTTGCAGAATAATCCACCCGCGGTTGTCTCGTTAGAGCTGAGTTCATTTCAATTGGAAACCATCCGCACCTTACATCCGGTGGTGACGGTCTGGTTGAATTTCGCACCGGATCATATGGACCGCTATCCTACGGTGGAAGCCTATCGGGCGGCCAAGCTCAAAATCTTCGAAAATCAAACTGCGGAAGATACTGCGGTAGTTCGCACCGGTGAGCAACTTCCCGCGCTTACAGCGCAGGTGGTCACGTTTTCAACCACCGATGACACCGCTAACTGGTTTTCCGAAGGGAAGGTGATTATTCACAACGGTGAAATCTGGCTCGACCTGGATCAGGACACTAGTTTGCGGGGACTTCACAATGCCGAGAACACAATGGCGGCGATGGCGGCCTGCGAGGCGCTTGGAGTTTCCTCCACTGCCATGCGCGAGGCATTGCACGGATATGCGCCGCCACCGCATCGGTGTGAGCTGATACGGACATTGGATGGAGTCGAATATCTGAATGATTCCAAAGCCACTAACCTCCACGCGTTAGAAAGTGCGCTGCGCTCGCAAACCCGCCCAGTGGTTTTGATAGCAGGAGGGAAGGAAAAAGGTCTCGATTACTCGTCGGTAGTTCCCCTATTACGTGAGAAGGCACTTGCGGCGGTTACCTTTGGCCAGATCGCCCGACCATTGGCAGATCTTTTTTCATCTGCCGTGTCGTGTGAATCCGTGTCTTCACTCAGTGATGCCGTCGCTGTCGCCCGCAGTCTCGCGCCGCGCGGATCCACGATTCTTTTATCTCCGGGAACCTCGTCGTTCGATCAGTTCACCGGTTACGAGCAGCGCGGAAATACGTTCCGTGATCTCGTTCACCAACTTCGCTAACCATTATGAAATCTAACACCCTGCCAGTCAAACGCCGCCCCGCTCCAAAAGGGATCTTCAAACGCCTGAGTGCTGTCACCCGGAAACAACGTGTCGCTGCCACGGCGACCGCTGATATGGAAGTTGAGGACAGTGGCTCGAAAATATCACGTGCCCTGACGATCATCTTTTTATTCCACATCGTTGCGATCGGCTTGATTTTCGTTCATAAGCAATTCCTTGATGGTCGCCCGAGTGAACTCACTGGAGTGAAAGCACCTGAAAAAGCCAAATCGCTTACTGTGGTGGCTCCATCAGTCGCCCGTGCCGATCTCCCGCGTTTGGCTTCGGGTGAAAAACCATATATTGTTAGGGCTGGAGATAATTATTCACGTATCGCCGAGGCGGAGGGTGTGGACGAGGGGGATCTCCGTTTGGTCAACAAGCATGTTGATATCGGGCCGGGATTGATTCTCAGAGTGCCACCTAAACGGATTGTGGCCGTGGAGTCTCCTGAAGTTACCGCGATCCGGAATAACACTCCTGTCGTCCGTGACCAGGGACTGGTAGAGGTAGATGTGAAAGACGCTCCGCGCGCACAACTGGTTCGTCCTAACATCCATCCGATTGTGCTCGTCCCAAAAGGTTCCACTCCATCCCATGCTGAGGCTCCGAAAGTTTCACTTGCGACCCATTCCCCAACATCTATCAGCAACAACTCTGTGCCTGTTAGCGCTTCTGGAAAAACCTACCTAGTTCAGCAAGGTGATAGCGTTTGGAGGATCGCCAATCGTTTCAAAGTGGGTCAGGACCAGTTGATGCGTGCTAACGGAATTAGCGATGCCCGCAAGATCAAACCTGGCATGAGTTTGTCGATTCCAAAGTAAACTCTCATTAGCTATGACGCGTCATTGCTCCACCATTCTCTGTGCTGCCGTTGCCTTTTTGGTCGCTGTCGGGCTAACTATGATCGCGAGCACTAGTGCTTGGGTGAAAGGCGTCGAGGATCCCTATCATTTCATCACCCGGCAGGCTGCAATGGTGGTGGTGGGTTTGATAGGGGCGGTGATCGTCGCGCGGTTTCCTTTGGAAAAACTACGAAAATTGGCACCATTATTGTTTCTGGGGACCTGTGGGTTGTTAGTTCTTTGTTATATCCCGGGCATTGGCGTTGCCAGTTTGGGGTCGCGCAGGTGGATCCAAGCGCCTGGGATTGGTCAGTTCCAGCCCTCGGAGCTTTCCAGAATGATCATTGTAATCTGCCTAGCTGCGTGGTTCGCCCGGTGGCAGACGGAGGTCCTCACTTTTTGGCGAGGTTTCGTCATACCGGGTATCATTGCCGGCATTCCTATTTTGTTGATCGCGGGTGAGACGGATGTCGGCTCCGCGCTTTCTATATCAGTTTCGGTCGGTGCGATGCTATTCTGTGTGGGAACCCGGTTGCTGTATATGGGGCCTACGGTGCTCTCGGTCGCTGGGGCGGCGGGATACTATCTACGCCACAATGAGAACCGTTGGGCCCGGATTCAGGCTTGGCTGGATTTGGATAATCCGGTCAACCAGTTAGATCGAGGGATGCAACAATGGCGTGCGCTACTCGCGCTAGGCAATGGCGGGCCATGGGGCGTTGGCTTGGGCAATGGGGTTGAAAAATTTGGGACGCTCACTTTTGCTCATATCGACTTTATTTTTCCGGTGATTGGTGAAGAGCTCGGGCTGCCATTCACGTTGGGGGTGGTTCTATGCTACGTGTTGATCGCTGTTTGCGGCTGTGGCATCGCTCTTCAAGCGAACAATGTTTTCAACCGCTGCGTTGCTCTTGGGCTGACTTGCGTGATAGTAGTGCCAGCGGTCCAGAATATCGCCGTGACGACGGCGCTTCTTCCTAACGACGGACTTCCTCTCCCATTTGTGAGTTTCGGCGGTACCAGCATGGTGTTTAGTCTTGTAGCCGTTGGGATGTTAGTCGGCATCCACCGCCGTTCACATGCGGTGGTTTCCCAAGAGTTTCCGCTTGCGCGCCAGACACGGCTCGCGGTTCGGCTGTAGGCAAACTACATGAGAAATTGATGTGGTGGAGTCGATCGGAATGAATTTAGGTATTGCCCCGAACTTCTATTAGACTAACCAATAACTCGTTTCAGTGCCTCTCCGGTGCATGGAGAGGGGAGCAGGAAATCTCCAGCCGATTCAAACGCTCGGACAGCATCTCGAAGCGCTTCTCGAACTGAGATGGCTAGCATCAGTGGTGGCTCTCCAACCGCTTTGCTGCCGTGAATGGTGTCGGGCTGCGTGGCGTCGTTCAGAAGTGAAACTCGGAAGTCCTGCGGCGCATCGCTGAAGGCCGGGATGGCGTAGGTGCTGGCGCTGTGGGTGAGTAGTCTGCCCGCGGGATTCCATTTTAATTCCTCCGACGTGAGCCAGCCCATGCCCTGCACGAAACCCCCTTCGATCTGCCCGCGGTCGATCGCTGGGTTAAGGGAATCTCCGACATCATGAAGTATATCGACTCTTCTCACGTGATTCATGCCCGTGAATCCATCAATCTCAACTTCGCTCACTGCAGCACCGAACGCGAAGTAATGGAAAGGTCTACCCTTACCAACCGACCAATCCCATTCGAGATCGGGCGTGGCGTAGAAACCCGCAGCGGAAAGTTGGATCCGACGGGTATAAGCGGTATTTGTGAGTGATTTAAAAGGAACCGACTGTCCGGAACCGCCATGCACCTGTGAGTCGGCAAAGCGGACCTCAGACTCAGGGCAGTGGAGCAATTCAGCTGCTAGGGGAATCAGTCGCTCGCGGAGTTGTCGGCAGGCATCAGCCACGGCCATGCCATTCAGATCCGAACCGGAACTGGCAGCGGTCGCGGAAGTGTTAGGCACTTTGTCGGTGCGGGTATGCATCAGCCGAATGCCTGCCGCGGGTAGCCCGAGCTCGCGCATGGTAATGCCGAGAATCTTTGTGTGAAGTCCTTGCCCCATTTCGGTTCCACCGTGGTTCACTTGGACTGAGCCATCGGCATAGATGAGCACGAGCGCACCCGCTTGGTTGTAATGTTTAAGTGTGAAACTAATGCCGAATTTTACTGGGGTGATGGCGAGCCCGCGCTTGCGGTTCGGGTGACTCATGTTCCAGGAATCAATCGCTCCGCGGCGGGTGGCGAATTCCGAGGATTCTAGTAATTCCTCCCAGATCCTGGCGAGCCGATTGCCCGCGATTTCCTCGCCATAATGCGTTGTGTTTGTATCGCCGCTACCCTGATAGAAATTGAGATGGCGGACCTCTTCAGGCGGCAAGTCGAGTTGGATCGCGATCCGAGCCAAAATTTCCTCGATCACCAGCATTCCTTGTGGCCCGCCAAATCCACGAAATGCAGTGTGGGACGTGACGTTAGTTTTCGTCACTTGGCCACGGAAGCGAACATGTGGGATGTGATAGGCGTTATCGAGATGGAAAAGCGCGCGATCCGTGACAGGAAGTGATAGATCTAACGACCACCCACCATCGGAATAAAGCTGAATGTCTGCTGCGTGGAGTCTGCCATTCGGGTGATAGCCGACCTTGTATTTTGCAAGGAACGGATGGCGTTTGCCGGTGGACTCGATGTCGTGATCCCGGTCTAACTGAACACCGACAGTGCGCCCAGTTTTGAGCGCGGCGAGCGCACAAATCGCGGCCCACGCATTTCCCTGGGTTTCCTTTCCTCCAAAGCCGCCGCCCATGCGTGGAGCCTCGACGACCACGCGGTGTTTGTGGAGTCCGAGGATTTCCGCGACGATGGTCTGCACTTCCGACGGGTGCTGGGTGGAGCTGGAAACATGCACGCCGCCTTCACCATCGGGCTCGGCCCAAGCGGCTTGGGTTTCAAGATAGAAATGATCCTGCCCGCCGATGTGGAATTCTCCTTCGATGAAATGGGTGCATTCGGTTAGTCCCGTTTCGATCTCGCCTCGTGTTAAAAAGTGAGACTCTGTGTGGAAGGAGTTTTGTGCGATGGCTTGATCGATGCTCAAGATCGGGGCGAGAGAAGCGTATTCGATTTCAATCAATCCAGCTGCGATGCGGCAAGCTTCGAGGGAGTCGCCGACGACAGCGGCAATAAGCTGACCGTGGAATAGGATTTCTTCGTTAGCAAAAAGCGGTTCGTCATGGCAAGCGGGTCCGGTGTTGTTGATTCCGGGAATGTCAGATGCGGTTAGAATCGTGTGGACGCCGATGACAGGGAGAGCCTTTGAAATATCGATGCTTCGCAAAGTCGCTCGAGCATGAGTCGATCGAACTGGCCAAACGGTGAGTGCACTGCGCCGGAGGGCGGTGTCATGGACGTAAAGCGCGCGCCCGGTGACGTGGCCAATTGCGCTTTCATGTGGCATTTCATTTGCCGAATGGTTAGGGAAATGGGAGTCGCCGAAGTCTGGGATGACGTGCGGCGTGTCCCTGGCGATGAATTTTCTGAACAAATCTCGAATCAGAGAACGACGATATTCCGCCGTTCCCCGGAGATCTGTTAGTGGGTCAAATTCAGACTCTAGCAGCGATAGAATTTCATCGGTGGTTGCCAGCGACCTACCAATCAGCGCAGCCTCGGTCTTGATGGCACGCGCAGGAGTGGCTGCGACTCCGCCATAAGCCAAGCGGGCCTCAGTGATCATTCCCGCAGGATCGGTGACGATTCGGAATGCAGCAGAAACTGTCGAGATATCCATTTCCCGGCGTTTCGAGACTTTGAAAAATTCACAGCGACCGGGCAGATCAATGGGTAGCATTATGGCTGTCATAATCTCGTCATCACGCAGAACTGTCTGGCGATAGCCTGTGAAAAAATCAGATAGTGACACGGTCCGCTCACCCGTAAGCGAGGTAAGTACGACCGAAGCATCAAGCGCGAGAAGCACCGGTGGGGTATCGCCGATGGGTGATGCGGTGACGAGGTTCCCGCCCATGGTGGCGCGATGACGGATCTGGCGTGAGGCGAAGTGCCGCAGCATTTGATCGAGCGCAGGGTAAGTGCCCGCGAGTCTGTCCTCAACTTCGGTTAGCGGAGCTGCCGCGCCAATATGCCAATGGCTGGCGGTTTTTGAAATGAAGTGAAGAGACTCGACTTGATCCAATGAGATGAGCGACGCGTAACGGGTGTGGCGTTTATTCATCAGCACCGCGAGTTCTGTGGCACCGGCAATAAATTCTGCGTCGGGATGTTTGGATTTGATAGAAAGTGCTTCCTCGACAGAGGAGGGCCGATACCAAATACTGTTAGAATTGCTAGAAATAGCGGGGGCGGATGGAACATCGGATGCGAGCGGCAGGCAAACGGAAGGCGCTTCTAACGATTGGAGCATGGCTTCACGGATCGGGCGATAGCCAGTGCAGCGACAAAGATTTCCGCAGAGTTGGTCGGCGATTGATTTACGATTCGGCGTTGTTTTTGCGTGATAGGCCTCAGCCATGGAACAGACGAAACCTGGTGTGCAGTAGCCGCATTGCGAGCCATTACAATCGATCATGGCCTTCTGGACCGGATGCAGGGTCTCGTTTTGATAGAGCCCTTCCGCAGTGATGATTTCTTTGCCGACCAGAGACGCTACCAGCGCCAAGCAACCGTTGATCGCGCGGGGAGATTGGTTTTTTTCTATCAACAAAAGCGTGCAGGCCCCGCAGTCGCCTTCATTACAGCCGATTTTGGAGCCAGTGAGTCCGCTAGAGCGCAGGAAGTCTAGGATGCTTTCGTGAATCGGAACGCATGAAACGTCCACGGCGGTGCCGTTGATGACGATGATGTTAGGGAAGTCTGTGGACATCTTTGTAGTAAAGGTAGCTGGCAGGTTCATCCCCCACAGCGACGAACCACTGCGGGCAATAGGGGGCCATCCAGATGACATCGCCGGCTGTCACGGGGTAGTGAGACTCCTCTAAGCGATAGATGCCTTGGCCAGAAAGCATGAGTAGTCCGTGTTCCATGATATGCGTTTCCACAAATGGCAGGGTGGCACCTGGTTGATAGGTGAAAATGTTGATCGCGAGATCGTAGCGGGGATCGATGGGGAGTAATGTTTGAAGTATCGCGCGGGGATTGCCAAGAAAAGGCTCACCCGTAATGTTAGAGGCTAGCCCGCTGACGAGGGGCGGGAATTCCAGACCTGGGACTGCTTCGAAGATTTTACGAAATATGGTGATGCGTGTGGCTTCATTTCCATGAATCCTGAACGCTGTGTTTGGTGGCACGAAGATGAAGCCGGTGGTGGCAAGGGGGATCATTTCGCCAGCTAACTCGATATTGCATTGTCCCGCCTCTACATACAACGCGTGTTCGTGTTTGTCCGCAGGGAAGGGGGCGCTTCCTGAGGCGGTGAACGTGATCAGTATTTGTGATAGATTAGCACCCATCGCCGGTGAAATCATAACGAAGCCCGTGGCGTTTTCCCAGCCGGGGAAAGCCGAGGGGACATGCCCGTCGGGTGCGATGAGGGCGTGGCGTTTGGAAACGACGGTGCGGGTGTGGCCGAAGAGAGACATGGTTTTTTGAAAGATAGTAGGTTGGTTAGAGAAAAATTGAAATTGATCGTTTTAATATCTAACGAATGTTAGCGTTACTGAGGCCTGAGGAATTTGCCGTGGGTTTCTGGAGTGACTTTCTGCCCGCGCAGCCAGGTGCCCACGATGGTATAAGCAGAGGTCATTCCGAGGTAAGGTGAAATCGGGTGGCGGGTGAGAAGTTGATCCGTGGTGATGGTGAAGGGTTTATTTTCGAGGATGATAAAATCCGCATCATAGCCGGGGCTGAGTGAACCTTTTTGTGGGAGATTGAAACGGCGCGCGACATTTGAAGAAAACTGGGGAATGTAGCCCTGATCTTGGCTAAGCAATAGCGGAAGTGCGTGTTGGATTCCGGCGATGCCTCCCCAGATCGCGAAGATATCGGTCCCTTGTTTGAGTGCGGGTGGAGCAGGTGAGTGGTCCGAGCCGAGGGTGTCAATTTCTCCCGTGAGAAGTTTTTGCCACAAAGCGTCGACTTTTTCGAGGGAGCGAATTGGCGGTGCACATTTAGCAGCAGGGCCGATGGCGATGGCCCTCTCATCATCTAGCAGTAAATAGTGCGGGCAGGTTTCGACAGTCACGCGGACTCCCCTTTTTTTGGCTGCCGTAACGAGATCGATTCCCTCAGGACAAGTGACGTGGACGATGTGAAGATCGCATCCGGTTTCACCCGCCAAATCGAGGGCGATACGTATGGCGGAAAGTTCGCCTTCAATGGGGCGTGAATCGAGCCACGCGCGCATGTCGGTGGAGGCAGGCGGATGGGCTAACTGATGATTTCGAATGACTAACGGATCTTCTGCATGTACGGCAACGGGAAGTCCGATGCGGGCGGCGATTTCCATTCCTTTGCGGAGCGTGGACGGATTCGCGTCTTGAAATTCAGCGAGACCGGATGGGCACATGAAGGCTTTGAAACCGATAGCTCCGGCATCTGCCATGGCTTCCAGATGATCGAGTGAATCAGGTGTTAGACCTCCCCAGAGCGCGAAATCGAGACAAGATTTCTGTTCAGCAATGCGGCGCTTTTTTTCGAAGGCGGCGCGAGTGATGACGGGCGGGCTAGAGTTCAGCGGCATGTCGAAAAATGTAGTGCCACCACCCGCAGCGAGGGCGCGAGAGCCGGTGGAAAGTCCTTCCCAATCCCCCCGGCCAGGTTCGTTAAAATGGACATGGGCATCGATCCAGCCGGGCAGGATTGTAGCTTCGCCGACGTCGATTTCCGCATGAGCGGAACCTAGAATGTTAGGTTCTACGTCGGTGATGATGCCATCGCGAATCGCAAGCGAACCACGGCTGGTGTGAACAATGAGGTCGTGGTCGCTCATGGAGCAGTGGATTTGATGAGATATCCCATCGGCTAAAAATAGCAGATGGCGGGCCGGGTTGCGAGGTTGGGGGTAATTATAATCACCAGAATTACGATGTTTTGTCTGCGCAGCAATTGGGAAGCAATCACTTCGACATATCCGCAGGAATAAGAGATTTCAGAAAATGAGTTAGAATTTGAATGCCGGTGTTGATGTCTTCGGGCGTGGCGTATTCGTCCGGGTGGTGGCTAAGGCCATCACGGCAACGGATGAAGAGCATCGCGATGGGGCAAATTTTTGATAGAATCACTCCATCATGTCCCGCGCCGCTGGCGAGGGTGCGCTGCGACCCAGTGATAGATGTTAGTGATGCAAGCAGCGAGGCAGTTAGAGCGGGATCGCAGCGGGTGGAGGGGTTGTCTTGGATGGGCTGCCAATCGAGTGCCAGTGAGCGTTTTTCAGCGATGTGGAGGCAGGTTTGGTGAAGATCGTCGAGATCTTGTTCGCGGGCGACGTCTTCGGGGTGGCGGAGGTCGATGGTGAATGTGGCGCTCTGGGGAACCGAGTTAGACGCACCGGGATGAATTTGGATTTTTCCCACGGTGATGACGAGGGGCGGCTTGGACTTTGCGAGGGTTTCACCTGCGAGAATGCACTCGGCGGCACCTGCTAACGCATCGCGGCGGAGAGGCATGGGCGTAGTCCCCGCATGATCGGCGCGTCCGGTAAGCGTGACTGTTAGGCGAGACTGCCCGGCGATGGCGGAAACGACGCAGGCGGCCTCGCCAGCGGCTTCGAGCACGCGGCCTTGTTCGATGTGGACTTCAAGATAGCCCCGGCATTCACCTTTGGTATAGCGGATGGAGGTGGATTCCTCATACCATCCTTGATCTTCGATGGCTGCTGCGACGGTATTGCCACCCGCGTCCCGAGTGGCAAGCGTGGCGGAATCGAGTGCTCCGATGACCCCTCGGCTTCCGAGGTAGGTTGTTTGAAAACGGGTGCCTTCCTCGTCGGAGAATGCGAGAATATGAACAGGGAAGGGAAGGGTCGTATTTTCCTGTTGGAGAGTTTCCAGAGCAGCAAGTGCGGTGATGATGCCGAGTGGCCCATCAAATTTTCCGGCATCAATGACGGTGTCGATGTGGGATCCTAGCAGCAGAGGAGGAGCAGTCGGATTTGATCCTGCTAGAATTCCTCGGACGGTGCCATCGGCAGTGTGGGAAATCTCCATGCCAAGCGATGCCATCCACTCGAGAATCTGTTCGGCTGCCTGACGGTTCGCGGGCGAGAGGAAGCTACGAACGAGATAGGAAGGGGAGTCCGAAACAAGTCCGAGTTGGTCGAGGCGGGCAACGGCATTTTGGAGAGGTGAAGGCATTATGATAGATTTCGGATTTAGCTGCCCCGATAGGTCGAGTAAGAGTAGGGCGAGCAAGCGATTGGCACATGGTAGTTTCGCCCGTCCTCCACGAGGAAGCGAATCGGAATATCATTGAGAAAAGTCGAGGCGATACCGCGCGTCCGGAAGTAATCGCCCATGGAAAATACGATTTCATACTCGCCGGGGCTAGCAGCGAGCAGGAGTGGCGAATCGCAGCGGCCGTCGGCATTCGTGCGCGTATCGATGAGCATTTGGCCAGCGTGAAAGAGACGGATGCGGACATTTTCCGCCGGTTCTCCAGATGCGGTGTCGAGAATGTGTGTGGTGAGTTTTCCCATCCCTGTGAGATGAGCAGATGGCGGGCCCCGGTGCAAGGATCGTGCGATAATCCGGTGATTTTGAAAAATACGGAAAAACATTCTCATTCCTCCCCATTTGAGCGATAAGTGTGCCTCTCCAAGCTCCATCCCTGAAACATTCGAAATGCCGCCTCCACAAAAGGGTTACAAGACCATCAATCACCGTGACGTGCAATATCGCTGGATCATGCAAAATCGTCGCGGCGTCAATGAGCTGGTGATTGAAGCGAGCGCACCGGTGAATGGGCAGAACGTCATTGCCGAGCTGCCACGGATCGTCAGTTACGACATGGTCACAGCGGCGATTGATTTCGCAAATGCCAATGGCTGGAAAATGAATGAGTCGGCTCCTCCATTCCGTTGCAAGTGGGAGAGAAAAGCATTTCAACTACCGGAGTTGTAATTGGTTCGTGGGCGCGCGTGGAAATCGGCTTGCCCGCCCCGAAATGACGCGTTAACTCATTAGAATGGTGGGTATCAAAACGGTTGTCTTGCTCGCGCTTTCAAATGTCTTCATGACCTTTGCTTGGTATGCGCACTTAAAGGACCTGAAGGATAAAACTTGGTTTGTCGCCGCCCTGATCTCATGGGGCATCGCGTTTTTCGAGTATATGTTACAGGTCCCGGCGAACCGGATCGGCTCCACGGCGTTCACGTTGCCGCAGCTCAAGATCATGCAGGAGGTAATTACTCTAACTGTCTTTCTGCCGTTCGCGGTGTTTTTCATGAAGGAGAAAATCAGCTGGAACTACGCGGGTGCCGCCGTCTGCCTTGCGGGTGCGGTGTTTTTCATTTTCAGAAAATAGGCGTGCCGTGGTAAAAATCCGCACATGGTAATTGCTTTCCACAAGCCGTATGGTGTTCTCTGCCAGTTCACGCAGGATCAGCCGGGGCAGCGGACTTTCGCGGAATTCGGATTTCCGGCGGGAGTCTATCCGGTCGGGCGATTAGATATGGATTCTGAAGGTTTGATCCTATTGAGCGACGAAGCAGGTTTTAATAATCGGCTGCTAGATCCAAAAACGGCGCACCCGAGAACTTACCTCGTGCAAGTAGAGGGGCTTCCGACGCAATTAGCAATTGAGCGGCTTGCAAAAGGCGGCCTAACAATCCAAGGCCACCGCACGCTTCCCTGCGGTGCGCGGCTTCTCGATGCCGCGCCCGACGTGGCACCGCGTGATCCGCCGGTGCGCTTTCGAAAAGCGATTCCAACATCGTGGTTAGAGCTTCAACTAACGGAAGGGAAAAACCGCCAAGTAAGGCGGATGACGGCAGCGGTGGGGTTCCCGACGTTGCGCTTAATTCGGCGAGCCATCGGAAATTTTGCCTGCCCCGATCTTCCAAAAGGTGAATGGCGGGAATTGAAGGCCACAGAAATTCACTTGATCTGGGAAAAGTAAAATCACCGCGATCGTGGTTTCCTTCCCACTGCCCCGATCACTGGGGGGCGACCGGGGCAGCTACACACATACTATGCTGGGGGGAGCCCCACGGTCCGAGGCCTCAGAGCAACGGAAGGGGGCACGAAAAAGTGATGTGCTAACTAAAACGCGGATTCGAAGAATTTGCAACCCACATGATCGCGGTATGTCCGCGCTGCGGGTGCCTACCATCCATCGTGATCGGCCGGTTCGTGTTGTTCGATGGCCGAGAGTGAGCATTTCATGTACAGTTCTCCTATCGGCGGAACCATATCGGTCCCTGATGGGTTACCAAAAAGGTAAATGCCCTGGCCCGGGCAAATCGGAGTGGCGCCGAGAAAGCGCCCCAACCCGATCACTTGGGTTTTCAGGTTGGGCACAATCGTCCCTGGAGCGTATCCGTTAAGATTAGCGTAGCCTCGGACAGACTTCTGGACGTTTTGGAGATTCATAATGCATACCGCTCTATCAGTACCACGCTTCCAACCCGTCGCTCCGAAAAATAAAACGGTGGTGAGCAGGAGTAAGACCAAAATGACCACGGTTAACTCAAGCAGAGTCATCCCGGAAAGCACCCTCTGGCCTGATGGACGGCGGACCTTCATCGGACTCGTAAATTGTTGGTGGAAAACCCTAGACACAAATTTAGCTTGGCTAAACATCACGGAACTCTAGATGTTCAGTATGCGCAATGTGTATTTTTAAAATTTGATCTCAGAAGCGGCGATTTCGGTGATTTAATCGAAATTTTAATGCTTTTGATTGGCTGAGCGGCACCACGACTGAAAGTTTAACGTTTCTTTAGACTCTCAATCTCTTTTTCAAATTCGTCAAACAAATGGAGCAAATCGTCCGCAGCGGCGGGATTCGCGGATTTCCGAAGGCGTTCCAGCGCGGTTTTATTGAGGAATTCACGACCTCGTGAGGCAAACAAATCGACTTCTATCAGGACTCGCGGGCCTTGAGGGGTTTGGAGGATCGGATAGAGTGGGAAGGAAGTTTTTCCCCCTTGATCGATTTTTAACCCGACCGCTGTCCAAATTTTTCCCTGATAGATTCCACGGAAGTCCGAGGTGTTAGTACTGCGGCGTGTGCTGATGATTTCATGCCCAAGATTCCTTAGCACTATCGCTCCTCCATCCGGGTCGTTGAGCCGGGCGGTGAGTTGGAGCGCGCATTTAACGTCACCCGCTCGCGTGGCGATCAACCATGCTTCCACGACTTTTTGTGCGTCTTCTTTGGTGGGGGGTGATTGCTCGACAATATCCTTCAAAGCGAAACTTTCGGTTAGCAGTCGTTCCTGCCACTTGTTGGACCAGCGTTTGGTGTCTGCCGTGATTTGCTCCTTGAATTTCACCCGGCTAGCAGGAGTGGGCTCTGGCGTCCAAAGCCAGCCGTCTTTGGATTTCTCAAAGTAGAGCGTTCGGAAATCAGATTTTTCAGGATCTTGTGGCGAGAAAAAATTGACCAAGCCGATGGCGGAAGTTTCGTCTTCTTCGAACGCGAGAGGCATCGCATAACGCACGGTGGAGGGAGTATGAAAAGCCCACCAAGTTTGAGCTGCTAACGCAATCGCTTTCAATGCGCCTTCTTGCTCAGCATCTAATTGAGTGAGCTGAAGAAGTGAGGGAAGATTTTTTGCTTTGAGGCTGGCGAGAAACGACTGATAGATCGCTCCGGCATCCATCTGCGGGGTGGCAGGGTGCATGACTCGTAATCTAGCAGAAAACTCATTCAGGAGATCGGCATCGAGGTCTTCATCGGATTCTTCTGCGGTGTCTTGCAAAAATGTGTCGGGTGGGTCGATCTGCCAAAGTCCGTTATCACTTTTCGAAAGCTCGAAATGAACGATTTCCATGCGGGGCAAAGAAGAGCGGGTGTCGTTAGACGCTGGATCCAAGCATGCGATCGAAAAAAGGCCTCTGTTTTTATCTTCTTCGTGATTCACGACGACCCTCAATACATCTGGCGAGGTCATCAAATTCCATGGTTGCTTCGCGGGTGAGCCTGCCGGAATTGCGGCATCGGCGGCTTTCAGGCGGGCGGCCCAATCGTCAGGTAGGTCGGTGGAAAGCCCGCCTAGCAGTCCGAGCGTGGTAGGAAGATCACGGAGCTCACACGCTTTGATGAATCGCTTTTCCACTTCTGTTGCGGTCAGGCTCTTCATTTCTGCGAGAGGCAGGCGAGTCTGGATTCTTTGTCGCATGCGATCTAACGCTGCCTCGCGGATTTTTTCCAAATCGATCACTTGCTCACGAAGCATCCAGTTTTCGAGAGTTTCGAGGCGTTTCCGGAGTGCGATAGCGTAGCCTGCTCCGGCGTTCTCGAACGAAGCTGGCACCGGCGCGGGCGACCATTGCTCGCCGGTCTTTACCAGGGCGATGGAGAAAACCTGAAAGCGGCTAGGATCAAATCCACCGACTTTACGAATGATGACGCCAGCGAAGTTTTCGTCGAGCTTGATCGCTCCCAGTTCCAGTGGATCGCTCCCGAGTTCACGTCCCATGCGTTGAAGGCGCGTGGCAATTTCAAGTTTTTTATCATCCGCAGTCTGGGCTGATAGAGCGGTATCGGCACCTGGTGTTAGATCGAGTTTGCCAAGGCGCACTTTTTCCAGGAACTCAATAGCCACCTTTCCGGGATCACTAGCAGCACCCCGGGCGATCAGGGTGGTGGCCAGCAGGATGCAAATGAGTTTCACTGGAGAAATTCATAGCTCATTCGGAGAAAGGCGAAAGCGAAGATTTCAATCTTCTACTGCGAGATACTCGGGCAGGCTGCCGGATACGCCTGCCAACCGGGGATTTGCTTCCCACATTGCGCGGTTGCCCACGAGCCTGCCAGACATGCGGTTGAGCATATCACCGGCATTTCGCCAAGCGTCGTTCGACTGCGTGAGACGGTCTCCCTTGGCATCGCGGGTGAATACCCATGAATGTGCTACACGGCTATCCACCATGCCTTTTTTGTCGCCCCAAGTTCGCGATTCGGCAGGGCGCAAGTCGCCCAACCAAACCCCCTTGGCATTCGTGCGGGCGATCCACCATCCGCCGGTCGTGCGGATCAGCGTCTCGATTTCCCTCGTGCTCTCGACTTCAGTGAGTGCGGTGTTTCCTTTCGGATAGATCGTCCAGCGAACGGGTGTTTGCTGACTTTCAAACACCGTGCGATAGCCAACCCATAACTCGTCGCCGCGATCCACCACCGCCCGCCACACGAAAATGTTGAACATGGTTGAAGCTTCCATCCGGCGCTGATAGGTCGTCTGGCGGTGCTTCAAATCCGCGTCAAATCCCGCCGATACCAAAAATTTTGCGGCCACTGCAAGCAGGAGGTATCCTGATGCCAGTCCTATTCCCCAATGACAAAGCCGCACGCGTCTCGACGGCGGCGCGGGCGTTTTACCACGCGTTTTTTTCATCACTTCCTGCGGCATCACTGCCAAACACAGCGCCACCACGATCAGAGGCCCGCTGAAAAGGAAATCGAGTGGAAACAACGTGTTGAAACTCACCTTCGCTGATAAAAACGGCCACAGCACCCCGGCTCCCTCGACCGTGAGACTATCTAGCAGTAAATGACCGCAGAGTAGCGCGAAGACAAAACCACCTGCTTCCCACTTGTTAATTTTATCCACCTTCCAGCGTTTCGCCAGCCAGTGCGCCAGCCCATACGCCGCTAATCCCATCACCCACAGCGAATGGCTCGGCCCGTCACGCAGCGCGATCTGATGAGCGGTATCCAGATATGAGGAAAACATCCGATCCAAATCCGGCAAAATGCCAAACAGCGCCCCCCACGCCATGGCTCGTTTTCCCAGACGTTTTCCCAACATCCACTCTCCCATCGCGGCTCCTAGCGCGGCATGCGTGATCCAATCCACGGCGCGACGATGGAGGGAAATTTCAAATCTGAAATCTCAAATTTGAAATTCATCCGGCACTTCCCTTGACGCCACCCCCGGATCAACAAGACACTCCGCCCGCGATGAACGATACGACACGTCCCTTTTCCAGCCCACTTGTTGATGGCCCTGACCGCGCGCCCAGCCGCGCCATGCTCTACGCCGTCGGTTTCAAAAAAGACGATTTCACCAAGCCCCAGATCGGCATCGCATCGACTTGGAGCCAAGTCACTCCGTGCAATATCCACATCGACAAGCTCGCCATTGAGTCTGCTAAAGGTGCCGATGCGGCAGGGGGTAAAGCCATCATTTTCAACACCATCACGATTTCCGACGGCATCTCGATGGGCACCGAGGGGATGAAATATTCGTTAGTATCCCGTGAGGTCATCGCGGATTCCATCGAAACCGTGGTCGGTTGCGAAGGCATGGACGGCTTCGTCGCTATCGGCGGTTGTGATAAGAACATGCCAGGCTGTTTGATGGCAATGGCCCGCATGAACCGCGCCTCCGTTTTTGTTTACGGCGGCACGATTCTTCCCGGTTGCGCTTCCATCAAAGGCGAAAAAAAGGACCTCGATATCGTTTCCGTTTTTGAAGCTGTTGGAAAACATGCAAATGGAGAATTTACCGATGAGGAGCTCGAAACTATCGAATCTAACGCGATCCCTGGTGCCGGCTCCTGCGGTGGCATGTACACCGCGAACACCATGGCCAGTGCCATCGAGGCGCTCGGCATGTCACTGCCTAACAGCTCCGCCCAGAACGCAATTTCCGATGATAAAATGCGCGATTGTTTCGACGCCGGAGCCGCTGTCCTTAATCTCCTCAAACTCGGCATCAAGCCCCGAGATATTCTCACCAAGGAGGCCTTCGAAAACGCCATCACGGTGCTCATCGCCCTCGGAGGCTCGACAAATGCTGCGCTGCATATCCCCGCCATCGCTTACTCGGCTGGGATCGATATCACCATCGACGATTTCGAACGCATCGGTAAAAACGTCCCTGTTCTAGCCGATCTCAAGCCCTCAGGTAAGTACTCCATGTCCGATCTCGTCGCAATCGGCGGCACGATGCCTATGATGAAAATGCTACTCGATGGCGGCCTGCTCCACGGAGATTGCATGACGGTCACCGGCCGAACGATGCGCGAGAACATCGAAAAATTTTGCACTCCCTATCCGGAAGGTCAGGAAATCATCCGTCCTCTATCCGATCCTATCAAAAAGGACAGCCACCTCCGTGTCCTATACGGAAATCTAGCGGAAGGCGGCTCCGTCGCCAAAATTTCCGGCAAGGAAGGTGAGCTCTTCACCGGCAAGGCCCGCGTCTATAACTCGGAAGACGACGGCATGAAAGCCATCCTCTCCAAACAGATCCACAAGGGCGACGTGATTGTCATCCGCATGGAGGGCCCGAAAGGCGGGCCAGGAATGCGGGAAATGTTAGGACCGACCAGCGCGGTGATGGGCATGGGCCTCGGCAAGGAAGTGGCGCTCATCACTGACGGCCGTTTTTCAGGTGGCAGCCACGGATTCGTGGTCGGGCACATCACTCCAGAAGCCTTTCTCGGTGGAACAATCGGCATCCTCAAAGATGGCGATGAAATTACCATCGACGCCGTGAACAACCGCATCGACGTAAACATCTCCGCCGAAGAAATCGCTACTCGGAAAGCAGCTTGGGTCCAGCCTACCCCGCGCTATACCCACGGCGTTCTCGCGAAATATGCCAAGCTCGTTTCCACTGCCAGCGAAGGTGCTGTGACGGATAAATATCTATAAGGATCAAGCGCAGTGCCTGCAACGTGGCCTGAGCATTTTCTCTATAGATTCCACCTCAATCCTCTAACATTAAATCTCATCACTGCTTCCGAATTCAACTCGACGCTGGAATCTTACCGCTCATTCGAGTTGAAAGTCGGTAAGCTGATGCAAGGAGTTTGCGGGCCCTTCTGTGGAGTTTGTAAAACACCCTGCTGCCGCGTGGACATTTGCCGTGAGGCTTTCGACAGTCCTTTTTTGTTAGCGGTCCACGGCGGGAAAGAAGCATTCGATAAAAAATCCGGCTATCTCTCATGCACTGGCTGCAAGCTCACGGCGGGTCGCCCTCCCCTCTGTCACGCATTCGTCTGTGATCTCATCGTTAGAAACCAGCCTAGCGATGAGCACCGCTACGCTCTCGACTGCCTAGGCGATCTGGTAGGATTTATTCAGACCAAAGTCTGGCAGAAGCGCCAGCTCATCGAAGCGATGACTGAAGCCGATCTTTTGAACGCGAGCAAAGCTACTTTCGATGCCCGCTTGGAATCCGCCGAGGCTGCATTTGCCGTTCTAGATTCGTTTTTCACCAATCGCTGCACTCTCGGCTTTCAGGAACTGAGTATTCTCAACTGCATTAGAAAACACAGTTTTGAGTCGTTTGAGGTCACTACCGCTATGCCAAGCACTTGATGGTCGTTGTGAATGTTCTATCATCTGACGAAAAAATACCTTTGGCGGACTTAATTCTTTTCGAGCATGCGTTGGTGAACTTCAATGGTGAGCGCTTGGGTGCGCAGGCTAAGAGCCTTGATCATTTCCGTTAGCTCAGTATTTTGGCGCATGAGTTCGAGGAGCTGGGCGGCTTGCACCGCAGCTTCCTTTTGCCGCAGTTCGCTGGCCTGTGCAATTTCTTCGCGGTGCTGGGCATCCGCGTCGGCGTGGGCTTTGTCGCGGTCGGCCTGGCGGGTTTGGGCGAGTAGAATCAAAGGTGCTGCGTAAGCGGCCTGCAAGCTGAAGGCGAGGTTGAGCAGGATGAATGGATAGATGTCGAAATGGAAGACTCCCGCCGCGTTGAGCGCGATCCAAGCGGTGACGAGCGCTGTCTGGCCGATGAGAAATGTGGGCGTCCCAAAGAAGCGGGCGAACCCCTCAGCCTTTAGCGCAAACCAATCGTTTCCGAAAACGTTTGCGAGATGCAGGTGCGGCGCGAGGAAACGGAAATGATGTTTGATGGCCGGCAGGCTGGTGTCAGAATCTGGGGGCGATGCAGGGGATAGATTTTTCATTTGCGAGCGTGCAGTAGCATACGCATGAACCGTGGATTTTGAACACCTCGAATGTGAGATTTAGACCCATTGGCATCTTCACGAAATCTTAATGATTTGTATCTGGAGGCACATCAAATCTTAACGATGCGCAGATAGGCTTTGTTTGAATCAAATCCACACCCTATGAAAAACTCCATAAAAGCCTCGATTGGGATTCGCATTTCTATCAACTGTGTCGTCGCTCTTACATTTGCTTCCGCGCACTCACAGGGTGCCCCACCGCCTCCTAACCGTGGCGCGATGGCACCGGCCCAACGTCCGCGGCCGCTTCCCCGCTTCGTTTCCGTGCCGGCGGGAATCACCCAACTGGGCGATCCTTTGCCGGGTCTAACGGCTGATCAGCTCGTTCTGTTTGGCGAGGGCCTGGATGAGTTTGAAAATGCTGAGACAGTTGCTGGTGGGCTCGGTCCAATTTTTAACAACGTCTCTTGCGTCGCGTGTCACAGTGCAGGGGGGACCGGTGGTGCAAGTGCGATTTTGGTGACGCGCTTCGGTCATACGGCGAATGGAAAATTCTTCCCGCTCGATTCGTTAGGCGGGTCCTTGTTGCAAGACAATGCGATTGATCCCGCCGTGCAGGAAATCATTCCTGTTGAGGCAAATCTCACGGTGAACCGGCAATCCACGCCGCTCTTCGGTCTCGGTCTGATCGAGGCAATCCCGGATGAGGCGATCCGTCGTAACGCCCAACACCCGCCGATCGATGGGATTACCGGACGGGTCGCGATCATTTCTGACATTGCAACCGGTCAACAACGCGTGGGGCGTTTCGGCTGGAAGAACCAGCAAGCAACTCTTCTATCATTCGCCGGGGATGCCTATCTGAATGAGATGGGCGTCACGAGTCGCTTGTTCCCCGCCGAAAACGCACCCAATGGAAATCTAACATTGCTGGCTGCCTATGATAAAGTCGAAGACCCCGAAGACCCCGAAGACACCGTCGATCCCGAGACCGGCGAGTCTGATATCGATCATGCCGCCGATTTCATGCGGCTTCTTGCCCCTCCGCAGCTTTTGCCGCCAACCCGCTCCGCGAATACTGGGAGCCAGTTGTTCCAACAGATGAACTGCGCCATCTGTCATGTTCCCAGCATGATGACAGGGCCGAGCTCGATTGCTTCTTTAAATAAAAAGCCGGTTTTTCTTTATTCCGATTTGCTTCTCCATCAGATGGGAAATTTAGCCGATGGCATCGCGCAAGCGGCGGCGGGACCGCAAGAAATGAGAACCTCTCCACTCTGGGGTCTGCGTGCGAGCGCTCCCTATCTGCACGATGGTCGGGCACCTAACATCGATATGGCAATCCGACTTCATGATGGTGAGGCGCAGGGCTCCCGTGATCGCTACTTGCGTGCGAATCCGACCCAACGCCAACAAGTCATAGACTTCCTGAAAACGCTCTGAGAGGCACGATGGTGTGCCGCCCGGCGTCTCTCGATGACGGCGATGGCTTTCCCTTTCATGAATGTTAGAGACACCGAAAAAAATGGCGGCCCTCAGCAACGGAAGTTGCTGAGGGCCAAAAAGTGGAGGCGAGGGGAGTCGAACCCCTGTCCGAAACGCCGTCAACACTGGCATCTACACGTTTAGCATGCGGTCTAGAGTTTCGGACAGGCTGGGCCCTCATGCAGCGTTGCTCATCCTAGAAACCTGTTTGATCTCGGAAAAACGCCCGGTTACCCGACGCTAATCCCAGCCTGCTAGGTGTTCGCCATCCCCCTCAGCAGGTGTCGGGGTTCTGACGTGGTCGTCAATTAAGCGGCCAGTGCGAGCTCGTTAGAGTCTGCATTTATTTTTTTTGAACGGCTTTTTAAAGAGGCCAACCGATCAACCTCTACGTGCAACCAGCGTCTCAAGCATCCCGTCGAAACCAGAACGCCCCCTGTCGCTAGACAGGGGGGAAGATGCACTGGATCGCCCGCGTTTCAAGCACCAAGGTGAGAATTATTCATTTGGAGGGCCGTGCATGGAGGGGGCGAGCGGGGTGATCAAGCCGCTGGTAAGGCCGTAAATCCAGCTATGAATGGCAATTTTCTGGCCGCGTGCCCAAGCATCTTGGAGGATGCTGGTGTTGACGACGTGAGTGGCCTGGGCCAGCACATTGAGTTCGCAAAGACGGTTCACCGCCGCCTCGGGCGCAAGGGCGGCGAGTTCCTCACGGTGCTCCCGGTTGAGCGAACGAATGCCAGCCAACCAGTTGTCAATCATGCCGTGGCGGAAATTTTCATAGGCCGCCTTCACGCCGCCGCAGCCATAGTGGCCGCAAATGATGATGTGGCGGACTTTTAATACATCCACGGCGTATTGCATCACCGCAAGCACATTGAAGTCGGTCTCTGCCACCACGTTGGCGACGTTGCGGTGAACGAATACTTCACCGGGGGCGAGCCCGGTGATTTGGTTGGCGGGTACGCGACTATCCGAACAGCCGATCCATAGGTATTCTGGGTGTTGTTGGTTAGCGAGTTTATGGAAAAATTCGGGATCGCTTTCGAGAATGGATGCGGCCCAGTCTTGGTTGTTTTTCAGGAGATGCTTGAGAGTGTCCATAATGTTCGTGGAAATTATTTAAACCTTATCCGTGCGCTTCGTCCATCGCGTGTTTGCCTAAAAGCATGATCTGCAGTTGGTGAGAAAGCCTTGATAGCCTCTCAGTTTTGCAGACTTGATTGTCCATCCCAGTTGCGTCATGAACCCTTTCCTAATTTAAAAATCATGAAGACTATTATCTTGTCCCTTGCCGCCACGATCTCGGCTCTTTGTCTAACCAGTTGTTTACAGAACGAGACGACCCTCCATTTAAACAAGGACGGCAGCGGCACTCTTGTCGAGGAAACCACCCTTGGCGCTCAGATGATAGCCATGATGGATCAGATGGCAGCGATAGGCGGTCCTAGCGGTGGAAAGAACGACCCGCTCGCCGGGATGTTCTCCGAGGCGAAGGCCAAAGCCCGCGCCACCAAACTGGGTGAGGGTGTCACTCTTGAAAAAAATGAAGCGCTTCATCAAGCCGGTAACAAGGGCGGTCGTGCCACCTATCACTTTGCTGATATTAATAAGCTCAAGATATCACCGACAGATAGCATGAAGGATTTGTCTCCCATGGGCGAGATGGCTCCGGCGAAGCAAAAGGTCAGCAAACCCATCGACTTTAAATATGCGGATGGCACCCTCAGCATCGTGATGCCTCGGCCCAAGCCCAAGAAGGATCAACCCGCAGCCAATGATCCAGATACGCATCTTCACAAGAGGGACGCCCCCAGTGAACAGGAGATCGGCATGATGAAACAGATGATGAGCGATATGAAAATCGGATTTAAGATCGTCATCGAGTCCGGCATCGCTGAGACCAACGCCACCCACCGCGACGGCAATACGATCACTTTGATAGATGTGGAAATGGACAAGCTTTTCGAAAATCCCGAGGTCATCAAAAAGCTCGGCACCGTCGATAAAAAGGACCCCGCCGCCGCCCTCGATTTGATGAAAGGCATTCCCGGCGTGAAGTTCGAAGGCTTGGAAGTAGTCACGGTGAAGCTCAATTGAGCACGCAATCCGCGATAGAATGCGGAAATAGATGCGATTGATGATTACTTTAAGACAACTTTTACCTCAGGGTGGTGTACCATTACGGTGATAAAGTTTATCCTTCGGTATTTCCCGCTGTTTCACGCGATCTGTCTGCTCGCAAATGCAAAGCAGCTGCCTGAGCAGGTCGTGGCCCAAGCCGCCGCACGGATCGACTATTTACTCAACGAGGACCTCCTTCGGGCAAATTTAAAACCGAACACTCGCGTCGATGACTCGACTTTTCTCCGTCGCGCATATCTAGGCATCGTCGGGCGAATTCCTTCCGAGGCGGAGGTCGCCGGATTTCTTGATGACACGACTGCGAAAAAACGCGAAGCTCTCATTGAGAAACTCGTCGAGTCGCCCGGCTTCGATTCCCATCTTTTCAACTGGGCTGCGGATCTTCTCCGCGTCCAAACGCGTCAGGAACAATTCGGCCTCGGCTGGCATGTTTGGCTGCGTAAATCGCTCGCGGAGGACAAGCCATGGGATTCCCTCGTGAACGAAATGCTCGCGTCCACCGGCCATTGCACCACCAACCCCGCCGTGGGTTACATCCTGCGGGATCGGAACATGCAGCTCGATAATTTCAGCAACACCATGCAGGTTTTCCTCGGTCGCCAAATCGGTTGTGCACAGTGCCACGATCATCCGTTCGAGGATTGGAGCCAACATGAATACTATCAGATGGCGGCGTTCGGTGGTGGCATCGAGTATCGCAGCCCAGAGGCTAAGGAGACCGTGAAAAAGGCAGTGACTGAAATCGCCACGACTCACAAGGAGGGAGTATCAGATAGCCCACCTGTCATCCCACAAGACAAAAAAGCGGGGAGAGCCGATCCACAAGTCGTCCAACAGAAACGCGAAAAGGAAAAACTTGCTAGAAAACTAGGCAACCAGTTCCGCCCACTCTTCAAGGAGCTGGATAAAAATGCGATCCTTGATGAGCCTAACTTAAAGCTCCGTCTTCCCGCCGATTATAAATACAAAGATGCAAAACCCAGTGAGGTCGTTGCCCCGGAAACGCTCTTCGGGCCGAAAGTTGTGAATATCGCTCCGTCTGATAGGCGTGAATCGTTTGCGGCTTGGGTGGTTTCACGCGAAAACCCGTTTTTTACCAAGACCATCGTGAATCGCCTCTGGTTGCGCACCTTCGGGCAAGCGCTCTTGGGTTCCTCGGTCGATGACTTGAAGGATGACTCCACATCATTTCACCCAGAGGTGGTGAAATTTCTCGAAACCACGATGAAAGGAGCTAACTACGATCTCCGTCAGTTTCTCCGCATTCTCTATCGGACACAGTTGTTCCAGCGCGAGTGTCTCACTGAAGAACCTGCCATGGGCGAGCCACTGGCCTTCCGCGGCCCCCTGCTCACCCGCATGAGCGCGGAGCAGTTATATGATTCTTTCCTCGTCCTGAACCAAGGGGAAATCAAGGACACAGCTTCCTCTACTCTAGCAGAATCGTGGGAAGCCTATGGCAAACAGGTTAGCGGCTTGCTCAATGCGCCTTCTCACGATCTCGTCATCCTCGCCGAATCTGCGAAACAAGGGGAACAACTCCAGCGGGATGCTCAAAGCGATCTCCGAGCCGCTCAAAAATCTCTAGCAGACGCCACCACTCCGGAAGCCCGGCAGAAAGCCCAAGCCGATCTGCAAGACGCCCGGACCCGTTTTCAGGACGCCCGAGCTCAGGCAGACCCACTCAGGAACAAACAGCCGGAGAAAAATCGGGCCCGTGATAAAGGGATGGGACTTCTCCGCGCTTCAGAGCAGCCCGCTCCTTTCAATCCCGGCTCTCTCGTCCGCGAGTTCGGTGGATCTGATAGGCAGACGCCATCCTCCGGTAATACCCAAGCCACCATTCCCCAAGCCCTCGCACTGCTCAATAATCCGAAAACCGATATCCTCGATGGCAAGAGGAGCCATCTTGCCAAGGCCCTTTTTAAACTCGATTCCCCGGAAGCCCGCATCGATCACTTATTTCTAACGCTCTTCGCCCAGCATCCCACCGCTCAGGAAAAGCAACGCTATCTATCCGCTGCAGCGAATGAAATTACCCTGCGTGATCTCACCAGCGCCATGCTCATTTCTAACCGCTTCATCTTTATCCCATAAGCCTGCCATGAATCCGAATCAACTCAATGAGCTTAACCGTCGCGACTTCCTTAGCCGCACCGCCCGCACCTGTTTCGGACTCACGATCGGTAGCTCGATGGCCCGCCTTTTCGATAGCCCTGCCTATGCAGCAGACCCCACCGTAGCCCAAGCGGGTGGCGGTAAAGCCAAGCATGTCATCTATCTCTACATGTCCGGTGGCATGACCCACATTGACACCTTCGATCCCAAGCCCCAGGCCCCCTCAGATGTCCGTGGCACAGTCAAAGCGATCGCTACCAAAGCCGATGGCATCCAGCTCGGCCACTGCCTGCCCTTGCTTGCAAATTCTGCTGATAAAATCGCGCTCATCCGGTCGCTCAGTAGCACCCAAGGAGCCCATGAGCAGGGGAAATACCTCATGCACACCGGTTACGCCCCGCGTGGCACCATCACCCATCCATCATCCGGCGCTTGGGTTTCCAAACTCGCCGGGCCACTCAGTAAGGACATGCCTCCCTTTGTGCTCGTCGGTGGGGGAAACCGCCACCCTGGAGCAGGATTCTTTGAACCCGCATTTGCCCCACTTCCGATCGGCGATCCCGCACTTGGTCTTCAGGATGTGAAGCGCCGCGCTGGAGTTACGGAAGATTCTTTCACCCGTCAGCTCGAACTCCGCCGCGAGCTAGACCACGATTTCGATCGCAAATTTCACAGCGGCCAGAAAGCCGTTCGCGCTTACGACGAGGTCTATTCTTCCGCTGTTAGCCTCATGAAATCCGAAGACCTCGCCGCCTTCGATCTCTCCAAGGAACCCGCCGTCAGCCGCGCCGCATACGGCAGTGATCGTTTTGGTCAAGGCGTGCTGTTAGCCCGCCGTCTTGTCGAGCATGGCGTGCGTTTCATCGAGGTCGAGCTAGGTGGCTTTGATTGGCACGCGGACAATTTCGAGCAGATGGAGGAAAAAATCCCCATCCTTGATCAAGCACTCTCCGCACTCATCACCGATCTATCAGCCCGCGGCCTTTTGGAATCCACCTTAGTCGTCGTCGCCACGGAGTTCGGCCGTTCCCCGAAAATCACCCCGAACGCCGGCCGCAACCATTACCCCAAAGCCTTCTCCTGCCTCCTCGCCGGTGGCGGCGTCCGTGGCGGCCAAGCCTATGGAGTCACCGATGAAACCGGATCTAACGTGATAGAAAACAAAGTCGGCGCAGCGGATTTCAATGCCACCATCGCATTCTCGCTTGGCCTGCCATACGACCAGGTTCTCCTATCACCCAGCAAACGCCCCTTCAAAATGAGCGGCCAAGACGGCAAGCCCATCACCGCGATTTTCGGCTGAGCATCACATGTTAGGGTGACCCAAACGTCATCCAGCACAACGTCGCAGGAGCGTCTTGCTCCGAGTTTTCTAATTCAAAGTTTCCGCTAGGCCACACGCCATTCAAGTAGCCACATCATATAAATTTCCAGTCAAATACTAACATGAATCATAACGCTGCCTTCTCCTTTTGTAGCAGGGCGCGCTTGCGTTCGACTCCCCAACGATAACCACTCAGCACGCCGTCGGTTCGCACGACGCGATGGCAAGGAATGGCCACCGCCAGTTTGTTAGCAGCGCAGGCAGAGGCCACAGCCCTCACCGCTTTCGGTGCACCGATTTGCTGCGCGATCTGCATGTAACTCGATGTCGTGCCCGGCGGTATCTCGCGCAGGGCCTGCCACACCCGGTGTTGAAAGACCGTGCCCCGTACCGCCAGCGGCAAGTCGAGACCGAGTTGCGGCGCTTCGACAAACCCGATTACTTTCGCGACCAGAGCTTCAAATTCCGCGTCATCGCCCACGAACTGCGCTTTCGGAAAAAGATCCTGCAATTCCCGCCCTAGTTTCTCTGGATCGTCGCCCAGAGCGATCGAGCACCCCCCTTTTTCGGAGGCCGCGAGCCGAATCGAACCCAAGGCACATTCGCCCACGGCAAAGCGAATCGTTTCCCCGGTCCCACCCTTGCGGAAACTCGCCGGTTTCATCCCCAGCATTTGCGCCGACTTTGCATAAAAACGACCACTCGACTGGTAACCCGCCTCATAAATTGCCACAGTCACGCTTCTAAGAGCGGGCAGTTGGGCACGCATCCGTTTTGCCCGATGCGCCAGCGTGTGGGCTTTCGGCGTCAACCCGGTCATTTTTACAAATCCCCGGTGAAAATGAAATCTGCTTATCGCGGCGGCCTTAGCGAGGGCATCCAGGCTGGGAACCACCTCCTCTTGTTCAATTGCCCGACAAGCGGCGGCCACCTTTGTCGCATATTCTTGGACTAACGCCTGACTATTCGGCTGACAGCGTTTGCAGGGGCGAAAACCCGCCGCCTCCGCCGCCTCACTAGAGTCGTGAAACGCGACATTCTTTCGCAATGCAAGCCGAGCCGCACACGCCGGGCGGCAATAAACTCCGGTAGTCTTCACCGAGTAATAAAAAAAACCATCGGCCTGCGGATCGCGTTGGCTCACTGCTAGCCAGCGCCCGTCGTCACTGGGGTAGGGAGTGGCTTCTGGCTAGGTAGGTTGGGAAGTCGTATGCATAGTGGATTTGCCCTGCAAGATAACAGGCGCACAGAAAATAAAACTCCGTTTCTTGCTTTTGCATTCGCCAATGCAGGACGCGATCCGAATCTAACGAAAAATGTGGCAGATGCCGCCCGTTTCCGTCCGTGCGGGCTATCCTTGTCGCCGTCAAGATGTCCTCTTTTTCGCAGTGTTGGGAGGGATTATTAGTCGATCACCGTGAATTGGCGGCGCTCACTTCCGATGATTTTAATTTTCTCCTGAGCCTCCGCTTGCCGTCGCCCTTCAGAGCGCTAGGCTCTTGCTGCCCGATGTCTGATTCCTTCGTTCACCTTCACCTTCACACTGAATTTTCCCTGCTCGATGGCATGATCCGCACCAAGGATTTAGCCAAACGCGCCGCTGATCTGGGCATGCCCGCCGTGGCGATGACCGACCACGGCAATCTTTACGGCGCAATCGAATTCTATCAAAGCTGCTTGAAAAATAAGGTGAAGCCGATTTTTGGTTGCGAAATCTATCTCTCGCCGTTTGCGCTGGAGGATAAAAAGGAAGTGGCGGGGCGGAAAAGAGCGACCCACATGACGCTTCTCGCCGAGACGAACGAGGGCTGGAAAAACCTAAGCAAGTTGGTCACGAAGGGCCATTTGGAGGGACTTTATTACGGCCACCCCCGCGTGGACCGGGATGCGCTTCGACTTTATTCCAAAGGCATCATTTGTCTAACGGGTTGTATCTCCGGCCCGGTCAATGAGTGGCTGCTGGCAGGTGACGAGGACAAGGCTCGCCAGACGATAGCTGAATTGGTCGATATTTATGGTGCATCTAACGTTTATGTGGAAATCCACAACCACGGGCTGGAGCAACAGCGGCGTGTGAATCCGGGTTTGCTGAAACTCGCCAAGGAATTCGGACTGAAGCCGGTAGCCTCTAACGATGTGCATTTTCTCAATCGCGAGGATCATGAAGCGCACGACGTGATGATCTGCATTGGCACCGGGCATCTGGTGGTCGATGAAAACCGGATGCACTACACGCCGGAGGTTTATTTTAAGACCGCTAAAGAAATGCGGGCGTTGTTTGAAGACGTGCCGGGTGCCTGCGATGCTACGTTAGAAATTGCCGAGCGCTGCAACGTCTCAATCACGCTGGACGCCACATCATCGGATAAGTATCCGCAATTCGGCACGCCAGACGGCAGTCCACGCGAGGAATACATGATGAAAATTTGCCGTGAGGGCCTGGTGAAACGCTACGGAGTTGATAAGGCGGAGTCGCCGGAAATCTCGGATCGCTTGAAATACGAGGTGGACATTATCAACCAACTCGGGTTCGCATCGTACTTCCTCATCACGGCAGATTTCATTCAATGGGCGCGTGATCAAAACATTCCTGTTGGGCCGGGCCGGGGCTCTGCGGCGGGCTCACTGGCGTCTTATGCGATGGGCATCACGGACATCTGCCCCATGCGTTTCGGTCTGTTATTTGAGCGGTTTCTCAACCCGGAACGCGTCAGCCCACCCGACGTCGATATCGACTTCTGCCAGAGTCGCCGCGTGGAGGTGATTGAATATGTTAGAAAAAAATATGGTGAGCGCAGTGTTTCTCATATCATCACTTACGGCACGATGGGTGCGAAGAGTGTGCTGCGCGATGTTTCGCGGGTGATGGGAATTTCCTATGGTGAGGCGGACCGGATCGCAAAAATGATCGAAGCGAAACCGGGCGTCACTCTGAAAAGCGAGTGGGACAGCAAGCCGGAGCTCAAAGAACTGATAGAAAGCTGCTCGTCCTATCGGGATCTCTGGAACTATGCGCTCAAGCTGGAAGGCATCAATCGCAACGTCGGCGTACACGCGGCGGGCGTGGTGATTGGAGATCGCCCGTTAGATGAACACGTCCCGCTCACCCGCGGCAACGAGGGCGAAGTCGTCACTCAGTACGACATGGGTGCGATCACCGAAGTGGGTCTGCTGAAGATGGATTTCCTCGGACTGAAGAACTTAACGGTCATTCAGGATGCGGTGGAACACATTCGTAAACATACGCCGGATTTCACGATCGAAAAAGTTCCGCTAGACGATGTGGAAACTTTCAAGATCCTGAACCGTGGTGAGACCATGGGAGTGTTCCAGTTAGAATCCGGCGGCATGGTAGAAACTTGTCGTAAGTATGACATCAACAGCATCGATGATATCATCGACTTGATCGCCGTCTATCGGCCGGGTGCGATGCAGTTCATCGATCAGATGCTCGACGTAAAAAAGGGCAAGAAGCCGTTTTACGAGCATCCTCTGCTGGAAGAAGTCTGTGGCAAAACTTATGGGGTGATGATCTATCAGGAGCAAGTGCAGAATGCCGCAAAATTGCTTGCCGGATACACGCTCGGCGGCGCCGACCTTTTGCGTCGCGCGATGGGCAAGAAGGACCCGAAAAAAATGGCCGAGGAGCGTTCCAAGTTTGTCGAAGGCGCACTGCGCACGAATGGCATCGGTGAAAAGCTGGCGAACCAGATTTTCGAAAAGATCGAGATGTTTGCCGGTTACGGATTTAACAAATCCCACTCGGCGTGTTACGGCCACATTTCGTATTGGACGGCCTATCTGAAAGCGAACCACGGGGTAGAATTCCTCGCGGGCTTGCTTTCTAACGAGATTCATAACACCGACAAGATTGGCGTGTTCGTTTCTGAATGCCACCGGATGAATATTGAAATCCTGCCGCCGGATCTGAATGCCTCCCTATTGCGCTTTTCTCCAGAAATCACACCTAACGGAAGTAAAGGCGTGCGCTATGGCCTCGCCGCAATCAAAAACTGTGGCGAGGGAGCAATGGCGGCCACGATCGCCGAGCGTGAGAAAAACGGCAAATTCACCTCGCTCGATGATTTTTCCTCACGTCTCGATTCAAAGGTCGTAAACAAGCGGATTCTCGAAAACTTGGTGAAAGCCGGTGCGCTTGATTGGACTGGTGAGACACGCGCGGGCATGTTTGCTAGATTAGAACAGGTCGTAGCATCCGCCTCCTCCGCGCAGAAGGATCGGGCGTCCGGACAAGTTTCGATGTTTGATTCTATCGAGTTCGCGCCACCTGCGCCGATTGAAAAAAAGCGCCGCAGTGAGGCTGCCATCACGGAATGGACGAAGGATGAGCGGCTGGCTCACGAAAAAGAGTTGCTAGGGTTTTATGTCACAGGTCACCCGTTAGATAAGTTTCGTAAGGTGATCGATTCGGACCGTTACCGCCGCCTTGGTTTGGTGGATGATCTGGATTTGGGCAATTCCCGAGACCGTTATCCGTTTGCAGGAATGGTGCGTAGTCTCGAATCAAAAATGACGAAAACCGGTAAGCCCTTTGGCGTGCTCGTGATGGAAGATTTTACAGGTAGCAGTGAAATCATGCTGTGGGGTGAAACGTTCGTCCCAGCACGTGATGCGGGGTTGTTAGAGGTTGGGAAAATCATTAAGCTCAAGTGCGCTGTGCAAGTGGACGACCGCACCGGCGGTCGCCGCCTAACGGGTTATGAAGTTGGCGAACTCAAACAAAAACGGGCTGCCGCGAATCAAAAAGGCCCGCTCGAGCTGATGCTTTGGACGACCCGCCACTGCGAGCGGGATCTGAACGAAATTCTCCACACGATCCGCGGCTATCCGGGTGATACTCCCGTTTTACTGCATTTCCAGAACAGCGCGGGTCGTCGCGTCACTGTCGCCGCCTGCGAGTCCCTCAATGTGAAGCGTAGCGATGAGCTGGAAGATGAACTGGACCGCTGGTTGGAAGAATAATGAAATTTTTGCACACTGCGGTTTTGATGCTAAGATCCCGTTATGCTTCATCGAATCATCATCCCCGCTATGGTTATGGCTGCGACTGCCTACGCCGCCGACCTTACTTCAATTCCCTTTGCAGACGCGGCCGGAAAGGAAACATCGCTCAAAGCTTATTCGGGGAAGGTAGTGCTCGTGGTGAACGTCGCGTCAAAGTGCGGTCTCACGCCGCAATATGAGGCGCTCGAAGGACTCTATAAAAAGCACAAGGATCAAGACTTCGTGGTGCTGGGTTTTCCTTGTAATGACTTCGGCAATCAGGAGCCGGGCTCGATCGAGGAGATTCAGAAATTTTGTAAAGCGAGTTATGATGTGACATTCCCGATCATGGGGAAACTCAGCGTGAAAGGGGCGGACCAGCACCCACTCTATCAGGCTCTAACAGGAAAAGACGGAGCATTTCCTGGCGATGTGCGCTGGAATTTTGGTAAATTTCTTATCGGGAAAGATGGTAAGCCCATCGCTCGTTTTGAGCCCACCACAAAGCCTGACAGTGAGGAAGTCACGAAGGCGGTGGAAAAAGCGATTGCGCAGCCGAAGCCTTGATAGAGCTTCGCCAAACTGGGAGTGAGGAATTTATTTTGTGCTACGTACGATAAAGTGACTCGAAGAATAAATTCAGCGCTCCATTGGGGCAAGCGGTGGTGAGGATCAGCTCTTCAGTTTTTTACTGATTGTCGCAAGAGTGTGAGCAGGCAGAACTGGCTTTGCGAACTCGGCAAAATCTAACGGCGATTCAGGCAGATCTACCCAACTACGACATCCGCCGTAGCTTTTCTGATAGGGGAATTCCCATGGCTCGGCTAGCTCCTTTACTTGCACCAGAGCGACGTGAATGCTGCTAGAGGCTATGCCTTTGCCTTCCCAATCGAAGCGATCGCGGACGGTTTGTTCCGAATAAATATGATAGGGAGCGAGTGCTTCTACTTTTTCCCATTCTGTCACAGTGATCGCCCACAGCGCTTTTGCATAGTGGGTGATCTGAATGAGCTCGCCGGGCTGCCATTCGGGCATTACTTTTACTTGGCCTTCACGGACTTGGTCAGCTTGGGCGTGGAAGCGGGTAGGAAAGAGAAAAAACGATTCGTGGGCGAAGGAAAATCCCTGGCGTCCTTCGTGGATGCCACCCTTGCGCAGAATGATCGATTGCCGCCCGTTGGCCAGCGCCTCGCAAACGACCTGCCACTCTTTGAAGCCAATGGTTGCCATCCGGGGAATTGAGATCTGAGATTTCAAATTATCCCAAGTCATCTGCCGTGACGGACGTTTGTTCGCGCGAGCCGAGGATGCGGGCTTGGAGAACCACTCGCTCGGGAGCTGGGTCGAAACGATAGCTGTGGCAGTTTGGGCAGAGTGCAGCTGCGCTTCCAACGATCGAATCGCAACCTTCACAGACCTTGTAGCCTGACGGATTACTAGCGATTTTCGCGGCGGCGGCAGCGCGGTTAGGTGGAGGTGAGTCTGGCATGGCGAAATGAAACAAGCGGCACCGGTAAACCGGCCCGCTTGTTTCGTTGAGTTTCAGGAAACTGGCTGACAGGTCAATTAGGCGATGGCAGCAATCGCCTTCGCAGTTTTGCTCTTTAAGTTAGCAGCCTTATTCGGGTGAATCAAGTTGCGCTTTGCGGCTTTATCCGCGACGGAGGAAAATGCGGAGCTTGCAGCAGTCGCAGCGGCCTTATCGCCAGCAGCGATGGCAGTAAGCACCTTTTTGCGGAGCGTCTTGATACGGCTCTTTTCAGCGCGGTTGCGTTCGGTGCGAACGACAGTTTGACGGGCGCGCTTGATGGAAGATTTGTGATTGGCCATAGTAGTAGTTTAAAAAAATCAGTCGCCTGAAGGCGGGCGGGGGAAAATAGGAATTTTGGTGTAGGTGTCAAGCTCGTGTTTCAAGGACTCACGAGTCATGGGAAAAACTGTCGAATTTCCCGTTGGCGGCGGTCGATTGTCCGGACGATTTGCTCTGGATCGAGCCACGAATCACGAAGACGTCCGCGCCCGTTCCAATGCGCTTGTAGAGGTCGGCTACGTCTTTGCTGCCCATGCGAATGCAGCCGAAGGAGGCTGGGGAGCCAAGGCGGCGTTCTTCTGGGGTGCCGTGAATGTAAATGGTGCGGCGGAAAGCATTCTGATTGCGGGACTCTGTGCCGGTCAGCCAGAGGATGCGGGTGACGACTGGGTCGCGGCCAGGAGCATTTGGCGGGATGACTTCCCCAGTGGGACGGCGGTTCTTGAAGACGCTGCCGATTGGAGCGTCGCCACCAATTTTTTTGGCCACTTGCATTCTTCCAAGTGGGGTGCAGTTGCTATCAGGCCGGTCGCCCACGCCAAATTTAGAAGTCGATATTTTGTAAGCTTTGACCGGCGTGCCGTCACGGACAAGCAACATTTTCTGATCGCTCACGCTGACGATCATTTTATTCCGGTAGTCTTTTCCGAAGGTCAGGGAATCTGACCCGCAGCTGCTCAGTCCAAGGGCAGCGAGATGCCCGAGCGATGTGATGAGAAGTAAGCGCGGGAATAAGTTTCCTTTCATGGGTGGATGGATCAGGGTGCTTTGCGATTCACGATCTTGACACTTGAATCCGATGTTCCAGAAGGAAGCAAGCGAATCAAAGAAGATAAGGATGTATAAAAGAATCCGACTGGGAATGGAAGCAAAAGAATTGCGGAAGACCAACGAGCTCCGGCGGCGGCCTCGACGACGATGAAGAGGAAGAAGAAACCGAAAAGCAATTCCACAAATGGCGTCAGGGATTTCATGGCTTTATAACTGCTCTTTTTCCAGTCGCTGCGGTTGGCTTGGCCGATGCCGTATTTCGGCGTGCGGATGAAGGCGGTTTGGTGATTCAAGAGCGCTTCAATCACTGCTTTGGCATTACTGATCGACATCCCGATACCAAGCGCAAGAAGCAGTGGTAGGTAGGGGATTTCCTTCCACCATGAGCCTGGACGGAGGGCCTTTTGGGCGACCATATAGAAAACGATCACGGAAACCGAAGAGAAGAAAAAGATCGGAACGTTGACGATGTAGTAGGAAAACTTCCCGAAGTCCGGCTGCCACTGTTGATTCGGATAGATCAGGAAGCAAAGGACGATTAGAAGCAGGTAGGCAAAGTTAGAGGTAAGGTGAGCGGTGGCCTCCATCTTGATGAAAAGCGGCACATCACTACGCCAAATGGCGGGGAGAACTTTCTTACAAACTTGGATCGACCCCTTCGTCCATCGGTGTTGTTGGCTCTTGAAGCCGTCCATGTCAACGGGGAGCTCGGCGGGAGTTTCCACATCGTTAAGGAAAATAAAGCGCCAGCCCTTGAGCTGGGCGCGGTAGCTGAGGTCCATGTCCTCGGTAAGTGTGTCGTGCTCCCAACCACCGGCGTCGGCGATACAGGATTTCCGCCAGATTCCGCCGGTGCCGTTGAAGGTAAAGAAGCGACCGGAGCGGTTGCGGGCGGTTTGCTCGAGTTCGAGGTGGCCGTCGAGGAACATGGCTTGGATGCGGGTCAGCACGTTGTAGGTGCGGTTGAGATGGCCCCAACGCGTCTGGATCATGCCGATATTGTCATCGGAAAAGTAGTGGATCGTTTTCTCAAGAAGATCGGGATTTGGGACGAAATCCGCGTCGAGAATCAGCAGATAGTCGCCTTTTGCGAAGCGAGTGCCGTTTTCCAAAGCGCCTGCTTTGTAGCCGGTGCGATCCGTGCGGTGGATGTGCTCGGCATCGAAACCGCAGGCTTTTAAGCGCTCGATCCCTGCGCGGCAGATATCCACCGTTTCATCGGTGGAGTCGTCCAATAGCTGGATCTGCATTTTGTCCTGGGGGTAGTCTATCGCGGACACGGCGTCCAGCAGGCGGTCCACCACGTGCATTTCGTTGAACACCGGTAGCTGAATGGTCACCAGCGGCAGATCTTTGAAAAGTTCCTTTGGTTTGGGATGCTCGCGGACATGTTTGAGGTAAAGAAACACGATCGTTAAACGATGCGAGCCATACCCGGCCAAACCGATGAGCACTAAAATGTAGGATGCATACCAAATAGGGGAAGACCAGTCCATAAGAAATGAGGGAGTCGGATTAAGCGGATGTTCAGAGCACTCAGAAGTAAGAACAATGCACCCGCTGGACTAGCAAACGATTCAGTATCAAGCGCCAGACGCCGGAGGCTGGCAGGAATCGGACCCCACGTCAAGCCTCAAGTCCGGCAAGGGAATTTTCAAAATCGCGTTTCGACCTTCGATTGGGTCGCCAATCAACCTCGACGCCGCTCAAGAAGGATCAGCATCATGAACGAGAGGAACAGGTTCAATTCTTCGCGAGGGGCCAGATTTCCTAGTTTGTTGATTTGAAAACGGCCCTCCCAAAACGCAGGTTGCTTGGTGATGCGCATCGCTGGGCTGCCATCCGACCGACTGGCGAGATAGCTCGGGTGGAACAAATAGCCCGTGAATATGCCCACGATTGGAATTTCCCCAAAAAACGAGTCCAGAACCTTAGTCCAAGGGTTTTCCTCATGAATCGAAAAATCAGGTGTGTCGTCGCCCGGATTGAAGGTTTCGTAATGTGCTTTCCAGATGGAGCGCCACCCTCTCCGGCCGACGCTGCCAATCTCTCCACCGTGCGCATCGGTGGAAAAATAACGCGCAGACCAGTCGATTACCTTGTTCGCTTTAATGTCGGCGAGCCGAGTGGCTTGGGATTCATTAGTCCAAATTTCCACATGCTCGCGGAATTTGAACATCTTTTGTTTGGTGTAAAGCACCGTGCGCCCCGTGGCGTCGGTAACCGTCGCTTGCTTTGCCAACGCGAAAATTTTGAAGGAGAGCGTCAGCGGATACTGGATGCCTTGAAGCTGCCGGGAAATGTCATCTATCGCCTGAAGGCCGGGAATCGCAGGCGGGGCGTAAGGATTCGGGGTGTCCACCGACGGATGCTATGCAGGCTAACGGAGGATGGCAAGCGTCCGCTCATTTCAACGAGTCTAACCGTCCCGCCGCATAAGCTTGAAAAACCTTGGCAATCTCATCGCGCACGCGCCGGAACACTTCTAACTGCTCTTCTTCGGTGCCGGTGGCGTGTGCGGGATCATCGAAACCCCAGTGGTGGCGATTCATCTGACCGGGGAAAATCGGGCAAACCTGATCGGCATTTCCGCAGACGGTAATGACGGTTTCAATCTCGTCCGTGAGGAATTCATCGAGGTGTTTCGAATGATGGCTGCTGATGTCGATACCGATTTCCTCCATCGTCTGGATGGCGAATGGATGGACATAACCGGCGGGTTTTGAGCCAGCGCTTGCGACGCGGAAATTCTCGTTGAGCGCGGCGCGGAGGATGCCCTCGGCGAGATGGGAGCGGCAACTGTTACCGGTGCAAAGTATGAGGATGGCGGGAGGTTTCATGGAATCATGTTAGTTTGATTTTCCTCGAACCGCCATGCAGAGCGGCACAGCAATGCATGCGCCGAGAAGGGTGGCGACTGGATAGAGCCAGATGTGTTGGAAATTTCCGCTCACGATGGCGGGCGCGAGAGAGCGGGCGGGATTCATGGAAGCACCGCAAATCGGACCCGCAAACATGGCCTCCAGAGCAACGACGGCACCAATGGCGATGCCTGCGGTGATGCCTTTTTCCTGTGCTCCGCTAGAGACACTGAGAATGACAAACATCAGAATGGCGGTGAGTACGATTTCCAATATGAAACTCTGTGAGACACTCCCGCTTGGGAGCGTGGCTCCTAGCGTACCATCTAGCGGAAAAAGCAGTTTTAGCAGTCCGCTCGCGGCAAATGCTCCGCCGAGTTGGGCTGAGACGTAACTGAGGACGTCGCCTGATGGAAACCTCCCGGCGACACTAAAGCCGAGTGTGACAGCAGGATTCAGATGGGCTCCACTCACATCGCCAAACGTGTAAATCATCGCAAGAACGATAAGTCCGAAGACGATGGCGATGCCCGCATGGCCGATGACGCCGCCGCTCGCGTGATCGACGACGATGGCTCCGGTCCCTGCAAAGACGAGGGCGAAAGTGCCGAGAAATTCTGCGATGAGGCGTTTCATGTTTTCGTCAGCTTTCTAACAAATAAATTTTCAGGCCGTGGACAGCAGCTATCTTCGCGTTTGGCGAGACGTTGAACGGAACTCGCGAGATCGGCCTCAAAAATCGCGTCATCGGCAGTAATGAAGAATTTGGCGAGGGACTGAATGAGTTTTCGGTAGTCGCGGTGGATTTGAAAATAAGTCCACTTTCCGCAGGTCTCACTTTCTAATAAGCCTGCCTTGCGGATGATCTGCACATGGCTGGAAACAGACGATTGGGGCATGTCCAAAATATCCGCCAGTTCGCAGACACATAATGCGTTATTCATCACCAACCTAACGATTCGCCAGCGAGTGGTATCCGCCAGAACGCGAGAAAAAGTAACGATGTTTTTCATGACGAATTCCATCGTGACGATAAAACTCGTTATGACGACTCAAATTTTTTACCGGGAGTTTCGAATAGGACGGCTGCACAAATTATTAGGGATTAGAAGGGGATATCGTCGTCGAAGTCTTCCTCATTGCGCAGATCGTCCAAAGCAGGTTCGGCGCTTGTCGGTGCTTCGCTGCGGCGGGAGCTGCTAGAGCCCTGGTGAGAGGCTCCGGGGCTATCGGAAGACTGAATTTTCCAGCAGGAAAGGCTCACATAATACTTGCCGTTATATTCGTTTCCCCGGATGTCAAAAGTGACCTGAACTTCTTGCCCTTCTTTGTAAGAGTCGAGCAGCGAGCATTTGTCCTTCACGATCTCGAATTTGAGATCCTGCGGGTATTTATCGTTCGCGGTGGTGACCACAAACTCCCGCTTGGTGAAACCGCTGGGAAAGCTTTGGGCAGCCGAGATCACTTTGATTTTTCCAATTACTTCATACATGCACATCAATGTTTCCTTCCCGGCAGCGATGTCAAACCTCAGATGGAAAATTGAACGGGCGCGAGTGAGTTTTCAACGTCTGGCGGCCGAACTTGCACGAAACGGAATGGACCGGCGGGAATGGCCACAAGGTCTTAAGGTCGCACCTTCGCTCGCTTGGAACGGCTTCTTGGAGTGGGCTGCATTCGTTTTCACACTGGGAATTGTAAACTGGAAATCCGTATGCGACTCCCCAGTCGAATAACATTCAGGAAGTTCAATAGCATGCCGGATTTCCCCGGCCATGATCACGATCCAGACCGCTGAGGCGAGTAGAACACCGCCCGCAATAATCCATCCCGTGGTGACCGCCGTACCTAAAAAGCATACGACACCCAATAAGATGACGCCGATCCAAATGAAGCACGAGGCCAGCAAGAGGATGACAAATTTGGATGGTTGAAACGAAGAAATCAAGATTCGTTAAATATCAATCAACCATCATTTTCACAAGCGCTAAATTCGTACGCGATCACGTAATCTGATCCACCATCATTTTAGACGACCGGGCACATTGAGGGCGGAAATTAAACCGTCACTTTTGCTGGAAGCACCTGCGGATGGGATTTTTTCGGTAGGCAGAGGATGGCCTCGGAGACGAAAAAGAACAGAACGGCGATGAGGAAAGCACGCCAGACGTCGCGGGAGAGCGAAGGGTCGTTGGCTTGGCCTGCTTGGTCGAGGAGCGTGTAGCCGGTGCCGGAGAGAGCGCTGTCGAGTGAGTCGCGTGACAGGATTTCCGGAGCGTCTTCCAGGGTGGGGCGGTTCACGGCGAGGAGTCGCTCGCCGAGGCGGAAGATGCCGGATTGATAGGCTGTGTTTGCAGCGTCGGGAGAACCGTAATCGTCTAGGCGGGTTCGTGTTTCACCGGCGAGGAGCTGGGTGGCATCGCTGCCGACGGTGGTGAGGTAAGAGGCATCGAAACGGTCGGCACCGGCGGCGATGATCCGTTGGATGGTGGGAAGCAGAACATCGGCGTCGCCCAAGTTAGACCACGCATAATCCGGGGTGGTGCCCATAAACCATGCGGTACCGTGATCGACGATGCGGCGGGTGATGAAAGGTTCCTCATCCTCCCAACGGGCGAGCGGTGTGGCGTCTCCCAGGGGGGTCTGCCGGCGAATCGCGCGCAGACGTTCGGCGGAGATTGGGGTGCCATCAATGCCATCACGGAGCGGGCCATCGCTGTGATTCCAATCCTTGAGGATGAAAAATTTTCCGGCGGGCGCTTCCGTGGGATCGGACCATTTGAGATCGGCGAAGGAGTTATCAGATGGGATGCCGGGTGGCAGAAAAAGGATGTGGCCACCAGATGTTAGGAAGCGGCTCATCGCTTCGTAAGCAGGACCGGTGGGAATCGGCGCAGCCCAGATGATAGAGGCGATGTCTCCGGTTACGAGCGTGCTAACTTGTCCCGGATCGATCCGGCAGACGCTTTGGTTTCCGAAACCAGGAGGAGCGGCGGCAAGGGTGAGATAGTCGGCGGCCTCACCGGCGGGGGCGACGACGACCGACTTGATAGGCAGGGCAGGGCCATAAGCGAAAAAGGCCGCGTTGTCGCTTGGGTTTCCATCGGCAGGGATCGTGAGCCAGCCGTAACCCGTGACACTATCAGGTGCGATGGTAATGCGTTTCTGAAAGCGGAGGGACTGTGCGGGGATCGAAAGGCTTTCAGTGGTGCGGGTGCCATTGAGGTGGGTCGTGAGAGGGACGATGGCGGTGCCGCGGGATTCCTCGGCACGCAGGATTTCCAGATCGAGCACGACTTCGTCCCCGGTCCGGCGAGCACTCAAGAGGCGGATATTGATGTTAGGAGCAGAAGAGCCAGTGAGTGAAAGCACGCGGATGGCGGGTTTTTGCGGGAGCGTTGCGAGGCTGGCCCGGGCGGTGGCCCAGCGCTCATCGTCGGGGTGCCAGTTAGACGATTGGAGATCTGACGCGAGCCAGATTTCCGAGCGACCGGAAGTTTCCATTAGAAACTCGGCCGCGCGGTTCAGGAGAGTGGGAAAATCTGCGGCGGTATCCGTGGCGGCAGTGGCGGAAAGTTCGGTAAGAGTCTCGGGTGAGGGGACTTCCTGCGGTTTTTTGCTGGCGCTATCGATCAGCACCAAGCGCGGGGAGCCGAGGTTGGTCATCGCATCGCGGACTTTTTCAATGACGATCTGGCGGCGAGAATTGAGCCCGTCGCCAGGTTTGGATTCCATCGAAGCGGAGCGGTCTAGCAGCAGGACGACGGTATCGATTGAGCCACCTCCCCAACCGATGAGACCGGAAACAATCGGGCGGGCAGCAGCGAAAACAAGCGCGGCGATGCCGAGAGCGCGGCAGGCGAGAATAAGGATGTGGCGGAGCTTTTTCTTACCACGTGACTCACGCGTGGCCTTGAGCAGGAACTGCATCGCCGCCCACTGGATGGTCTTGTGGCGACGGCGGTTTAATAAATGGATGATTACCGGGACGCTTGCGGCGGCCAGGAACCAGAGGAGGAGTGGATTTAAGAAGAGCATCGAAACGCGGAGGCGCGGAGGTCGGAGAGAAGGACGCGGAGGTTAATGCTTCGATTTCGGAAGGCGTGCGGTGAGGAACTCGCGCAGCAGCGGCTCCAGCGGGGTGTCGGTGGGGATGAGCTGATAGTCCGCAGAGGCGTCGTGGCATTTGGCGCGGACGGAGGTGAGGAAATCGCGGAGGGCGGTTTTGTATTCGTCCGCAATCAAGTTCGGCTCGGCAACGATGGAAGTGCCGTCTTCCAGATCCACGAAGCGGTGCGGGCGATCAAACTCGAAGCCGATTTCTAGCGGGTCCATCAGGTGAAAAACGGAGATGTCGTGTTTGCGATAGCGCAGGTGCTGGAGAGCATCACCGAGTGCAGCGGTGTCAGTGAAGAGATCGGATAGAATGACGACGAAGGCACGCTGGCTGATTTTTTCGGCGATTGTGTGGAGGGCTGTTAGCAGGCCGGTTTCGCCGGATGGCTGGATTTTTCCGAGGGTGGAAAAGAAGCGCTCTAGGTGCGCGGCGCGGCGGCTGGGCGGGACTTCAAGGTGGAGCTTGTCGGTGCAAATCGAGAGCCCGGCGGCATCGCCTTGATTGACTAACAGATAGGCGAGCGATGCGGCGATGCGGCGGGCCACTTGGATTTTCGCCTCGCCCTTCCCTGTGAAATTCATGGAGCCAGATGCATCCACCACAAAATAGGCGCGCAAGTTCGTGTCCGCTTCGAATTCCTTGATGTAAAATCGATCCGAGCGAGCGAACGCCTTCCAGTCTAAACGCCGCGTGTCATCTCCCGGCACGTATTTCCGATATTCCGCAAACTCCACCGACGACCCACGGTGAGGCGAGCGGTGTTTCCCCGCTACGTTGCCCATCATCGGCACACGCGATTCGATCGGCAGCAAGCCGAGGCGCGAGAGCAAATTCTGATCAATGAAAGTGTGGCTCATAGCAAACAGGCTATCCAGCTAAGTGGGTAACGAAGTAGGCCCAATATCCTAAGGAAAGATTTACCGTGATGACTCCTCCGATCACCCATGACTTCTTTTTTGTCACAGCGCCGGAAATCAGAAACGACAAACCAGCGGGCAAGCCGAAGGCTGCCCCATAAAATAGGGTTTGCGCAATTGTCTCTTGGGTCGGGGTATTCAAATCAACCCTCCCTCATTTCCTCGATCAGCCGGGCCACAATTTTCTTCGAAGTCATTCCCTGCGACTCGGCAGAAAAATTCGTGATGACCCGGTGGGTGAGCACGGAGGAAGCGACGGCTTCGAGGTCTTCTAACGAGGCCATATAAGATCCACGCAGGGCAGCGCGGGATTTTGCGCCTAAGATCAAATACTGCACAGCACGTGGTCCTGCGCCCCAGCCGACGGTGTCTTTGATCCACTGCGGAGATTCAGGTTCGTGCGGGCGGGTTTTGCGGACAATTTTCACCGCGTAATCATAGAGGTGTTCAGGAACCGGAACTCGGCGGACGAGTTGCTGATAGGCGATGACTTTATCCCCATCGAGCAAATGACTCAGCACGTTGCGCGCGGTGCCAGTGGTCGCGCGGGCGATTTCCTTCTCCTCGGCGGCAGACGGGTAGTCCACCTCAATGAGAAACATGAAACGGTCGAGTTGGGCTTCCGGCAGCGGATAGGTGCCTTCCTGCTCGATTGGGTTTTGCGTCGCGAGCACAAAAAAGGGTGGTTGTAGCGTGTAGGTATTACCCAGCACAGTGACTTTATTTTCCTGCATCGCCTCCAGCATCGCGGACTGCGTTTTCGCCGGTGCGCGGTTGATTTCGTCAGCCAGCACGATGTTTGCGAAGACCGGACCTTTGATAAATTCAAACTCGCGCCGCCCCCCCACGCCAGATTCCTGGATGATGTCGGTGCCTGTAATATCCGCCGGCATCAGGTCGGGCGTGAACTGGATGCGGTTGAACGAGAGATCGAATGTCTGCGCCACGGATGAAACCAGCAACGTTTTGGCAAGGCCCGGCACGCCCATCAAAAGAGCATGGCCACGGGCGAAAAGGCAGATTGCCAGTTGTTCAATCACCTTATCCTGGCCGACGATGGCCTTGGCGAGTTCCGCGCGGAACGCTTGGAAGGTTTTACCGAGCTCGTCGATCGCGGCGACGTCATCGGGAGGAAGCTGATTGGCGAAGTCTGGGGTGGATTCCATGGGTGATTAGTGAGTCGAAAAGAAACTAAGAGGCGTCACTGGTTTGTCCAGAAGGGAAGTCGGGTAAGGCTGAGTCGATCCAGCATCTTGAAAAATAGAGGAATCCCGGCACTTTAGCGACCGTCGGCTGAATTTCAAAAAACCCGCGGAAAATTTCCATTTACGGCTTGCCAGCCCCCGGCGGTCTGCTAAACCACCCGCCCCGCGGAGTCTCCAGATCAGTCTGGAGGCCATTCGGATTAATATCGTTCACGCGAAATTCACGCACATCATGGCACGTATCCTAGGTATTGAAATCCCCAATGAGAAGCGCATCGAAGCTTCTCTGCCCTACATGTTTGGCATCGGTCGCCCCACGGCGGCGAAGATCCTTGAACACGCAGGGATCGACCCAAACATCCGCACCGGGCAACTTAGCGAGGATCAACTCGTTCGCATCTCCCAGGTGATTCAGGCTGAAAACATCATCGTTGAAGGTGACCTTCGCCGTGAGCGCCAATCGCAGCTCAAGCGTCTGACATCCATCAACTGCTATCGTGGCATCCGCCACAAGCGTGGTTTACCAGTCCGTGGTCAACGCACCCGCACGAACGCTCGCACCCGCAAGGGTAAGAAGAAGACCGTGGGCGTTAAGAAATAATTTTTTGTAATACTCATGTCTGAAGAAACCAACCAAGAAGCTGCCGTAGAGTCGGTAGTTGAGCCTCTAGCAGCTCCAGCACCCGCCACCCCATCCGCTCCAGCACCTGAAGCGGCCGCCACCATCGAAGGCGCGCCGAAAAAGGACGCTAAGCGCGACATCTTCGCCGAAATCGGCGGCGGTGATGAGGAAATCAAGATTCACAAAGCCAAGGGCTCGAAGAATATCACCCGTGGTATTGTTCATGTGACTGCCACTTTTAATAATACCCTCGTCAGTGTGACGGATCCAAGCGGCAATGCCATTGGTTGGTCCAGCGCCGGTAAGATGGGCTTCAAAGGATCCCGCAAGAGCACGGCCTATGCAGCTCAGGTAGTTTCGCAAGACGCCTGCCGCCAAGCCATGGGACACGGTCTCAAGGAAGTCGATGTTCGCGTGAAGGGCCCAGGCTCCGGCCGTGAGTCCGCAGTTCGTGCCGTGCAAGCTCTCGGCTTGGAAATCCTTTCCATCCGCGATGTGACCCCAATCCCACACAACGGTTGCCGCCCTAAAAAGGCTCGCCGCGTCTAATCTAACTTTTTCAGAAATTCTTATATGGCACGTTATACAGGTCCACGCGCAAAGATCAGCCGCCGCTTCGGTGTCTCCCTCTTTGGTCCATCCAAGGCATTCGAACGCCGCAACTTCCCACCCGGCCAGCACGGTGTTCGTGCCGGACGCAAAAAGAAGAGTGAATACTCCGTCGCCCTTGGCGAAAAACAAAAGCTTCGTTTCCAATACGGTGTGCTCGAAAAGCAATTCCGTGGTTACTACGAAGAAGCCGCTCGCCGTCGTGGCGTGACCGGTGTGATCCTCCTCCAACTTCTGGAAACCCGTCTCGATAACGTGGTTTACCGTGCTGGATTTGGCAACACACGCCAGTCCGCCCGCCAGATCGTCAACCACGGCCACATCCTCGTGAATGGCCGCACCGTTGATATCGCCTCTTTCCAAGTGAAGCCAGGCGACGTGATCAAAGTCGGTGCTAAGCCTTCCTCGCAGCAGCTTTCGACTCGTATGACCGACCTCACACAGGCCGCTCCTAACGTCGATTGGCTCGATGTCGATAAGGACAAACTGGAAGCGACCATGTCCCGCGTTCCTGATCGCGCTGACATCAATCCACTCGTCAACGAGCAGCTCATCGTCGAACTTTACTCCCGCTAATTTCGGTTTACTCCGAGAGAAGTTTTCAAAAACGTCCGGACGCAAGTCCGGGCGTTTTTTGTGGGATGGACCGCGAAATTGATTTCGCGCTTTACGTTCATCCTCCGTCAGCGCTCAAACGATGGATCGCTCCACCAAGAATGGATTGCTCACTCGCTCTTCGCCTAAAGTGGTTGCAGGCCCGTGACCCGGAAGCAACACCGTATTGTCTGATAGGGGACGAAGAACTTCCCGCATACGAGACAGAGCGTATTGATAGATTGAGGGCGTGGCACAGCCGCCGATGGAGCCGGCGAAAAGCGCATCACCGGTGACGAGGATCGGTTGGGCGAGGCCATCGATGAAATAGCCGAGCGCCGGATTTGCATGACCGGATAGATCGCAAGCGCGAATGGTCAGCGAGCCGCAGCGGATAGAGTCGCCGGGTTGCATTGGCTCACTACCCTCGATTTTAGCGCCATGAGGGATGATCTCGCGCCCGGTAAAATCGCGAATCCCTCCGATGTGATCGACGTGGCCGTGAGTGATGAAAACCTGATGGAGAGCTGGCGAGCCGATGGCGTCCAATGCTATCGCGCAAGATTGAGGTTCGTATCCGGTATCGAAAAGAATTGAGGAATCGCCTGTCCAAACGAGCCAAGCATTCACCCGTTCTTGCTCGAACGGCAAATCGATCCGGTGGATGTGAGGGATGGCGAGCGGCTGCGGGAGGTAGTCGTAATGATTCGCGAGCGCCTCGGGAATCAAACCCAGCACCGGGGCAAGTCGGCGCGCGGTGTCTGCGGAGAAATGTCCGCGTGAAAAGGCTAACACTTCATTTTCAGGAAGTCCCGCACGCTGGGCGGCCTCGCCCGGAGCGAGGGCCAAGCCTTTGAACGCCTTGCGAATAACGTAAGTAAAATCGTCTTCTAACATTTGAAATATTACTGCTGGGGAGTCTTCCCAGCTTTCGTCCGGAGCCCGATCAAAATGATGATTCCCGCGAAGATAAGAAATGCGGTTGCTGCGAGGCCAAGAGATTTGAACAACCGTGCGCTGCCGGAGTCGACCTGTTCGTTAGTGATCACGCCAAGAGGGATTTCTTTTGGATTGCGCGTGAGGACAATTTTTCCATCAGTGACGCCTACGCGGGTGAGCTTCGCCATCGCAGGACCGAGGATTTTGTCGGCGAGGTAACGTTCTGTAATGTGATAGGGCGACATCTGTTCGATGAATTCGCGGGGAACTTTGGCACCGGACACTTCGATGGTATCAAGGGACAAGACGATCTCATTTTTCATCAGGAACGGACGTGCAACAAGGGTTCCGTTGAGGTAGCGGGAATCGGAAGCGACCCAACCTGGCTCGCCATGATGGGAGAATCTAGGTTTCCCATTGAGCATGTATGAAATGGCGATGCGGAGCGTTTCGTTCTCGATTTTTGTGACCCGGAAGGTGCCTTTGAGTTCTTTGAATAAATCGTAAGCCGCGATGGCGAGGTTGATATCGTCGGCTGATAGAGTGAGTGACGATTCCGAATCTCCGGCAAGTTCCTCGCGGAATTTTTTTAAACGTTGGGTGAGCGTGTTGAGTTGCTCCGTTTGGCTTTCGAGTGAGGAAACTTCGATTGGAACAGGCTTTTCAGCGGTGAATTTCGCGATTTCATCAAACTGCCGATAGAGCGCGAAGATTGAAAACCCAATGAGAAAAACCATCATGGCGACGGCAGCAATGAGAATTGCGCAGCCCGCAAAAGGCGAGCGGGCACTGGCTTCGTAAGGGGCTTTGGGCTGTTTCATTGAGAGTAGAAACCTCACGAATCGTTCTTAGGGTGTTCCTCTGCCTTTGGAACCTGATCTGTATGCGAGTCCTGCAGAGGATGTTCCTCGTGCCAGCCATCGTCGCCATCGGCATCATGTTGAGCCGCCTCAGTGTGATGCGGATCATGACCGGAATCGTTAGGCGGAGTGTTGGCTTCTGCTTCGCGCTGGCGGAGCAAGAGTCGCTCCATGTGTTCACGGGCTTCTTGTTCCTCACGGATTCGGTTTTTCTTCTGATCGAAGTAGGCGAGCCAGATACAAATTTCGTAAAGCATGAGCATCGGCGAGGCCATCAGCAACATGGTTGGGATATCAGGGGTTGGCGTGAGAACCGCAGCGGCGACGAAAATGGCCACGATGGCATAAGATCGGGTTTTTGACATCATTTCATAGTCTAGCAGGCCCAGTTTTACAAAGACCATGACCACTACCGGCAGTTCGAAAGAGGCCCCGAAGAGCAGAGTGAACTGCGTGGCAAACGAGATGTATTCACCGATTCGCCAGTCGTTAGAGATCCCCATGTCGCCACTCCAAGTGTAGAAAAATAACAGTGCCCGGGGTAATACGAGGTAATAAGCAAAGGCCGATCCAGCAAGGAAAAGCCCGAAACCGATGCTCATCGCTGGCCACAGTACGCGTTTTTCATGGCTATGAAGACCGGGTAATATAAATTGTAGAATAAACAGTAGCAGGAGCGGGAATGATACCACGATCCCTGCGACGAATGATAATTTCATCGACAGCATGAACCCTTCGGTCGGCTTGAGTGCCGACATCATGTTGAGATTTCCGTGGGCTTGGGTTTCGGTGTTAGGATTGGTCTTGAGGAGGGACAGGACTTGTTTCTTCAGCTCTGGGGGCTCATTGATGGATGCCACGAAATTCACCCGCCGGTCTTCGGGCAAGCTCATCGCCGCCCTTAACAAAACAATGGATTTTGAATGGAAAACTAATTCGTCATCCTTGATGAAGCGGTAATAGACCTCGCGCTGTTCCGGGTTGAGCGTGGCTGTTGTGTGCTCGATTTTAAGAGCAGCTTTCCATAGGTCTGTGGTGACTGGGTGAGGAGCATCCGTGGGCAGCGAGGCCGCCATCTGGGTGACTAAGACCTGATCCACGGGCTTCCGGAAAAACTCCATCAGCTTGTTGTTATAGGCAAAGCAGGCGATCATCGCGATCACCAGAGTGACCACGATACGGATGATCATGGTGCGCAAATCCTCGAGGTGCTCGAGAAACGGCTTTTCATGATCGGGGTGCGCTTTTTGCCGGAGTTCGATGACTTTTTGCAGCAGAAACATGCGAGATGGCGCGCATTCAACGCCCGCTGCTGCTGAACCGCAAGGGTAGATGTCTGGTATCGAAGATTCTGGCGTTGCGGCTCAAGCTCCTATGTTCCAAGTTCCAGCGTCGCCCCGCTGCCTACTTTTCCCATGTTCGACCTCGAAACGCTAATTCTTGATTTTCCGATCCTCGATCAATCGATCCAAGGACGCCGTCTCGTGTATCTGGACAATGCCGCCACCACTCAGAAACCCATGGCGGTGCTCTACTCGTCGCGTCACTATTACGAGGCGATTAATGCAAACATCCACCGCGGAACCCATCACCTTGCCCGGCTGGCAACGGACGCATTTGAAAAAGCCCGCCAAACGATCGCGACCCACCTCAACGCGTCGACTCCGGACGAGGTGATTTTCACTTCCGGCACCACCGATGGCATCAATCTCGCCGCAAACATTCTGGCGCTGTCCGGCAAAATTAAAGCGCACGATGAGGTGATCATTTCCACCTTGGAACATCATTCTAACATTGTTCCATGGCAGATGCTCTGCGAAAGAACGGGCGCGGTTCTCAAAGTCATCCCTTGCCACGAAGATGGCACACTGGATCAAGCGGCGTTCACCTCCCTTCTCAACGAGCGCACGAAAATTCTTTCGCTAACCTGGATTTCTAACGCCTTTGGAACGGTCAATCCGGTTTTTGAAATGACTGCTGCTGCGAAACAAGTGGGCGCGCTGGTGATGATCGATGCCGCGCAAGCTGCGGCACATCTGCCGATAGATGTGCAAACGTTAGGCGCGGATTTCATCGCGTTCTCGGGCCACAAGGTTTACGCGCCCACCGGCATCGGTGTCCTGTGGGGGCGGACGGAAGTTTTGAACTTGCTGCCTCCGTGGCGCGGGGGCGGAGAGATGATCAAAGAGGTAACATTTGCAAAAACGACCTATAACGATCTGCCATTTAAGTATGAGGCCGGCACGCCTAACATTGAAGGAGCGATCGCTTTGGCGGCAGCCTTGGATTATGTGAATGGAATCGGTCTCGATGAAATTCACCGCCACGAGAAAAACCTAATAAAAACCGCAGCAGAGGCTCTTTCCTCGATTCCGGGAATCCATTTTTACGGGCCTAGCGATCGTTCGGGAGCGCTTTCTTTTAATGTTGATGGCATCCATCACTACGATCTCGGCACGCTGATGGATCAGATGGGAGTGGCCGTACGCACCGGGCACAACTGCTGCCAACCGCTGATGGCCCGCTTTAGCATCACCGGCACCGTTCGCGCTTCCTTCGCGCTATATAATTCCGAAAAGGACGTCATCGCCCTTGCGGCAGCCGCTGAAAAGGCGGTGTCGATGCTGCGCTAACAAAACTACCATCCTCGCAAATGAACATCGTTCTTGGCATTTCAGGGTCAATTGCTGCCTATAAAGCCGCAGACCTCGCATCACAATTGGTGAAACTTGGTCACGAGGTGCACGTGGTTATGACTCGCGCTGCGACGGAGTTCATCACACCTCTCACGCTTCAGACTCTGACACGCCAGCCGGTGCTAGTTTCGTTAGAGGACGAAAAACAATCATGGAAACCCGGCCATATCGCACTCGCAGATCAAGCAGATTTATTGGTCATCGCCCCGGCAAGTTCGAATATGTTAGGTTTTCTAGCGAATGGCCTTGCCCCTGATCCTCTCTCGTCGATTTACCTTGCGCTGCCACGCACTGCGCCGGTCATCATTGCCCCGGCGATGAATGGAAAAATGTGGCTGCATCCCTCCACCCAACGGAATTTCGCCCAACTCACCGCAGACGGTTGTCATTTCGTAGGTCCGGCAGAAGGCGGGCTCGCGTGCGGTTACGAGGGAATCGGTCGCCTCGCCCCCGTGGAGGAAATTCTCGCGAAAATTGATTCTCTGCGGCGTTCGTAGGATCCGTTTTCGATGTTCTAATATGATCTAGCAGAATATAGTGCCGCCAGTGCGGTTACCTGGCGACGGCCACGAAAGAGTTCTCATAATTATCCCATGACGATTCCCTCTCCTATGGCAGTCGGCATCTTCGGCTTTGTTGCTCGATTAAGTAAACGCTTCAAACAATATAGTGGCTTCACATTAATTTTGCGATTTGGGTTCATTTCCAAAGCTGTTCAACTGACCCTGCCCATCAATTAGCATGCTACCACTGGTGACTACCCGCTCGCCTTCATTGAGGCCGCCGAGCACTTCCCAATCCTGATCGCCCATGCGCCCTAGCGTCACCCTCCGATGCTCATACGCACCTGCCTGTTTCTCGACATAGACGCAAGGGTCATCGCCCGTACACAGCACTGCCTTGCGAGAAACTGTTAGCACTTCGGGCGCTTCGATCTCGATCACGCCCTCGGCGAAAGTCTTGTTTTTAATGAGATGTTCTGGATTTTCTAACACAATACGAACTCTAGCAGAGCCCGTGGCTTCATCAAGATTCGGGCTGATGAAAGCGATGCGCGCATTGAAAACCCTCCCCGGCAATGTTGGCATTCGCACGCTCACCATCTGACCTAACTGAATTGATGGAAGATCCTGTTCATAGACCGGAAACATGAGCCACATTTTTGTGAAGTCCGCGATCTCGAAAAGCCGGTCACCTTCCGCTACATACTGCCCTTCAGCAACGTAGGTCTTCACGATGGTGCCGCTCATTTGCGCGAGAATTCCGAAATAGAGATCATCCGGCTGGCGCTGCGGGATCGCTTTAATCTGCTCCCAGACAAGTCCATATTGTTCCAGCTTTTTCTTGGCAGATGCCGCCGCCACTTCGTCGTGCTCGAGAGCGAGCCGATAGTCATTCGCCGCTGCTAGAAGTGCGCGGCTGAAGATCGTCGCAAGCGGTTGACGGCGGGTGATCTGCTGGCCTTCATGATTCATCGCTAATCCATCGATCCGTCCCTCGACAGGTGCGCTGATGATACCATGCCGCGATTCATCCTCACCCATCATGCCGGATACGCGCAGTGTCCTAACAAGAGCTCGTTTACCTACCTCCACAGTTTTCACACCGATCACGCTTGCACTGCCTTCTGGCAGCATGACGACATCATCAGCCTCACTATCAAAATTTTTTTCACCCTCATAAATCGGCACTAAGGACATGCCACAGACCGTGCAAGAACCGGGTTTTGGGGACTTCACCCACGGGTGCATCGGGCTCTGATAATAGAGAACCTTGTGGGATTTCTCCACCGCCTGACCCTTCTGTGAGAGCCTCGCGGCAAACCACCCGGTAATGGCGGAAAACACGATGGCCATGACGAAAACTCGTTTCATTTCTCAATGTATCAGCGCACCAGAATCTGCAAACTAAGGAATTTTCGGAATGGTAACCCGATAGAATCCTCTCGGTTGGCTAAGCCGCACGACATCCGTATCGGTAAAAGTGGCGGTGGCACCATCGCTCGTGACACTGCCGATGTCGCTCCAAGAGCCAGCGGTTAGGTCCGTGAGGTATTGTAAAGTATAAGTCGTGCCGGGCGTCGCTTTGAAATCGAGTTGGATGAGACCGCTGCTCCCATTGCGTGTGAAACTCGAGACGGCGAGATCCTCGATTGCATTGTTTTTGACAACAAACTGGCCCATCAGTCCCTCGTCCTCGTGATTCGAGAAATGGCAATGATACATGAACGGATTCGTATCGCTGGCGAATCCATCAAACTTGGCGATAAAACTAACGGTTTGGTTTTGTCCGATGAAGAGCACGTCTTTCCAGCCTTCTTCGTAAGCGTGGATTCCGGTGTTGTTGCCGCCGGTGCGCGAGATGAGGTGGAATTGGATGTCGTGGATGTGGAACGAGTGGCTGAAGCCAGAGGTGTTCGTGATGTTCCAACGTTCGACTGCGTTGAGATTGAGGTTCTGGTTGATGACACTAGGTGAATAGCCGAGATTATCAAAGCTGAACAAAAGTGTTGAGCTATTAGGGATTCCACCCGTGATGCTGACGGTCCGGGTATTGGTTACGTCGGAGAGCCCGTAAAACGTATTGGTGGTGAGTGTCGCGGGACGAGTGATGACCGCGTTGCCCGTGGCGGCACCGACGTTGATCCGAAGCACATCAAAGGTCTTGCCGTTCAAGAGGCTGCCAAATTGCCCAGTCTGTGCAGCTTCCCCGCCAGGATAGTCGTTGCTTTGTCCGGAGTTGAAGGATTGTAAGTCAAATGTTGAACCGACGGTCGCACCAGTTAGGTCAACCAAGATCTCCGTGCGTTCGCCGACTCCGAGGACAACCCGTGTCAGGGCAACGGGTGCATTAACAAGACCTCCATCGGTACTGATTTGATAGAAAGTGCGTCCATCACTAAAGCCGAGATTATAACTGCGTTCGATCTCGGCATTGAGGATGCGAAGGCGGACGTATTGTTTGGGCAGCGTGACTTGTGGGCTGAGCGTTCCGTTGACCACCATGTAGTCGCCGTAGGCACTGGTCGTTACACCCGCCACACCCGTGATAAATTGATTGTTAGCGAAGCGGCGACTGGTTAGTGCGAGCGGGATGTCGTCCACGCCATAAGTGCGCGGCAGGTTCAGTGCGGCTTCGATGGGGTCGCGGATGATGATCATACCACCGCCGCCATGAGTGAGCTGGTCCTGAGTATATTCATGGAGATGCGGATGATACCAATAAGTGCCCGCGTTGTTATCCACTTTAAAGGTCGGGTGCCATGTTGTTCCAGCGGGAATCGTCTGGTGCGGTCCGCCATCCATAATCGCGGGAATATGAAAGCCGTGCCAGTGCGTGGTGGTCGTGGCAGAAATATTGTTAGATACGTTCATCTGCACCCAGTCGCCCTTGTTCATGATCAGCGTTGGCCCCCAGAATAGCATATTGTTATAGGAATACGTCGTGGTATCTGCCGTGTTTTGAAACACTGCATTGCCAAAACGTTTCGCGGTCTGATGGAGGTTTAGATTGAACGTGGTGCCACTCATCACTTCGGGAATGATCAGCGGATTGTAGGTCTGCGCGGCGGTGAGTGTGACGTTGACGGGTGAGGTTGTCGTGACATTCCCCGCAATGTCATAGGCCACGGCGGTGATGCCGTTCGTGCCGTAGCCGAGCGGCACGCTGATGCTCCAATTTGCGAAGCCGTTCGCAGTCGTGGCCGTCGCGCCGTTCACAGTGATTTTACTAATTCCCGAAATCGTGTCGCTGCTTGTGCCAGAGACGGTGATAGTGGTTGTGGCCTGAGACAAAGCACTCGATGGCGAAGTGATCGCGACGATGGGAGCGACACTGTCCTGCGTGGAAGAAACTACATTGCTATAGACCGATGAGCCGATATTGTTAGTAGCAAGAACTCGATAGAAATAAGTGACCCCGCTCGTGAGATCCGCGAATGATCCCGTGGGACTCGTCACGGTCTGTGAGGCGATATTGCTCGTGAAGCCCGCGTCTGTGGCGATTTGTAAGGTGTAACCGGTCGCACCAAAAACCGCAGCCCAAGACACAGTCTTCGAACCACCCTGACTGTAGGACGGCAGTGCCGTAAATGTCGGCGCTGCCGGTATCGTGTTGGTGCTGACGGCTAGATTTACCGCGCGTGTGGTGTTACCCGTGCCGCTTGTGCTGTTGGTAAAGGTCAAGGTCTCGCTGTAGGTCGCGGCAGCGAGACTGTTTGCGGCAGTATTGATCGTTGCTGTCACCGTGGTGGTTGCCCCGGCAGCGAGTGTGCCCCCGCTGCTGGTAAGGGTAAGCCACGCCGCCGTCTTCGTCGCGGTCCAATTCATCGAGGCGTTACCGCTGTTAGTAAGTGTGTAAGTCGCGCTCGAGGGCGTGAATGTTCCCCCTGTAATCCCGGATGATGTGAGTCCCGTGGCGGGTGTGACGGCAAGCACGGGTGCCGCAGCACTCACGGTGTAGGAGCTGCTGGCACTGGTGGTGGAAGCTGCGACACTGTCTGTCGCCGTAATCGCATAACTCACGATCGTGTTATTGGCTTGTGCAGGAATGCTGACTCCATACACGCCGTCGCCTGCCGCACCGTCACCGTGTGCGCCATCGTCAAACATCGTGACGGTCACAGGCGCACTTGCTCCCCCAATGACAACGGAAATGTCGTCCAGACTGACTTTCGGAACAGCGGACATCCCTGGGCCAGCAAAACGAAAGCGTAATTTCAAAGTGCTGACACGCTCGGAGGTGCTGAGCGTGTAGCTGAATTGCTGATAGGCATGATTACTACCCGTGAGTTCGCTGCTGCGCGTGGTGTAAGTCGCGCCGTCCGTTGAAGTTTGAAAATCCCATCCTTGGGGGCTGGTGAGACCTGAGGAGAGAATCCAAAAACTAACGGTACCGGAAGTGCCGCTGGCATTGATCGGGTTGGTAGTTGTCACGGTGCTGTTAGCGATCGCCGGGGCATTGGCCGTTATTTCCATGCCGTATGGGTTTCCTTGCCCTAACGTCGTATGATTTGCAGCGGTGGTTTGGGCGAAGGGGGAGGAGGGCGGACCGGTAAACGTGATCGTCCACGGATAAACCGTGCCGGCACCGGTCCAACCCGTCACCGCAGCGGTTCCCATCGTTTCATTGAACACGGTGCTGTTGCCTGACCCGGTATTATAGGTGAGTTGCGCATTCGAGATCGTACGGCCTGCAGGTGGAGCGATATTAGCGGTGACGAAAACGCTGTCCGTGCTCGACGGTAAAGCGGGAGCAGTGGCGATTGAAGTAATGATCGGTGCTGCATTTGGTGTTAGAATGTAGCTCGCTGCTGGACTTGTCTGCGAAACGGTCGCGGCAGTGAATCCGTTAGTATCATACGTCGCTAGAGCCGTGCGGTTCACTCGGCCGTATTCCGTGCCGCTACTGCTCAGTGCGGTATAGGTGGAGTTCGCGGAAATCCCGGTTGAGACAAGCCCGGTCACTTTGGGCGTCCATATCGCCTGCGTCGGCGAGGCTTCCACGGAATACGTCCCGCCTTCGACGGCGCTCCAAGTGATCGTGACTTGGTTCCCGGCTACTGTGGGTGTCATTGGAACTGCTAGTAATTTGCTAGGGCCCCCGAGGAATTGTTGAGTCAATGGGGTGTCGCCCGTCATTTCGGCTGCCGTGCTCGCGCCCCCCGCTGGATTTCCGTAAAATTGCCGCCCCGTGGTGTATGGAAACTGCGGAGTACCGTCCGCATTAAGCGGGGTGAAGTATGCCCATGTGCCTGCGGGAAACTCTGGTGTCACACAAAAGCGCACGTTTTGTTCATTAAGATCAAAGTCCACGCCAAACGTCTGGCCAAAGTCGCCACGGAAATCAAAATCTTCAATATAGTGACCTAACAAATAGGTCGCGCTGATCGCTGGGCCGCTTTTGAAAGCGACGGTTTGAATCCTTGCAGCCCATGCGGGCAGAGAGACCCGCGTCGTGATCGCGGTGGTTCCGTTTGTGCCATCCCGCAGGGTGAATCCCGAAACCATGCGCCGCACGCCACTGGCAGCGTTCATCGGAGTCGAGTAACCATACGGCCCATAAACAGGCAGACCATCCGCCGCCCAAGCAACGATTGGCGAGTGCGTGGTGACCGGTGTCGTGCTTTCCGAATAACGGTTAGTCGTTGCATTGAAATCCACATGATCGCCGAGTTGATAACGCAATCCGATCGGCTGGGCGTGATAGTGATAGTTGTTCCCTGCTTGGTGCGCGAGGGATGGATCAAAGGTCACCCCTTCGTTGTGCCAGCCGTCGCGGTTCCAGACCCCATCGCCAGTTAGGCCATTCATCGGCGTCGCATCCTGTGCGCTGGCGTTCACATACGAAAACGCATCGCGACTATCAAACATCGACACCCCATTTACCATCCGTCCTGTCGCACCAAGGCCCGTGCCCGTTTTGGATACGGGGATCGTCGGAGTCCTTGGGATACGATAGACCGTCGCGGTATTTGAGGGGAAATTTGGGAAATTCGTTGTCTTCGCCGCATCGAGATACCACGGTCCCATCACGTAAGATGCAAGTCCTGTCGTGCGGATATAAACCCAGCTAGCCGAGTAGTTCACCTCGCTCACATCCGCATACGTTGGATTCGATTGGGTGCCCGTGCCGCGAGCCCATGTTGTGGAAGGCGTGCCTGCCGTTTCATTCGCCGTTAGTTGATAGATCCGTGCGTATTTTCCGGAGTTGGCGGTAAACCATGAAGTGAGCTGCGGGTCAGCATGTGCGACGGTGAGGCTGGCAAGGAGGCTAAGAACAGTCTTATTCATGGGATTGCGATTGAATGTAAAAAGCCACCACTAGGTTAAGCCCGTGTGTCCACAGGTAGGAAAATTGTAAAGTTGGTGTAAAGTTGAGCAACCCTGTGAGGGCATAATTCAGGGACTGGGGCGGGCCGAGCTGGATTCTAAGGCTCGAGGAATCGGTGTGATCGCCAACCGGTGAGAACCCTTCTGTGACTTTAGCGGGCAGCATCCTTTTTAATAGAGGCATGTGACCTCCTATCACTTTCCCGCACTCCACCACCATAACTTAGTTTCGCCCCGCCGTGGCCGGACTTTCGGGTCCGCCTCACTTTCCATTTCCGGCGTTACTTTTCTGAGTCATTTTCACTAACACGTATTGCGCCAATGATAAATGACACCGGAGGAGGTAGGTCGTTGCGCCAGGATTCATGACACCTGGCGCTTGGTTTGGTTTTGGTTGTTTGGGGTGGTTTTGACAAGGGTTTCCGTTGGGGCGGACGGAGTGGAGGCGA
>JANYEC010000027.1 GCA_025363295.1 Akkermansiaceae bacterium
CCGCCAATTGGCTCGCAGCCCGCAGCGGAAGCCCCCACCGCCAAGTCGCCTGATAGCATAGCAGTCATAGAACCCTGAAATATGACTGCTTTGCTACCGCCGTAGCAAACCCATCCGCAAGGCGCTTCAGACCACGCTTACGAAGTTTACACCCAGCAGGTCTCCCCTAGGCTCGACTTCGCAATTCGTTCTGCCGCTAGATGGGTGCCGCCACTCTGTTTTGAAAAAAGGCGGAGCAGCGAGAGCTGAACCGCCTTCAAATTTCAGAGGTGCCTTCCGGATGGTGAGGATTCAATAAGAGCGGGTCACCCTAGACTCTGTTGTGGTGGACGATGGCTGGGTGAGAGAGGTCCGGTCAGTCGTGGTCGTGGTGGTGCGCACAGTCGGTTCCTTTTGCACTACGGTGGTGCAACTGCTTAAAAAACTGAGGGCCCCCAAAGCGATGAGTGAACTAATGATGGATTTCATGGTGTGATTAATAAGGTTGTTGGTTGATTTGTTTTCTCCGATATTTCCACCGGATCAGTACTTATAAAATCAGCAGTCTTTCAATCGTTAAGCGACTGTATCTTGCTGACGATAAATTCTATTTGAAATCTGCGACGGGTCACAATGGGGTGTAACCCTACCTATCAAGTATTTTAATTAAAGAATGGTGATTTGCACACTGCTCTCGATGATACCTGCGGAAATAGCGTGGCGAGTCAGGCTTGCGGTGTCGTGAATGTTAAGTTTTTCCATCAGGCTGCTCCGATGTTTTTCTACAGTTTTAATGCTAATGTTGAGCTCGGCAGCCGTCTCTTTGTTAGATTTACCTTCGGCGATCAGTTGCAGGACCTCCATTTCCCGCGAGGTCAGCAATATTTTAGTCTTCTTCATTGAGGACGAGCCCCCCCCTCGCACGGGGATCCGCGCGGGCCAGTCTTTTTGCAATGGAAGGGCTAAACATCTTTTCTCCATTGTGGACCTTATGAATTGCGCCGCACACATCGTTCGCCGAGGTTTGCTTGAGGAGAAAACCGGAAGCTCCGGACTCGACGGCTCGCTGAACGTAAGCGTCGTCATTATGAGCGGTGAGGATAACAATCCGGATGCCTGGGCATGACTTGACCAACTGACGCGTGGCTTCGAGTCCGTTGAGGCCGGGCATGGCGATATCCATAAGCACCACGTCGGGGCGCAATTCGGTGGCCATGGCAACGGCTTGTCGCCCATCCTTAGCTTCCCCAATGACGGTCAAATTCGGATCCAATTCCAGCATTCGGTGGAGCCCTTCCCTGACGATGGTGTGGTCTTCCGCAAGGAGAACTGTGATTTTTTTCATGATGTGTAAAGTGGTGCGGTGGTCGCTTCAGATGATGGTTTCTTCCTGGTCTTTCTGCCTTCCGGCATTCCAATGATGACGACCGTTCCCTTACCGGGGGCGGACTCGATCATAAGGGTGCCTCCGACCATTTCCAACCTTTCTCGCATTCCAATGAGGCCGTGATACTTGCATCCGCGCGCGGTCAGAACCGATTTCACGTCAAATGATTTGCCATCATCTTCGATCCTCACGCAGACGCCGCCTTCATTTTTGTGTATGTTAATTCTAACGTTGGTGGCTCCGGCGTGACGACCGACGTTAGTCAGTGCTTCTTGGGCCACACGGAAAAGCACCGTTCGTCGCGCGGCTGCTAGCTCCTCCACACCCGCGATGCTAGACAAGTGAGTTTGCACTCCTGTGTGCGCTGTAAAGTGCTTCATAAAGGAATGCAGCGCAGGAATTAGCCCGAGATCGTCAAGAACCTGCGGGTGCAGATCATGAGCGAAGCGATGGACCTGATCAGTTGATTTTGTCACGAGGCGCTGAGTGAGGGAGATTTCTTTGACCAGTGACTTTGCATTCGAACCCGTCATTTTTTTCAGGTTGATTAGCCGAATATTGATACCGATCAATGTCTGTGCAATACCATCATTAAGTTCTTTGCTCATGGAGTGCCTTTCATCCTCGTGAATCGCAATGATCTTTCGCGACAACCCCTGCAATTGCTCTCTCAAAAGTTTGGATTCTGCAAGGGATTTCGAGTGGCGATTCCCCCTTTGGATAAGTGACTTTTCTGCTCTCTCACAACGCCTTAGCTTAGCGGTCAATTGAAGATTGGACGCTTCAAGCTTCGAAGTGCGCTTGGCCAGCGTTTGATTCATTTTTTTCATACGTTCATTCTCCTTCGAGTCGTTTGCGTTTGTTGCATCTGCTGCAATCACGGTGGCGAAGAAGACCTCGGCTTGTTGAATGATCGCGCGATGCTCGCCTTGGGCTGGAAGTGGCAGCTCAAAGATAAGCAGGGTTCGTTCATGGATTTTGGCCACTTCAAGGATAGAAACGCCCGCTGAAACCCAACGTTGATGCAATTTCCTAGCTGCTTCCAAGTCCGCCAAGCCTCCTATTTTAAGGTGCTTGGTCAGAGCCTCCTGATATGATTTTAAAAAGTTAGGAACTTTTCGTTTCATTGACTTGCGGGAGGTGATTGCCTTGATTTGATTTACTAGAATACGCTTATTTCAATGAGTGATAGCAATACGATAAACGGTTTCTTTAGCTCTAAGTCAACTCGCTTCGCATTTTGACTTCAAACCGATCGCGGCTTCACCAGTAGCAGAATGACTCCGCCTACGAGGGCAACGGCCCCGACGACCGGTGGGATAAAATGCGAGTCGGTAGTTTTAATTTGCATACCCAGAAATCGAATCCCTTCTCCCGGAGTGGTGAAGGAGATGCCCGAGTAGGCGAGCACCACGATACCGGCGATGATCAAAGTTGTGGCGAATAGTGTTTTTGCGTTCATATCGATGTTGGTGGTTTTTTCTACGGAGAAACTTTATTTCTTGTTTTCAAGGGTTCGCGGAATGTGGGTTCGGAATTCGCAGGCGCAGCCTCCGCTTGCACTTTCCACCCATAAGAAATATTAATACGATAGTCATCATGCTGATAGATTTTGGATATGAGTGCAGCTGTAGTTATACTGTATGCAGGGATGAGGAAACACTGAATTAAAATACGGCGAAGGCCAATCCGCGCCTATGGGGTCAAACCCTACGCATCAGCAGGGATGCGCGGTTTTATCAGCGGAGTTCTGAAAAGATCACCCTTGTAGTCCTCTTTTCGGCGCGAGCGCGGATGCTGGAAAACGACGCTCGATCCCAGTGGTAACTAACTTGCGGATTGCCTCGGGAAGTTGGGATATCTGCCAAAGGGATTCATCGGTGGGAGATCTGCCTCCCTTCTCGAGTGTTTTGAGCGCAAAATAAGCTGCGACGAGAGAATGATCCGCAAAATGTGCGGTTGCAACAGCGTGTCCTGCGGAACGCGCGGCTAATATTACTTCAGGTTTCGTGACCTCCCGAGCTGCCGCGTGGGCAGCACAGGCCGCCATCTGTGCCGGGCCAGTTAACACTTCGCCACGCGCCCAGGCTCTTGCCACTGCAATCGCGTTTCGAGGGCGCTCATCGCTGCTATGTTTCTCAAATATAGGTATAACACGTTCCGCACAATCTGCCGCCCATAACGCAAGGAGCTCGTGGTTATCCGAATCAAGTGACCCTCCTCGATGAACTGCAACGAATCTTTTATCTCTCATCGCAATTTAGATGGGCTTGACGCGTTAGGTCATGTCGAGTCATTACTTGTTAGATAGTATTCTTTGTCGCCCCTCGACGAAGCAGGTGGCCTTTCCACATGAAGAGTCCAGATAGAACCACTACGGGAAAGTAACCATATCGAAAGAACGGAAGATATTGAACTGTCTCAGCGGGCGGTCCATAAATATACCCGATCAAAGGTAGAGAAAATAGGATGTGGACCGTGCGTAAAATCGTGCGTTGGGTGGGACTTTTCATGATGTGTGTCTGTGAGTGGGAGACCGTGAGAATAAGTAAAATTTCCTAGGTGACCCACTAGGGCTTTTCGAAGAAGATGCTTTGCATAAGAATTTGTTAGATTTGTTTCAGCGTCTCCTCCAGCGGGCAAGCATTTCAGACACCGCCTTGGGACGGGACAGGCTAACAAAAATACCGGCTGAGCCCGCCACCGCCCCGCAGACCCAGAAAATTTGGCCGTAGCTAAAGTGCGCATTAGAGGCGAGTTGGTTCTGGGTGATCGCGGCGGCGGCAATGCCGACCCACGATAGCCAGCTCACCGCGCCCTGGACCGCGCCTTTTGTTTGCGGCGAAGGGCGGTGTTGGAGAACGGAAACGATAGGCACGATAAACAGGCCACCACCCAGACCTAACAATCCAAGAGCCCACGCGAATCCCGCTTCCGTAATCCCCGGCCAGCCGAGGGCAAACGCCGCCAAGGCCATCATTCCCGCGCCGAACGGGATCAATCCGTATTCAATGCGACCGCGTGAAAGCCGCCCGGCTAACATACTTCCCACGCCGATACCGAGGCTGAGTGCGGCTTGCAGTCCCGCTTGTTCAGTGGGCTTCAGGTGGAAAACCTTTTGAGCAAAAAGCGCGAGATTGATTTGCACCAACGTGGCGACGAAAAAGAATGCGGTGTTCCCCCAGTTCGCGCGCCAGAGATCGCGATCGGCTTTCATCACGCTCATGTGGCTCCATATTTCCCCGATGATGTTAGGGGTAAATTTCTTTCCGGGATCGGCAGCGGGGACCTTAGCAATGCCGATGCTAGTCATCAAACCGATCGCAGCTAATCCCGCTAACATGACACCCGACCACACTTCACGGTGCACTAGCGCTTCCGCAAGCCAGCCGCCGACGAAAGTGCCTAGAATGATACCGATGAAGGTGAGCAGTTCGAGGATTCCATTTCCAGCAGACAGCTTTGAAGTGGGTAGAACTTCGGGCATGATACCATATTTTGCCGGGGCAAAGATAGTGCTGTGAACGCCCATTAGGCAGATTGCGGCGAGTTGGAGAAATTGATGCTCGAGCTGTAGCGCAAACGCGGCGAAGAGCATGATCGCAATTTCCCCTACCTTTATGCCGATCATCACCGAGCGCTTACTATAACGGTCCGCCATCCATCCGCCGACGGTGGCAAAGAGCAGGAAGGGGATGGCGAACAACAACGACGCGTGGCCCGCAAAATTTTCCTTATCTGTCTCGCTCAAACTAACGGATGCGAGCACGGGAAAAATGACCAGCCAGCGAAGTGCGTTATCCGAAAACGCGCCTTGGAACTGCGTGAACATCAAGTTCCAAAAACCGCGCGGCCAAGGGGTGGGAGAATTTTGGGGCATAGGAGGAAAATGTTAGCGGACGGGTCAGGAGCTTATTTCAAACATCTTTATTTATGCTGCAAGGGAATCCTCAGGTGGCAAGTGCGATTGTATGAGCGACGCCTGAATCATCGCTTGGCGTGGCGCGATCTTGTGGCAGACTTGTTCAATGGATGAAGATGATACGAATTTCCCCGGTAAGCAGCTTGTTTTCAAACGAACCGGCAGGCCCGCCGAGGTGCTCGAATACGAGGCAGACAGCTTGATCTCTCAAGCGCCTGACCCTGGAAAAGTGCTGGTGCGCATCCTCGCCGCGCCGATCAACCCAGCGGATCTTAATACCATCGAGGGCACTTATGGCGTGAAACTTGAGCTCCCAGCCACACCAGGCATCGAGGGCTGCGGAGTGGTAGAAAATGGAAATTCCACGGATTTCAACGAAGGCGACCTTGTCATTTTCCTGCGCCGCGCCGCGACTTGGGCCAGCCATGCGACGGTCCCGGCCGAATCACTTTTTAAACTCCCGCCCGGTATTGATATAATCCAAGCGGCCCTGCTCAAAGTGAATCCAGTAACCGCCTGGCGCTTGCTGCATGGATTCGGTGCGCTGAAGCAGGGCGAGTACATCGCACAGAATGCGGGGAACTCCGCCGTCGGTCGCTGCGTGATTCAGCTCGCGCGGGACCTTGGAACCCGCACGATTTCGTTTGTTCGGCGTGAGGGACTATCTAAGGAATTATCTGCCCTCGGTGCTGACTACGTTTTTCTTGACGATGATAACGGACTCGCCTCCGCCCTAGAAGTTCTCGGAGGAGCGAATGCCGCTCTCGCCTTCAATGCCGTGGGTGGCGATAGTGCGCTGCGTCTAATGAAACTCCTCCGCGAAAGCGGCAGCCACGTCACCTATGGAGCGATGGGCCGCAGACCCCTATCAGTTTCTAACAGCCTCCTCATTTTCCGCGACATTCAAGTGCGTGGTCTGTGGGTGAGCCGCTGGATCGAAAACGCGCCACTCAGCGAAGTGCACGCCGTTTACGAAAATCTCGCAGCACGGGTGACTTCTGGAAAACTGGTGCAGCAAGTCGATTCCATCTATCCGCTCGAAAAATTTCAGGACGCGCTCGCCCGCCTCGAAGCACCGGAGCGAACCGGAAAGGTGCTTTTTGTGCCGTGATCACCGCAAAGGTGAGTGGCGCAAAATTTCCTGTTACTTTAAAATCGCCATAAGATGCACCAGAAAGTCTTGAACAAGAAATCCCATTCACCGCAGCCACAGGCTGTTCCAGCCTTGCACGATCCTTTGGCCACCGCTAAACATTCGCCCGCATGGCCACCATCAATTCCAATTTCCTCAAGCTTAAAGCCGGTTACTTGTTTCCTGAAATCGCACGCCGGGTGCGGGTTTATACGGAAGAAAACCCGGATAAGGCCGCTCGCATTATCCGTTGCGGAATCGGCGATGTGACCGAGCCTTTGCCCGCCGCCGTGGTCAAAGCGATGCACGAAGGCGTCGATGAAATGGCTGATCGCGCCACCTTCAAGGGCTACGGTCCGGAGCAGGGTTACGAGTTTCTCCGCCAAGCGATCGTGGACAACCAGTTCGCCGATCTCGGCATTTCCGCCGATGAGGTTTTTATCTCGGACGGCTCGAAGTGCGACACTGGCAACATCCTCGACATCTTCGGCAAAGGGAATGTCATCGCCATCACCGACCCGGTCTATCCGGTGTATGTCGATACGAACGTAATGGCGGGCAACACTGGCGAGGCTGATCAAAGCGGCGCCTATGCCGGCCTGCTTTATCTTCCTTGCAACGCAGCTAACAAATTCGTGGCGGACGTTCCTAACGAAAAGGCGGATCTCATTTACCTCTGCTTCCCGAACAACCCCACTGGAGCTGTCGCCACCCGTGCGCAGCTCGAAGCCTGGGTAAAATATGCGAAGGCAAACGACGCTATCATCCTCTTCGATGCCGCTTACGAGGCTTTCATCCAAGATCCTAAAATTCCCCGCTCCATTTTTGAGATCGAAGGCGCGTTAGATTGCTGCATCGAGTTCCGCTCCTTTTCAAAAAATGGTGGTTTCACGGGCGTTCGCTGCGCTTATGTGGTCATCCCGAAAACTGTTAGTGGCAAGTCAGACAGCGGCGAGCGCATTCCGCTCCATCAGCTCTGGTCGCGCCGCCACAGCACCAAGTTCAACGGTGCCAGCTACCCGGTGCAAAAGGCTGCCGCAGCCGTTTTCTCCGCTGAGGGAAAACAACAAGTATCCGCCCTCATCGAACATTACATGGGCAATGCCAAACTCCTCCGCGAGGCCGCGACCGCCGCAGGGCTCCCCGTCTTCGGCGGTGAAAATGCACCCTATGTCTGGGTCGGCTGTCCAGCTGGTCTAACGTCTTGGGATATGTTTGATAGAATGTTAGGAGAAGCTCAGGTTGTCATCACCCCAGGGTCCGGCTTCGGCTCGGCAGGCGAAGGTTACTTCCGAATCTCGGCCTTCAACTCGCGAGCGAACGTGGAAGAAGTCTGCCGCAGGTTGAAAGCGTTGGTGGCATAGGAGCTTGCCCATCATGAGAAATTGGAAGATCGCGCTTTCCAAAAGCAAGCCACCGGACGAACCCAAGATCTCGCCGACCTTGCAGGCTCTAGTAGGACAATTACTGACTATCAGGAAGGGGTCTCAGCGCCTTGTTAAGAAAATACATGGCCCATACTCCTCCGCGCAGCCGCCGGACTCAACTCATGGGACACGTTCGATAAAATGTTAGGAGAAGCTCAGGTCGTCATCACCTCAGGGTCGGCTTTAGCTTGGCAGGCGAAGGCTACTTCCGCATCCCCGCCTTCAACTCGCTAACAAACGCGGAAGTAGTCTGAACGTTCTGACATTTGAAAATCGATCCATCGCCCTCGCATGCTTGATCCGCTGGATCAGCAAGTCCATCGCGTGTTCGGGGGTGTTGTAGATAGGCTGATAGGGACCCCCACTCGGGACTAACGGTCTAATTTTTTTGCGAGATTGCATAAAATCGTCCTTGTCGGCCTATCAAATTCACCCTGACGATTTTTCGAGTCACTCGACTAACTTATTTTTATAGCAGATTTTTTATCAAATTTTCATGAGACCGAACAGATTTATCTTTCTAGCCGTCACTGTGTTCGCGGCACTTTTCACATCCTGTGCGAGCAAATTTTCTGCCGCCCAGCGGGAAGCCTTGTCCACGGTCGCTATCGCAAAAACGGAAATGGGCCCGGATGCCTACCAAGAGCCCTACGGCGGGGACGAAGAAGCGAGGGACAGAGCCGCGCGTTCCGGTGGCAGCGGCGGAGCGATCGGGGTGCTGATCGCCTCAGCCGTGGCTAACGGGATCTCGGGCACACAGAACTCAATGTTTCACAAGAAATGCGCGTCCTGTTTCCCTGCCATCCAAAGGAATACTCCGAACAACCTTAATGTGACGGTGCACGATGGTCTGCGTCGGGCAATGAAGGCTGACCACTTTTTCGGCCCTCGGCTCAGAGAAAGTTCCGGTAACGTTGTGACCTCCACCGTCACGTCCTACAATCTTAAGCGAGTGTCCAAGGAGGGAGACGAGCTGCTTTTCAGTCCAAGGGTCGATGTTCATTTTGCACTCAAGGATGCAACAGGGAAGGAATTGTTTGTCACGACTTGCCAGGGAGTGGCCGGAAGCCAGGCTCGCATTACGGAGTATGCAAACAGTCCCGCCAAGTCGAAGACGGGCTACTATCAGGCCACCAATAACGCGGTGGACGCGTTCATGGCAGAGCTTGCCAAGAAGACTGCGGATTGAGAGAGGGTTTCCCCCGATTGTGAATCCGCAGGCGGTTGAAGAAAGAGTGCCCGCAGAAAACTCCACAAACTGCTCCGTCCCACCGCATTGGCGGTGTTAGTTTTTTTCCAAGGATGCATCGGAGGAAAATTTCAACTTGGTGAAGGAAGGTGGTATTTTTTGTTAGGTGGCGGGTGTCAATTTCGCAGCGGCGCGGTATATCTTGAGCTTGCCGTAGCTGATCCGGCCTTCGAGTTGTTCATAGACAGGCTTCAGAGAAACCTCATCATAGCCCGCGAGCGCGGCCTGCATCTCCCGCTCCTCAGCGACCGAATAAATGGCGCGGGGCTCGATGAATTCTCCGTGTGCGATTGCTTCTGCAAGATGCCCCTCGATGGTCGTATCTTTGAATCCACGAATGGCCATAATTTCGGCGATTGTTTTACCCAGCTTCCAAAGAGCCAGTGTTTCATGGGCGGTATCACTAAGTCCGTTAGCCGCCTTTGGCTTGCGGGGCGACGGTTGAACGTTGGCAGAATCAAGGGGTTCGAATTCCTTCGGCACACTTTGTTTGACCCACTCGCGGATGGCAGTTAGAAACGCTGTGCCGTAGTCCTCGCGCTTTTTTTCGCCCACGCCAGGAATGTTCAGAAGAGCCTGATCATCGCGCGGGTAATCACGACTGAAGTGACGCAGGGTGACATCGGAAAAAACCACATAGGGCGGCACATTTCGCGCATCTGCCAATTCTTTGCGGAGAGCACGCAGGCGTTCGAAAAGTCCGCTGTCACAAGGTATATCACCCGTGCGTGCAAGCGATTGTGAGCGCGGAGCCATGATCGAACGTGACAGCATGACGGTGGCACGATTTTTTAAGAGATCGATTCCTTGTTGGCTCACAGTCACTGTCTGGAATTGATCCTCGCCAGCAACTAACAGACCATAACGCAACAATTGCCGCCCGAGATCCACCCAGTAGGGACGGGGCTGATCCTTGCCAATGCCGTGGATCTTCAGTTCCTCATGTTTCCATCGTCTGATCTTCTCGGACATGCTGCCGGTAAGAACTTCGGACACATGATTGAGGCCGACATTGAAATTCCCTGCTTGGCGGATGCGCAACACGCAACTCAGCAGCTTTTGGACATCGACCGTAGCATCCCATTTTTCGCGGGGTTCGAGGCAATGGTCACACCCTGAGCAATTTTCATGAGTCCAAGTTTCACCAAAATACCCTAGCAGACCGACACGGCGGCAGGCGTCATTTTCAGCAAAATGCGTCATCTGGTCGAGCTGTTGATGCGCCACTTTCCGCGCGTGCTCGTCTGGGATATCGTCGAGAAATCTTACATATTTCATGAAGTCGCTGCGGGAAAAAAGCAGCAGGCAATCTGCCGGTAATCCATCACGCCCCGCTCGGCCAGTTTCCTGATAGTAGCCCTCGATATTCTTCGGCATGTCCGCATGGATGACGTAACGGACGTTCGGTTTATTAATACCCATGCCGAAAGCGACTGTGGCACAAACGATTTTCGCCTCATCCCGGAGGAAGGCATCTTGATTCTTTTCACGATCGGCGGGATCGAGTCCGGCATGATAGGCAACCGCAGAAAATCCGTTAGCCCTCAGAGTGGCCGCGAGGGCCTCGGTGGTTTTCCGAGATTGGCAATAGACGATGCCAGAGTCTTCAGGCCGTCCACTCGCGAAGTTACAAACCTGCGCTGCCGCTCCCGCCTTCGGGATCACTTGGTATTTCAAATTCGGGCGATTAAAACTGGCGAGAAATTTCACGGAATTCTCTAATTCTAACTGCTTCACGATATCCTCGCGCACCCGTTCCGTCGCCGTGGCTGTTAGTGCAAGGATCGGGATATTCCCCGTCCATTGACGCACTTCTCTGAGTCGGCGGTATTCAGGGCGAAAATCATGGCCCCACTCGCTGATACAGTGCGCTTCATCGACTGCTAGAGCGCAGACTTTCCAGCCCTTCAGGCGCGAAAGGAAATCCGGCAGCATCAGACGTTCAGGCGCGACGTAGAGCATCTGAAATTCTCCGCGACCCAAACGATCGAGACGATTCCGTGCCTCCGTTGCCTCCAAAGTGGAGTTTAAAAAAGTCGCATTCACCCCGCTGGCCTGAAGCTGGTCCACCTGGTCCTTCATCAGCGCGATCAGGGGCGACACCACAATCGTCAATCCATCGCGAACCAGCGCGGGCAGTTGATAGCAAAGACTCTTCCCCGCGCCGGTAGGAAGCACCGCCAACGCGTCCCGCCCTTGAAGTGTGGCTTCCATGATTTCCCGTTGAAGAGGGCGGAAGCTATCGTAGCCAAATGTTTGCTTGAGGCAGCGAGTCAGTGATTGCAGGCTCATGGGGAAATCAAAAAGATGATCATTTGAACAGTCAAGATAGAAATTTTTGATGGATGCAATGGCCTTTAGAGCGATCTCCGTGGAAGATCGCACAGCTAGGCTTTGACCGGCGGCGGGTTTCGAGCTATTCCCCTTTTTCCCATGAAGGAGCCTATCGAAGCTATCCAAACTGAGGCGCTTGCGCAAATTTCCGCCGCTGCGGACGAGCGCTCGCTCGATGACGCACGCGTGGCCGTGCTTGGCAAAAAAGGCACGCTAACCCTCGTCGCCGCGGGCATCAAGGACGTGCCGAAGGAAGATAAAGCCGCTGTCGGCCAGCTTCTCAACGCCGCCCGCACCGCCATCAGCACCGCGCTGGAGGAAAAGCAGATCGCGCTGCGAGAAATCGCGGACCGCGCCGCACTGGCTGGGATTGACGTGACTTTGCCCGCTCGTTTTCAACACGTTGGCTCTCTCCATCCCTTGACGTTGATCCGCGACGAAGCGATCCGCATTCTCCGCCGTATGGGCTTCGCGCTCGCCGACGGGCCGGAAATCGAGGACGAGTTCCATTGTTTCGACGCGCTCAACACGCCCGCCGATCACCCAGCCCGCAACGAAAAGGACACGTTTTATTTCGACTCGGGAAAACTTCTCCGCACCCATACTTCCAGCGTGCAAGTCCGCACCATGGAAATTCAGACGCCACCGATCCGGATCATCGCCCCAGGCTCCGCCTATCGCCGTGACGAGATCGACGCAACTCACCTTTCCGTTTTCAACCAGCTCGAAGGCCTCTATGTCGGGACGGAGGTCTCGCTGCCGGACCTCAAAGGCACGCTGGAATATTTCCTCCGCGAGCTCTTCGGCACCCAGACGGAAGTTAGATTTCGCCCGCACTTTTTCCCGTTCACCGAGCCGAGTTTCGAGATCGATGTAAAACTAACAGTCAAGGGCCAAGCCCCACGTTGGATCGAAGTCGCCGGCTGCGGCATGGTCGATCCCGCCGTTTTTGAAGCCATCAACACCTCCCGCAAAGACAACGCGTTCGATCCCGAAAAAGTCACTGGTTTCGCCTTCGGCATGGGCCTCGACCGCCTCGCCATGATCCGCTGGGGGATCAAGGATATCCGCCTCCTCATCGAAAATGACGCCCGGTTCCTCAAACAATTCGCCTGAAGAATACTCTAACCGAAGATGGACACAGATGAACGCAGATAAGATTTGTAAATTCTTATTCGCAAGATTCGCCAAATTCGCGGTGCCTCAAACTCTTCATCCCGTCTTCCATCTGCGTTTATCTGCGTCCATCTGCGGTTAAAAAAATCTTCCTCTCTTCTCTCCATGAACGTCTCTTTAAATTGGCTCGCCACCCATCTCGATCTATCCGGAAAATCTATCAAGGAAATCGACGACCTTTTCACCTTCGCCGGCGTCGAAGTCGAAGGCATCGTTTCCAAAGGCATCGCCTCTGATAGAATCGTCGTAGCGCAGATCATGGAAGCCGTCCAGCACCCGAATGCGGATCGCCTGAAAGTCACCCAAGTCGATACCGGAGAAGGCACGCTCCGCCAGATCGTCTGCGGTGCTCAGAATTATAAAGTCGGAGACAAAGTGCCCTGCGCCCTCCCCGGTGCCGAGCTACCCGGCGGCTTCACCATCGGCGAAACCGTGATGCGGAAAGTGGAATCAAAAGGAATGCTCTGTGCCGCCTCCGAAATCGGCTTACCTGTGGGTGAGGATGGCCTGCTCATTCTTCCTCCTGATTCTAAAATCGGCAAACCCGTCAAACAACTCTTCGACTATGACACCCTGCTCGAACTCGAAGTCACCCCTAACCGACCCGATCTTCTCAGCCACCGAGGAATGGCCCGCGAGCTTGCGACGTTGTTGAAAACGCCGCTGCTACCGTTAGAGATTGCCAGACCTAACACTAACGTCTCGGTCAACATCCGGATCGACGCGCCCGCCGCATGTCCACTTTATACCGCCATCGCCATCAAGGGAGTCACAGTGAAAGAAAGCCCGGCTTGGCTGAAACAACGACTTGAATCCATCGGCCTACGCCCCATCAATAACATCGTCGATATTACGAACTACGTGCTCCACGAGCTCGGCCAGCCTCTCCACGCTTTTGATGCCGCCAAACTCACCGGCAACATCATCGTCCGCAACGCCGCCGATAGCGAAAATTTCCTCGCGCTCGATGGTTCCACCCATGTCCTAACACTCGACGACCTCCTCATCTCCGACGAATCCGGCGCGGCCCTTGCTCTAGCAGGCGTGATGGGTGGGGCAGAAAGTGGCGTGACAGAAATCACCACCGACATCGTGTTAGAGTCCGCCTATTTCACTCCCCAAGGCATCCGCCGCACCTCGCGCCGCACCGCCCTTGGCTCGGATTCCTCCTACCGCTTTGAGCGCGGCGTCGATCCACAAGGCGTATTGACCGCCTCGTCCTTCGCCGTAAAACTCATTCTCGAACTCGCGGGCGGCGCTGCGGAAACAACCACGCAAGTTGCGGGGGCTTCACCCGTTCTCACCAAGCCCGTCACGCTCGATGCCAAAAAGCTCGACCAGCTCATGGGCAGCTCCATCGATCTAACCGCCGCCGAAGAGATTCTCACCCGCCTTGGCCTCGCCAAACTAACCGACGGCACTTGGGACGTCCCGAGCTTCCGCGCCGATCTCCAGCGCCACATCGATCTCGTTGAGGAAATCGCCCGCGTCCATGGCCTCGACAACGTGCCGTCGCGTTTCCAAGGAACTTTCGTTCCCGCCAGTCCGATCGATGCCGCCTACGATGCCGACATGGTTCTCCGCCGCCGTCTAGCAGCTCTCGGTCTGCACGAATGCCAGACCATCAAGCTCATCTCTGACGCCCAGGTTTCCGACATCCTCCCGCTGCGCCCGATGCAGGACAGCGACGTCATCCGCGTGAAACTTCCGCTCAGCGAGGACCACGCCGTCATGCGCCCGAGCATCGTCCCCGGTTTGATTGCCTCAGCCGTTAGAAACGTTCGCCAGCAAGCGAAATCTCTGCGCCTTTTCGAAATGGGCCGCGTCTTCCGCAACGCCGGCGGCGGCAAAGCGAAGGACCAAGAAAGCGAAACGTTGTCCATCCTCCTCTCCGGCTCCGCCTTGCCCACCGGCTGGTTCAAAGTCGACCGCACCACCGATCTCTACGACCTCAAAGGAATCCTCTCCGCATTGTTAGGTGGTCGCGAAATCAAGTTCACTCCGAAAGAACGCGCAGGATTCGTGCTCGGCTGCGACATCAAGCTCGATGAACAAAATATCGGCGTCTTCGCCCGCCTAACACCCGCCCGCGAACGTGAACTCGATTTCACCTCCCCCGTTTACGTGGCCGAACTCGATCTCGGAAAACTCCGCAAGCTCCTCAATGGCATCAGCCACGTCGAGGACCTCCCGCAGTTCCCCGGCTCCTCCCGCGACGCCGCGATGGAACTCCCGCTCAACACGCCCAACGCGCAGATCGAAACTATCATCGCCAAACTCGCCCAACCCCTGTTAGTTTCCAGCGAGTGCTTCGACGTCTTCACCGACCCCACCGGCCAGAAGATCGCCGCCGATAGCAAATCCGTCGCCTACCGCTTCCACTATCGCGAGCCCACCCGGACGCTCAAGACCGAGGAAATCGACACCGCCCATCAAGGGGTCCTCGAAGCACTAACGAAGGGGCTTGGGGTTAAGTTCCGTTGAAAGTGCCGAGCATTTCCTTTACCAATGCTGGCGCCAAAATACCGCCTGCTCACCGTGCACAAGAAGCGTCTCATCAACTGGGAACTGGATCATCAACCAAATACTTGAACCCTTGGCAGCCTAACCCAATCATCAAAGATGATCCTTGGCGCAACGGCTCGGCAGGCTACGCTGATTCCAAGAGATGGTATCACTAAAAATGTGCCACGTTCACTTTCGCGCTAACCGTAGTTTCAGGCTATTTGACAGAACCCATGTCCCTAACATTCCGTGAGCACCGCCGAACAAAATCGCCTCGCTGAGGGCGTGACTGACCCCATCCCGCCATGGCGGCGTTGGGGCACTTTTGTGTCCGACCGTGCGTGGGGCACGGTGCGTGAGGATTACAGCGAGGATGGCGATGCTTGGGGCTATCTGCCGCACGATCTTGCGCGCAGCAAGGCGTATCGCTGGGGAGAGGACGCGATCGCGGGATGGTGCGACCGATTTCAGCTCCTTGCCTTCGGATGGGCGTTTTGGAATGGGCGCGATCCGATCCTCAAGGAGCGTCTCTTCGGTCTCGTGCCGAATGAGGCGAATCACGGTGAGGATGTGAAAGAATATTATTTTCACCTCGATGCCACGCCGACGCATTCTTACTGCAAGTTTCTCTATAAATATCCGCAGGCAGAATTTCCTTATGGGCAACTGATTGCGGAGAATCAAAAGCGCACAACGCATGAAGGTGAGTTCGAGCTGCTAGATACCGGTATCTTTGACGACGATCGCTACTTCGATATCTTCATCGAATACGCGAAGGGCGCGCCGAACGATACATGCATCCGCATTGAGATTTGTAATCGTGGTGCTACTGCTGCAAGCATTGATGTAATCCCGCAACTTTGGTTTCGTAATACGTGGAGCTGGACGCCGCCTAACAAGCGGCCGCCCGCTATCACCCTCGGGGAAAATTCTAGCCACCACACCACGCTCGAAGTGGGGACGAATGACGTTGATCCGCTCGCGCAACTGCCATTCCCCTATCAGATCGGAGCGCTGAAATTTCACGGTGCGCCGGGTGCCGTGCCGCTGTTCACGGAAAATGAAACCAATTGCGAGCGGGTGTTCGGCGGCGATGCCCAAAGCCGCACGCCGTTTGTGAAGGATGCGTTTCACCGTCATGTCATTGGTGGCGAGACCTGCGTCAATCCCGCGAACACCGGCTCGAAGGCTGGCTTGCATTATGCAAAAATGGAAGTTCCTGCGGGTGGCTCGGTGGTGTTGCACTTTCGGCTAACAGATCAAAAACTCGCCGACCCGCTTGCCGAGGTTGATGCGATTGTTTCCCAACGACGCGCCGAGGCAGATGAGTTTTACCATGCGATTCATCCGGCGTCTGCGAGCGCGGATGAGAAGCACATCCAGCGGACCGCCCTAGCAGGGTTGTTGTGGACGAAGCAGATCTATCTATTCAACGTTCACCTGTGGCTCAAGGGTGACAATCCGGATTGGAAACCGCCTGCGTCGCGCAAGACGATCCGCAATGACCACTGGCGGCACATCAATACGATGCGCATCATTACGATGCCGGATAAGTGGGAGTATCCTTGGTTCGCCGCGTGGGACTTGGCGTTCCAAGCCGTTCCGCTCGCACTGGTGGACCCGGACTATGCGAAGGAGCAACTCTGGCTGTTATTGTTCGAACAGTTTCAACATCCGAGCGGACAGATCCCAGCCTATGAATGGGAATTTTCCGACTTGAACCCACCCGTCCACGCGTGGGCGGTTTGGCGAGTGTTCAATATGGATCGCGTTCGCAGCGGGAAGCCTGATAGAATGTTCCTTGAAAAATGCTTTCATAAGCTACTGATGAATTTTGCATGGTGGGTAAACAAGGTCGATGCGGAAGGCAATAATGTGTTTGAAGGCGGCTTTCTCGGCCTCGATAACATCACTCTAATCGATCGCAGTTGCAAAAGTGCGAACGGCGCGACGCTCCAGCAATCGGACGCGACCGGATGGATGGGGATGTTCTGTTTGAACCTCATGCGCATTGCGTTAGAACTCGCGAAAGAAAACAAAGTCTATGAACAATTGGCATCCAAGTTCTTCATGCACTTCCTCTACATCGGCGCAGCGATGAAGGATCGCGGCGGTAAGGGCTACGAGCTATGGGATGAAAAAGATGGATTCTTTTATGACGTGTTAGAGTTTGCCGACGGTAGCTTCCATAAATTTCGCCTGCGCTCGCTTGTTGGCCTGATTCCGCTGTTCGCTGTCGAGCGTTTAGAGGAAAACTGGATGAAACCGTTCCCGGAGTTCTATCGAAATTTCCAGTGGTTGATGAACAACCGCCCCGACCTCTGTGAGCCTTGCGTCACCACATTGCAGGTGGACGGCCAGACCACGCACGTGCTCGCAGTGATCGAGCCAGGACAAATGCGCCGAGTGCTGTCCTCCGTATGGGACCCCGCGGAATTCCGCAGTGATTATGGCCTGCGCTCGCTCTCGAAATTTCACGAAAATCATCCCGTGCATTACGAAACCAGCACAGTGCGTTATGAGCCCGCAGAGGCATTAGAAAAACTAAAGGGCGGCAACTCTAACTGGCGGGGTCCCATCTGGTTGCCGACGAGTTTCATGATGATCGAGTCGCTACGTAAATTGCGCAAAGCTTATGGCGAATCGTTTACCGTGCCTGCAGGCGATCCAGAAAATGGGCAAGTCACGCTCGATGAAATGGCAAGTGGATTTTCTAACCGCCTCATCCAGATGTTCGCTCGTGATGCCCAGGATCACCGCGCCATTCATGGAACTTCTGAAAAATTCCAGACCGATCCACACTGGCGCGATCTCCCACTTTTCCACGAATATTTCAATGGGGACACGGGTGAAGGTTTGGGCGCATCCCATCAAACCGGCTGGACCTCGCTGGTGGCATCCCTGATAGACGAGTGGCGTAAGTAAACGTGATGATCGCTTCTCACCGGCGACAAAGCATCATTTCACTGGGTCACCGAAGAAGGCACGAATCCTCTCGGTCCAGCTGCGACGTTGCGCGGGAAGCGATTCGGATTCTGGCTTGCCTGTGTGTCCATGAAGGGCATCCCGTGTTTCTGTTTGGCGGCGCTCTAGCAACTCTCCGAGACGGCCGGCGAGTTTTGGATTGGCTGCAATGAGCGGGGAAATATCGCCTTTGCGCATTTCAAGGACCAAGGTGTCTTTCTCGGCACAAACGGTAGCGTTGCGAGGCTCGCCTGTGAGAAGAGAGATTTCCCCGAAGTATTCACCGGACCCTAATTTGGCGAGCATGACGGGCACGCCACTAGCAGATTTTCCAGTGACTTGGACGCCGCCATCGAGAATGATGAACATGGATTCGCCACTTTCCCCGCCGGAGACGAGGGCTTCCCCGGGGCCAAAAAGCACGATTCTGCCATTTGCGACCAAGCTGCGGGCCTCGTCTTGAGTGAGGCAGTCGAGGGCTTTGGCTGTCACGATTTCCTCGGCGCGGGCTTTGGCATCGGCGAAGTAAGTGGGTTCGTTAGGTTTGCGGACTTCAAGCGACCGGATAGGATAAGGAATGCGGATATCACGGCGCTTGAGCTCATACCAAAGTGCGGTGCGGATGTCATCGCAAGCGGCATTGTAAAGGCTTGCGTGGCGCATCCACACCCTTAACTCATACACCACGGAATGGTCGCCGAAGTCGCAAAGAAATACTGTGGGAGCCGGGGAGTCGATGATGCCTTGGGCATTTTCGGCGGCGGCGAGAAGCGCCTGTTTGGCGAGGGCAGGAGGAACGTCATAGTCGAGGCCGATCCGCAGGCGAATGCCGTGCTCTGATGTTGGATAGTTGAGATTGACGATGCTGTGTTTAATGATTTCGCTGTTAGGTAGCTCGAAGGAGACCTGATCGTTGTTGACGAAGCGAGTGGAACGCCAGTTGATCTCGGTGACTTCCGCTCGTTCTCCCTTTTCTCCGAGTAAAAGCCAATCGCCAACCTTGTAGGCACGGGTCATGTGAATGCTGAATCCGGCGATCACATTGGAGAGCAGATCCTGCATCGCGAAACCCAAGATCACTGCGGCAATTCCCGACGTGGCTAACAGGCCTGTGAGTTCGAGGCGGTATCCCCATTTGAGGATGGATGCGCCCGTGACTAGCATTACGAGCAGACCCCCAAGCTGACGGAGGATCATGGGAAGGTGAATTTTCCGCCGATGGGTAAGCCATGCACCGCAGATTAAACGGTCAAACAAGACCCAGACAAGCAGTGCCGTGCTGAAAATCAGTGCAGCTCCGACGTGACCGACCCAGGCTTCCCGCGCGAAGAATATGGATCCTGCGGTCCAAGTGCCGAGCGAGAGAGAGAACAGGTGGAGGCTGAGCCGAGGGGGGCGCCCCATGCGGCGAAATAACAGATAGAATACGATCCACCCGACGAAGTGAATCGCAATCGCGAGCCCGGCAGTTTTTGCACAGAGCTGTTGTAATTCGGGATTCATGGCCGCTCCGCCGAAACTGCTAACCGATCAAAGATCAGGGTACCTGAACATTCGGGTTATCATTTTCATTCAGCTTTAACGGCGGCCGGTTTCCTGCAAAATCCATGACACCGTGGGCACTTCGATTGCCGGGTCCTGAAATCACGAAGTTGGTAGGGAGCAGATCGCCTTGACGCTTTGCGTCTATCTGATCTCGGATCGTTTGTTGGATCAACTCGGTGGCGCGAGGTGGCAGCGGTCCGAAAGTTCCCTGACCCGCTAATGGTGAAGTGGCGACGAGCTTGGCGATGTCGATCGTCACCGGTTCAGGAATCACTGTGGCATTCGGGTGCATGATGACCATCTTACCTGCTGGCACGGCGACGCTGGTTTTGCTGCCATTGATACTGAGGTGTTGTGTGCCTTCCAAGGTGAGGAGTTTGATCCATTTTCCCGGACTGTATTCGAACATCACCGTGGTGCCGGTGATGGCTGCGGTGACGGTGGCGGTGCGGATCGTGGCACCTCCGACATTTTTAGGAACCTGAAGCAATACCGATCCTTGTTTTAACTCCACGTTGCGACCGCCTTCGCGAAAACTGAACACCGAGTTCTGGCCCAAGCGGGTGATGGTGTTATCGTTAAATGTGAGTTCCGTGCGTGACTGCCGCCCGGTCTGAACCGAGGAGGGCAAAGCGATTTTCTCGCCGATCGCGGCAGAATGGGGATTACTAGAACCTGGATAGACCTGAACTTCATTGACGGCCGCAGTCACATTGGCAGTCCGCAGCGTGTCGGCGGCGGCGGGAACGATCAGGGCGAGTATAGGGATGAAAATTTTCATAAAGGTTAGAATGTGTAGTTCAAGCCGACACCGATTCCGGATTGCCATGCCTCGAAATCATTTGCGCCAAAGGCAGAGTTGGAATGGACGTTAGTATAGAAAACATTGGTGTAAATGCGGGCGTTCTGGCAGGGCGTCCATGTGAGCTCAAGTCCGACAATTTGGCTCCAGTCCTCCCGATTGTTATGGCGGAAATCCCATAGCGATCCCGTCCATGAAAGAGTGGAACTGAGGTGGTCTGCGAACCAATAAGTATATCTCAAATCCGCAGAGTATGAGTTCCGTTCGAGTTCATCCGGATTGGCGTCGATGTCAAAGGCGGCGTCCACCCCTGCGGCAAGCTGATACCGTGAACCTAACAAAAGATCTTTTTGGAGCCCGGTGCGGATTCTTTGGGCGCTGTAATTGCTTTGTGAGAGACTACCTGTGGTGATCCGCTGGTATTCATAACGGGTAAAGAAGACGAGGTCATCAAGCTCAGGGATGGATTTCACGACTCCGATGTAGGGATCGAAATTTTCGAAATCGGCCGCTTGGCTTCCTTCGAATCGGTAAATTTCCTCTGCAAGTCCGATGTCCGCAAACCATCCATAGGCGATCCGCGGGCGCCAAGACACAGCGAGGCGACTGGCGGAAAACCAAGCTCCATCGTCATCGAACGCTGTAGTGCCGGGTGCGTTGTCGGTATAACTGAAACTTGTTTCAAAACTGACATTCACCGGAGAACGTCCCGGATAGGAACCGAGGACTTGCTGCACGCCCAGATCCGAGTCCGCAGGGGAAAACGGCGCGTAGTTGGGATTTCCCACCGCCGAATCCGCCTGAAGAGATGCGGGATCGTAGTCGGGGCGCGAGGAGCCGAGAAACGGGCTTAGTTCCGATAAAACGTCAGCATGGACACTGGCCGCGATGAAAATCGGTATGATTAGGACTTGGGAGCTTTTCATTACTATGAAAGCAAAGCTAGATAGCTCATCGAACGATGACAAGCCCTCCTTTGACCTTCTGGAAACGCTGGCGCAAAAGTTTTGCGTGTGGGGTGGGGATCATGATTGTGATGATTGGATTCGGTGAGCTTCCTTTTCCTAATGGCTGGGGATTGATTGAAAAAACAGATCGGGTGTTCGGTGATTGGATCATCCGCCGCAGTGGCGGACCGCCCGAGAAAGAGCAACTGGTCTTGCTCGGAATTGATGATACGAGTCTAACATTGAATGCGCTCGCTCCGGCGGAGGTCGCGGCAAGCCCAGCCCTTTCCCTGATGAGCCAGCGATTTCCTTGGGATCGGCGGGTCTGGGCGCAGGCAATCGACCGTCTCGCAGATGCAGGTGCAAAGTTAATTGTGTTAGATCTAATTTTTTCGGAAGCGACCGATCCCGATGCCGACGCGGAACTGGCTGCTGCGATCAAACGGCACCCCGGCCAAGTCTTGCTTGCATCAGCGATCAGTCCGGGTGGAGCCGATGAGGGAAACGTCTTTATGCTCATCGAGCCGGACGAGCAGTTTCTCGAAGCCGGACCGCGCCTAGGCTACGTGAACTTTAGTAGAGATCCGGTCGATGGGCTGGAGCGCATTGCTCGCTACACGACGACTTTGGGTATCGAGAATGAAGGGCGGCGGCGCACCGGTGAGCCGGAATATCGTTCCATGGCTGCGGAGGTGATTCATGCGATGGGCTCGGAAGTTCCAACAGGAGATAAGGAACTCCGTTTTGCGGGCCGCGACGAGACGGGTGCGGCGGATCTTTATGCGCCCAAAAGCATCTATGGAATTTTCTCCGAAAAAATTTGGAAACAGAATTATAACAGCGGGGCGTTTTTTCAGAACAAAGTGATCATGATCGGGCCAGTGGCCCCGAGGTTCCAGGATATCCATAATACGCCGATGGGGCCGATCTCCGGGCCGCAACTGCACCTTCAAGCGATCGCTTGCGGCTTAGACAAAGCGTTCATCCGGCGCTATACGAATTCGTGGCCAGCGATGATTTTGTTAGGTGTTGTGGCGCTGGCTTGGACCCGCTGGGTCACCCGCCCGTTAGTATCGGTGTTTGGGCTGATGGGGATCGCAGCATGCGTGGCAGGAGTGGCGGTTTGGGCTGGCTTCGCGCTTTCAATTTTACTGCCGATATTTGGCGGGCTGCTTGCGCTGGTTTCGGGCTGGGCCGTCGCGCAATCTTACGAAATGGTAACCGAGCGACTCGAGAAACTGCGATTGCGGCGGGACTTTCGGCGCTTTGTCTCCCGAGATGTGGCCGATGCCATGATCGCGCAGCAGGATGAGTGGCGGGAGATAGCAGCGGGTGTTAAACGGCGTGTCGTCGTACTGTTTTCCGATGTGCGGGGCTTCACCGAGAGGTCAGAGCAAACCGACCCAGGTGACTTAGTGAAACAACTGAACGAGTATCTAACGAGTATGGTGGCGGTGATTTTCCGCCATGGTGGCACCTTGGATAAGTTCATCGGAGACGCGGTAATGGCACACTGGGGGGCACTGGGAGGCGGGAGTGATGAGGATCATGCTCGTAAGGCGATTCTTGCATCCCGGGAAATGATCGCCGTCCTCGCACAGATGAACGCGAGATGGGAGGCTGCGGGAAAAACCCCGTTTCACATCGGCGTAGGCATGCATTTAGGGGAGGCTGTGGCAGGTGAAATCGGATCGCCGGATCGAACGGAATTCGGAGTCATCGGGGACACGGTGAATCTCGCCTCGCGGCTGGAGGGACTGACTAAGGAGTTTCATTGTGATGTGATTTTTTCCGATGAAGTTAGACAGGCTTCGGGAATCGATGATGGCATTCTCAATTTGGGTCAGGTGCGGGTTAAAGGGCGTCGGAATCCTGTGAGGCTTTTTGGAATCGGGGACGAGAAATTGGTCCTTGAGCGGCTGAAATCTTTCGAGCGCGATGAGGAGGGAGTGATCGTGATGACTGTCAAATGACGGTCGCAAAGCTTCAACATTGAAGTCCTGCGGCGGAAATTTTGATCCTCACATTTTCCCTCTGGCCATTTTTCGCTTAGCCAGTCAGCGTAGCTCGACAATCTCTCATGAATTCATCTTCCCCTCCACCAGAATTACCCGCCATCGGATTCCTCACTGAGGTGACATCATCCCACCGCGAGTTTCATGATTTTTGGAAAGTTAGCGCATGAACATCCTTTCCCATTCCGGTCCCTTCGCCCTGTTTTTCGCGTTCGCGATCGCGCATGCGCTGGCGGATTTCCCGCTTCAGGGTGACTATCTTGCTCGCATGAAAGTCCGGAACCAAGCAAACAACTTACAGGAATGGATCATTTCTCTAACGGCACACTCGCTGGTCCAAGCCGGTAGCGTATGGATCGTATCAGGCAGCGCAATCCTTGGTGCCACTGAACTTTGTTTGCATTGGCTGATCGATCTCGGCAAAGGTGAAGGCAAATTTGGATACTTGACCGACCAGTGGCTTCATCTTGGTTGCAAGCTGGCCTATGTGATTGTGTTAGTTTACGGCATCCTGCCCGCTCGATGAAGCCTCTAACCGAGACTACAGATCCGGGTTGCGCGGGAACTTGGCATAAGGTAATCGCGCCCCTTGATACTGCTGCTGGTCGGCGCGAATGGCCGCCGGTGCCACAAACCCCACAGTGCCCGCTGCGGCGATGATATCGTCTTGATCAATGCCATCACCACTGGCGCCAATTGCACCGATCATGACCCCGTTACGATAGAGGGGGAAACCTCCAGGGAAAATAGTAATACCGTTAGAAACACAAGAATTTGGTACAGTTAGCGCGGTGGTTAGCTCGACGCGATTCAGGGGATTTTTTACCCCCACGGGCAGCAAAGAATACTGTTCCTGCAATTTGTAAAAAGGGCCGGGCGCTGTGTTGGCGATGCCCGGTGGATAGAACTGCTGCGCCATGAAGCCCACCGTGCGCGACGAGAACGCCCGCGTATCATTGGAAAAGAAAATCGCCGTGCGCGCTTTTTGGGCCGCTACGTCCCAACTGAAGATCGTCGCATCGGGCGTGCGGATGGTTCCGAGGATGACAGGCGCTGTGTTAGGGGCCGCAGGATTATTCACCACGGTGATGAACGTTTCCGCTTTTTGCCCCGCAGGTAAACGGATGCCGGCGCGGGTGATTTTCGCCCGGGCGGAGGCTTGGGAAAGGATGTTCACCACCTCACTTGAGGTCAGGCGGGGCTGGCCGTTGATAGAGCCGCCCGCCGGATCGGCGATGATAGTTGCGCGAATCTCGCAAATTTGCCCGCCGAACAAGCCGGTCGGATAAGTGACTGCGGGTGAATTCACAACCGCATACGGTGGAACCGCGCTGCCGATCGAGCCGAGCGGCTGCACGTTGCCCAGCCGAGTTTTACCGACCACGTAAGGGACACGGATGCCATCGATGGACACGTTAGAGCCCAAAATTTTACCTGCGGGTTGAAAGCCGATCTGCCCGGCCAGCGCAACGTCTTCATCCGGGTCGTAGCGCTGCTGACTTTGAATTTGAATGTCGGCTAAAATAGAGAAGGGACTGATCGCTGGAGCAATGGTGCTGCCAGCAACACCCACCCCACCGACCAATTTTCCCGCAATGAAAAGAGGCACTCCGCCGGGAGATCCTGCGAGGCCGCTTACCGCATCGAAAGGCGCTCCCACGATCGGATCGCCGTTGGTGCCGCTGGTGAAGTTAGGAATGTAACCTGTGTTCGGATTCTTAAAACGATTCACGTCGGTGAACGAAAGATTCGAAAAATTCACTCCCACCAGCGGTCCGTTCGGGCGATTTTGAATCCCCGGCGGAAAATGCTGCTGCACAATGAATCCGGCGGTGCGCGAGGTGAATGCATTCTTATTGCTACTCAGAAAAGCCGCAGTGCCAGCCTTGGTAATGGCATCTAACACGGCGACTGCTCCTGGCGCACCGTCCATACTCCAGACCCCCAGCACAAATCCTTCACGATCCACCACGGCAATGACCGCTGTCGGCTCGATCTGCTGCGCACGGGAAATGGCCTGTGTCAGCACGAGGGTCACCTCGACTGAGGTCATACCGGACGCGAAAACCGCCGGAACCAGCAGCGCGATTAACAATCGAATGGCACTTCGAATCACGACTCAATAAAGAGAAATAAGAGCCCTGCGGCAAGGGAAATGAAACCTTATGGACTCGTATGCTGGGGGTTATTTTCGCGGTGTACTGCGATTGAATACGGATCTTGACCATAGGCATTTTTGCCACGGTAATCCTGCAGCCCATTTGACTTATGAATGAACTGAAAAGTAGATTGATGGCCCTCGGCCTTAGTGACGAAATGACCGATCAAACGATTGCCACGGTCGCGGAATTCGTGAAATCCAAAGTCCCTGCATCTTACCATTCCATGATTGATGACGTGATGGCCGGAAAAACACCAGAGCTCGGTGGCATCCTCGGGTCGCTCGGCAGCCTCTTCGGCGGCAAGTAAGAGCAGAGATCTAGCAGAGCCTAGATTTAAGGAAATCCAACTTTACAGCAATCTGCTAGATTCCTGGTAGGTTGCCCGGGTTTCATTTTTTCTTGCACGCTTCTAATTCCGCAGCGCTGACGCGGTCCCGTTTTTTCAGGAAAAACAAAGCCCCCAGACCGGCCCAAAACGCGTTGCACGCGAAACCTGCTAGGGATGCAGCAACGGCCGTTTCTGGCCGGACTCCCGCCAGATCGTTCATCAGAACCTCGAAGAGTTTCTCTCGCACGCCAACGCCCGCCACCGAAATCGGCATGCCACTGATCGAGTCGATCACCGGCATTGCAGTAATCACCGTGCCGTAGCTGGAAGTGCCACCCACGGCCCGCAGTCCGCAGTAATAAGATGAGAAATAAGCGGTCAGCATGAAAAACGATATTCCCAGCCCGGCGAGTGCATGCCTCCAGTTTTTCCGATAGACGTCATGAATCTCCGGAATGCGTTTCATCATCGGCCATTTGACGAAGCGTCCGTTGTCGTGAATCCGGCGGTGGATCGGAGGCGAGGCGCAGATGAAGATCAGTGCGACCATGGCCAAGCCGCCGCCAAGATAGAACCACGCGAAGTGGATCACTCCCCGGCCGAGGATGCTCGGGTTCGCCAACGACTCAAAGCGGGCTGCGGAGACGATGAAAAACACCAAGGCTAACGAAACCATACCTGCGAGATGATCCGCCATCACGGCCATCGCGATCACAAGTTTTTTCCCGGGATGATCGCGCATCAGCAGGATGATCCGCGCTGCATCACCGCCGAGACCGCTAATGGAAGCGAGGCTGAAAAGCCCGTCGATCATGGTGAGCTCCACTGCACGACCTAAACTAACAGGTAGAGATTGGGCGCGCAGAAAAAACCACCAGCGAGCACCATGAAGCACCATCGAAGTTCCGGCTAACGTAGCTCCGGCGGCCAGCCAGCGATAGTCCACAGCGCCGGGCTTGGTAAAAACGGAGTGATCGAGTTTCACCTGCGAGAACGCCCACCAAAGGCACAGTCCCGTCAGGGCGAGCTTAAGTAAAAAAATGAGAACGGCCTTCATGCGAGCGGGGGAGCCCCTTCCTCTAGGAGGATTTCTCGATCTCTCGCGCGATCGTTTCCACACTTTCGAGAATGCCCTTAGCGGCGTCTGAAGTCCCGATTTTCAGCCCGAAATGTTTTTCCAAACCCACGACTAACTGCAGCGCATCCACCGAGTCCAGCCCGAGTCCGCCCGCCCCGAAAATGGGGACGGTATTCGTAATTTCTAACGGGTCTTGCTCGAGCATGAGCTCTTCCACCATCACTTCTTTGATTCGCTGCCGGAGTTCGTCGCCTTGCATGATTTGTTCGATTGGAAAAAGTTAGAGAATGCCGCCGTCGATTTTCAAGGCCGCGCCCGTGATATAGGCCGCATCCGTGCTGGCGAGAAAATAAACCGCCGCTGCCACCTCTTCGGGTTTTCCGAAACGACGCATCGGGATGCCGCGCTGGGCTTGTTTACGAGCTTCATCGTCCATTTCACCGAGGGCTTCGGTGTCGATAAATCCGGGAAGAACGGAATTCACGGTGATGCCCGAGCGCGCGACTTCCTTGGCCATGGTTTGGCTGAACGCTACCACGCCGGCTTTCGCCGCCGCGTAATTTGTTTGCCCAAGCGGGGGAAGCACCGCACTGAGTGAGGCGATGTTCACAATCCGTCCAAAGCGCTGGCGCATCATCGGCGTGACGGCGGCGCGGCATCCGTGGAAAACCGCATCGAGATTCGCAGCGATGACGGAGTGCCATGTATCGTTTGGCATGGCGGCGAGCAGGCAATCACGGTGTAAACCTGCGTTGTTGACCAGCACGTCAAGACGGCCATCCGTCTCCATGATTTTTGAAACTGCGGATTGCCATGCATCGGGCGATGTCACTTCCAGATCGATTATCTGACAGCGCCCAACGAATTCGTTAGATAACATTTTCGCTTGAGCGCGGTTTTGACGGACACCTAACCAAATGTGGGCTTCTGGGTCGTGACTGAGGAAATACCGAGCGATCCCAAGGCCGAGCCCGCCATTTCCACCCGTGATTAAAATCGAACGCACGGCGAAGTCTGGACCCGCATGCGGAGCGGGTCAAGGCAGCGCAGGTTCGTTTCCTAGGCGCGAATCATCGAACTAACCCGTTTGGAAAACTTTATTATCGGCCGTGAAACGAAAAAAGTCCGGAGTGCTGGCCGACCGTGGGCCTTGGCGATTCCGCACGGCAGACGAAATTCCCATGGGTATCCGGCAATGAGAAGTCAGGTGGATTTACTAGGGCTCAGTTGGAAAGTGGAAATTACTTCGGACGCCAATTCCCACCCTCATCAATCGGATAACTACCAACAGGTTTTCGATCTTGGCCCTGCGAGGATTCCGTTACATATTCGCGCCGCCATGGCAGCTCGCCTTTCATCGGCGGAGCTGCTCCGCTATTCGCGACACCTGATCATTCCTGACATCGGTTTGGAGGGGCAGCTTCGCCTTAAAAACGCGTCGGTCCTGCTCATCGGTGCCGGTGCTCTGGGCTCGCCTTCCGCGCTTTATCTCGCTGCGGCGGGGGTCGGTAGATTGGGCCTTGTCGATGCGGATGTGGTGGATGCCTCAAATCTCCAACGCCAAATTCTGCATGGTGAGTCATGGATCGGGAAACCGAAACTCGATAGTGCCGCCGCCCGCCTGCGGGAAGTGAATCCACATATCGCCGTGGAACTTCATGCGGTGCGATTCACTCAAGAAAATGCGATGGAGATTGCGGCGTCGTATGACATCATTGTCGATGGATCGGATAATTTCCCCACACGTTTCCTAACGAATGACACCGCATTTCTTCAAAAGAAGCCTTTGATTTACGGTGCGATCCACCGCTTCGAGGGGCAGGTGGGGGTTTTTGCACCGCATTTGGGTGGGCCTTGTTACCGTTGCCTGCTGCCTAACATGCCTCCCGCTGGGAGCGTGCCTTCGTGCCAGGAAGCGGGTGTGTTAGGCGTGTTGCCGGGCATCATGGGTTCGCTTCAGGCGATGGAAACACTCAAGCTCATTCTCGGCATTGGCCAAGTTCCTCTGGGAAAACTTACGGTTTATGATGCGCTGCGCAGCAGCTTCCGTTCACTCGCACTCCGCCGCGATCCCGCTTGCCGCCTTTGCGGTGATCACGCTGACATTTTCTCCGTTTCTAACCCCGAAACTTGTGCTTCTAACTGCTGCGAAACTTATATCGATACTATGGAATCCATCACCACTTCCGAACTTCGGGAAATCCTCGCCGGGGAATTCCAGGGTCTGCTAATCGACGTCCGCGAGCCGGATGAATACGCCATGGCGCACATCGAGGGCTCACAGCTAATTCCGCTCAAAACTCTACCTGATCAACTGGCCAAGCTTCCAATGGACCGTGAACTGATCGTTCACTGCAAGGCGGGTGGCCGCTCCACCAAAGCGGTTCAATTTCTGTTAAATAACGGATTTAGCCGCGTGAAAAACGTGACCGGCGGCATGGACGCGTGGCTGGCCAAAGAGTAAATTCGCGCGCTTGCCATTCGTTATCATGGCAATGTCGAGTTTCCCCGGAAATTCCTGATCGCCCGGTGTAGCATTCCCGCTGGACAAAAGCTGCTGTTCTTCATGACCGAGAACTCCGACGAAAAGCAAGTGGCCGTAATCAGCAAGATTGAGGATCGCGGCCACAGTTATTACGGCGACTCGGGAACATACTAAATGTGGCCTGGTTCGCCATAGCAGTGGTGCGACACTACGATGGAAACAGTTTCCCATTCTATTCATTTGCATTTCATGAATCTTTTATCTTGGAATTCAAAGGATGGGTCGCTCTACATGGGGTGAAGACCCCATGGCAACACCCATAACAGGTGTTAAACTAAAAATTTTAATATGGAACCTAGCCTATCTCCACCCCCTGACCGTGATGGTCAGAAAGATGTCTCCAATAATAAATTGGAGCTGCATATTTCCTGGGTGACCTGTGGAAGAATTTTTGTAGCGATTCTAACAGCATACGCGCTCTATGTGTTATGGCCGCTTTTATTGCTGGTTTATCTCGCCTTATTCTTAGCTGTGACGCTCCACGCGGGAGTGGAGTGGCTGGACGGAAAAGGCATGCGCCACTGGCAGAGTTTGACCATCGTGATCGGAGCTTTGCTATCCCTTTTGGGTGTGGGCTTAGCTCTGATCGTGCCCTCGTTGATGGAGCAAGCCAGTGCCTTCAGCCGCAGCCTTCCCAAGCTCCACAAGGAGCTTTTACGGCAACTTCCTGTAGGTGAAGCCATGCGCCAAAGCATCGATCACCTTTTTGAAAGCCCGAGTTGGTCGGATGCAGACAAATGGTTTGGTCATTTCGTTTCAGCAGGCGGCATCGCCCTGGGAGGGATGTCAGAGATCGCGTTGATGCTGGTGATCGCATTGTATATGCTGATAGATGGGGGCAAAACGTTCGAGTGGTTGCTGGCATTCTTTTCCCCATTGAAGCGTGCCAAGCTTCGCAACACGGCGGAGGAAATTTCGCAGGTGATCTTCGGCTACGTCGTGGGTCAGATCATCACCTCGTCACTGGTGGCCGTCTATGCCTTCATCGTGCTCAGTATTTTGCACGTGCCCGGAGCACTGATGCTTGCCGTCCTTGCCGGTGTGTTAGACATTTTGCCAGTCATTGGATTTATCATTGCCACGGTGCCTGCTTTCCTACTTGCGTTCAGCGTTTCGTCCAAAACAGCATTCATGGTGCTTGGACTCTATCTGTTATTTCACCTAGTGGAAAACTACGTCATTATCCCGAAAGTGTATGGAAAAAGTCTTCGCGTCTCCACGCTGACGGTGTTGCTGGGCCTGCTCGCTGGAACACTGCTCGCTGGCATCCCGGGCGCGCTGGCGGCACTGCCGGTGATCGCATCCTATGCGGCGATCGAACGCATCTGGTTGAAGCCCTTTCTGCGAGACGGTGTCTCTGAAAAGCACGAATTACAAAAGGACCGCGAGTTCGGAGAGAAAACATGATTCATGGTGAAGTCTCCGATTTTCTCGAACTCGCGCGCGCCCGATCAATCCGCCGCTTGGATCATGGGATTCTGATATGGATACTGGCCATGGGATGTGGCGTGGCCGAGACTTGGGTGGTGACACCCACGGGTGATGATTATGCGAGCGGATCGGCGGAGACACCTTTAAAGACCTTAAACGAAGCCTTGCACCGCGCAGAAATGAGACCCGCAGGAGCGGCGGAAATTTTTCTCAAAGCAGGGAAATACAGCGTGGCTGAAACCTGTGTGATCGGCCAGCAGCATGCCTCAGTGGTGAAGGGCGCGCTGTGGATTCATGGTGAGGTGGGGGCTGTGCTGAGTGGTTTCCGGAATGTGCCGGTGGGTGCATGGACAAGGCCGGATGCGGCCACGATGAAGCAGCTTCGCCCGGAGGTTCGTTCTCATGTGTTAGCACTTTCATTTGAGGCGTTAGGGAGCGGCGATCCCGGGCATTTGTGCAGGCGCGGTTTTAATCTAGCAGGAAGTCGTGAGTGTCCACCGGCGTTACTGTTTGTGAGCGGGCGGGCGATGCCGCTGGCTTCGTGGCCGGATGAAGGCAGCGTGAAGCCCGGTAAAATAATCGATGCTGGGCCCGTGCTCATTCCTGATAGAGTGGCGGAGTTTTACAAAAGTGGTGGGACATTCGAGTTTAATTCAGACCGACTTGAGGCATGGGCGCAGGAGAAGGATCTGTGGGTTGACGGAGTTTTTGGGAATCCGTGGGAATGGTCGTTTAATCGAGTGGGCAAAGTGGATGTGGCAAAAAAATCGATCACTCTGGCCCATGGCGAAGTGAGCGGATTGCTCAGTTTGGAATGGCTGAAACCGCATTTCAAAGTTAGCAATGCGTTGTGTGAAATCAGCGTGCCAGGTGAGGTGTGGTATGACTATCAGGGTAAGCGTCTTTTACTCTATCCACCAGCAGCCGAGGATTCATGGAAGCAGGGAGCCGCATTATCGTGGACGTCCGGTCCTTTGATTCGCGTGTCCGGTGCGGACGGGGTGAAGATCGAGAGCCTAGTTCTTGGTGGCGCGCGCGATGGGCTGATAGAAATGCGGGACTCGAAGCATGTCGAGGTGACGGACGTCCGATGCGGGTTAAACGGCGGCGATGGTCTGGATGCCGAAGATTCGGAGGTGGCATTGCGTGGCTGCCGTTTCGAAGGCTGCGGTGGCCGCGGGGCAATTCTCGTGGGAGGTGATGAGGCGACTCTCCGGCCGTCGCTCCAATCCGCAGATCGTTGCGTTTTTGTGAATGATGCTTGGTGGGGAAAAATCTATCATCCTGCCTTGGAGTTACATGGAGTGGGGCAGGTAGTGAGTCATTGTATTTTTGAAGATCATCCGCACATGGCGATCGAGCTGAAGGGTAATAATTTCGTGATTGAAGAAAATCTATTCCGGCGGATCAGCACAGGGTTCGTGGACATGGGAGCCGTGTATTTCAACTTGGGCGAGAACCCACTACGGCGAGGCTCGATAGTGCGAAACAATTTTTTCGATGATATACGGAGTGCTGATGGAATCCGCTGCGCAGTCTATCTGGATAACGCGACCGCAGGTGTGCGGGTGGAGGGGAATCTTTTCCGCAACATCGGGCAAGGGCCGGATCATTGGACCGTGATGGTCCACGGGGGCGGGTATAACAAGGTGTCAAACAATGTCTTTTTGGATTGCCCCTTGCCCTGTGAGACGGCTTTTTTCCTAGCAACTTGGGGGCGTAACATGGTTCCTGATTATGAGAAAAAATGGCAGGCAGCGTTCGCCTCACCTGGTGCGGCGGTGCGTTTGCAAGCGTATCCTGAAGCACGGGATTTCATGAGTGAAGATCACCTTCATCAGCCGGGAATCGTGTTTTCAGGTAATGTCACTCTGAGCAGCGGCCTGGCTCCACCGAATGCCGGGCTGCGGGTAAAAGGTGGTTCGTTAGAGCAGGTAGAGGCACATGGAAACATCGCGCTGCCTGCGTCCCTTGAAGCAATCCGCAATCTTCAGGCGGCGCCAAATCTATCAGATAGCGCACGACTCATCTTGGAGCACTGGCGAAGCGTTAGATGATTACCAACGGAAGAGCAGGGGCGGGACGATGACCCGGACCGCGCCGCCTTTGTGGTCCTCGCTTTCCTCTACGGCGGAGACAACGTCGTTTTCAAACTCGACTGCGGTTCTACTTTTTTCTTCTTGAGTGACATAGGCGAGTTGCCGGAAAGCTTGGCCTGTCTGTGGATCGATGGTCGTGGTGTAGTGTTTGATCTCGATGTAAGTGATGAATTCCCAGCGGCCGGACTCTCCGGTGCCAGTTTTGCGCACGGTAGTCTTGGTAGGGTTGCCCTTTGATAGAGTGACTTCGTCAAGTGTCATGCCGACTGCGACATCCTTGGCCGCGATGAGGGCTTGTACTTGGATCTGACGCTGATAGAGGAGTTTCAAATTCGCCACGAAGTCAGGGTCGGTGGACGTAAACGCCCAGGTTGCGACCCAGCCAGCGATGCCATCGCGGGTGCCTTGGCCCCGGACTCGATAGATTTTCTCGGTGATGGCCTCGAGGCGGACGGTTTGATTTGCCTTGAGCGTGCCGAGTCGGTGTTGGCCATCTTTATCGGAAAAAACCGGTGCTTCTTTGATGACCTTCAGCTCGATGGGTTTTTTCAGCGTTTGTTCGAGATAGACCACATCAGGGTCCGCATCGAGCAGCGATTTTCGCTCGACGTGCTTGATCTGCGCTTCGAGCGGCGAAATGAGCAGAGCGGCCATTAGCGCGACGAGTTCGGGTTTCATCGACGTGAAAATAGTCGGATTCTCGAAAAACGAAATAGCCATTTTGCTGCGACATCGGCACGGGGCCAAATATTTGAATAAAAGACTTCTCTTCGCGATTGGACGTTCGCCGATCCTCATCCATGATCCGCCCATGAATTCGCAAGGTTTGCTTTCGCAAAAAATGTTCGCCATCGCCAAACAATACATTCCCGGAGGAGTGAACTCGCCCGTGCGCGCCTTCCGCAACGTGGGGGGGGAGCCGTTCATCGTGCGCCGTGCATACGGCAGCCGGATAGAGGACATCGATGGGAAACATTATATCGACTACATCGGTTCTTGGGGGCCAAACATTCTGGGTCACGCGCCGATCGTGATCACGAACACAATCCATGAGGTGGCAAAAAGCGGCATCTCCTTTGGGATTCCTAACATGTTTGAAATCGAAATGGCGCGCACGGTTTGTGACTGGGTGCCATCGGTGGAAAAGGTGCGCATGTGCAATTCCGGCACGGAGGCGACGATGTCCGCGATCCGCTTGGCGCGTGGCTTCACCAAGAGGGATTACATTGTTAAGTTTGATGGCTGCTATCACGGGCACAGTGATTCGTTGCTCGTGGCCGCGGGCTCAGGGGCGCTCACGCACGGCGAGCCAGATTCCGCAGGGGTGCCCAAGGCCTTTGCGGAGAAGACCATCGTTCTGCCATACAATGATCGGGAGGCACTGGAAGAGCTGTTTGCCGCCCAAGGTGAAACCATCGCAGCCGTCATCGTGGAGTCCTATCCTGCGAATGCTGGCTTAGTTTTTCCAAAACCGGGCTATCTGAATCTATTATCTTCTATCACCAGACAATATGGGGCCTTGTTGATTTTTGATGAAGTTATGACCGGCTTCCGTCTGGGCAAGGCGGGTGTGCAGGGATTAGAGAATCTAACGCCTGATCTCAGTTGTTTTGGAAAAGTCATCGGTGGCGGACTTCCTGTGGGCGCTTTTGGTGGTCGGGCGGATGTGATGGATTTCCTCGCTCCTAACGGCCCGGTCTATCAGGCTGGCACACTCAGTGGCAATCCCTTGGCGATGGCGGCTGGCTTGGCGCAGTTGCGTGAACTGGACAATCACTCGGGTTTCGCACGGCTGGATTCGCTTGGCGCACATTTTGAGAAAGGCCTGCGAGAATTGTTAGTGGAAAAGGGTGTGCCGCATCGATTCAACCGGGTGGGTTCGATGTTCTGTTGGTTTTTCACCGACCGCGAGATTGTCAATGTCTCGGATGTGATGAAGCAGGATTTGGAGTTCTTCAAAAGGTTCTTCTGGGCTTGTCTGGAAGAGGGGATCTATCTGGCCCCCTCACCGTATGAAACGGGCTTCATTTCACTCGCCCATACCGAGGCGGATCTGGATGATACGCTGACGGTATTCGCTCAAGTCTTGGCGAAGATCTGAGGGATCGGATTCCGAGTCCCCGGTGATTGTTGTGTTTCTAGGTTGCGCGGATGGGTGGTGGAAGCCACTCTGCGGGCGCTTCCGGGCTCGTCCGCGTGGTGAAAATTTTCTTGGTTAAAATCGATGAATAAACCCAGTGGAGAACCGTCCAAGAGCGCGCAGGGGCCTACCGGTTCCATCGATCTGGAGATTTCCATGGATGATCCTGACGATGACTTCCGTTTGGTCGCTCTGGCGCAGAAAGGAGATTTGAAATCTTATGATGCGCTCGTCACCCGCCACCGGGGAAGGATATTCGCCATGATTCGTAACATGATCCACCAAGAAGCTGATGCATGGGACCTCTCCCAAGAGGTTTTTATCAAGGCATGGCATGCGCTACCCAGGTTTGAGGCCAAGGCGCGCTTTTCCACATGGCTCTATCGGATCGCGCACAACGTGGTTTATGACTGGACGCGAAAGCGAAAAATCGTGAGCGCAGGTGAGCTGAACGATGCGATTTTTGAAAGGGAGCGAATTGAGTCTGGCTCATTTACGACGCCCTCGGGAGGTGAGTCGCCGGATGATTTGATGTCACTCGGGGAGCTGCGGCTCAAAATTCAAATCGCACTCGACAAGCTTTCCCCGGAGCACCGGGAAGTGGTCCTTTTAAAAGACGTGCAAGGGCTATCTTATAAGGAAATCGCCGAAACCATGGCCAGCACCCTCGGCACGGTCATGAGTCGGCTTTATTACGCGCGTCAGAAACTCCAAACCTTGCTAAAAGATGAATATGAATCCAGATGAAGCAACTTTGGCCCTATGGCTAGATGACGAATTGGAAGGCGAACCGCTCGCTGCCTTTGAAGCATCGGTGATCGGCCATCCCGAACACATCGCTGCCCGCTTGGAAACCCGGCGGTGGCGGTCGCTGATGGCTTCGGCAATTCCGGCGGTCGTCGAGCCTCCGTATCCAGATTTTTTCAACAGTCGCATTGCGCAAGCGATCCGTGAGCAAACCCCAAAGCGAGGGATCGAGAGAAAACCAGCGAGTATTTGGCAATCATTGTTGGTTCCGATGGCCGCCTGTGCGGGTTTGGTTTTTGCCTTCTGGCTCGGCACCAAAACACAAGGGCCCCCGGAGATCGACGTGACCGGTGCACCACGGGCTATCCCGGTGGAACAGTTAGTTTATACTCCGGAAAATGGAGTGGATGCCGAGTTGTATTCGAGCGGTGGGAACTCGCCGACCGTGATTGTTTTGAACGGAGTTCGGGCGATTCCTGATGCAACGGATTTCTCTCAAACGACCAGTATTCCGGTGGGCCGTGAGATCGACTCGACGGCCCAAGCTCAAGACCCGATGGAGCCATGAAGGGACGCCAGTGGATCATGACCTGCCTCGCCATGGCGATTTGCGCCCTTCCGAGTTTGGTATCCGCGCAGGACGATCCGGGCAAAACGATTATGGGTCGAGTGTGTGTGACCGTCTATTATGCCACGAATGGCGATCCCACTGTTGCCGGAAAACAAGCAGCGGCTGTGCCCCGTGAGATGGAAAAGCGCCTGCGACAGAAAAAGCAGTTGAGTTTTAAAAGCTACCGGGCACTTGGCCAAGACGTGCAGCCGTTGCTTCGAACCTATGAGAGCTGGGCTCAGCCATTGAAGCCATCGGACGAAGTGATGGTGAGATTTGAAGCCAACAGTCTTCCCACGGAGAAGCTGATGAAATTGGATCTAGAACTTTGGCTCGGTCGGAAAAAAATTCTCAAAACGAATGCTCGTTTGGAGGACAATCACCCCTTGTTTGTGTTAGGCCCTGAATGGCGTGCTGGACGCTTGATCATCGCGGTTGCCCTTGCGCCCAAGGAATAACCTCATTCATACTGTGCCCATGAAATACGCAATTGGCATTTGGCTGACCTTCGCCACATGGGCACTTGGAGGAACTTTGGATTTCAAGGAACTGTCCAAAGAAATCAATGCCGAAGCGGATGCCATGAGCACCTCTGCCGAATTTGAATTTACTAACAAGACAAACAAAGCAATCACGATTAAAAAATGTGACCCGGGTTGCTCATGTGTCGCCGTCCGGATTTCGGATGGGAAACTTCGCTACGAGCCAGGTGAATCGGGTGTAATCAGTGCGAAATTCGACATGACGAATTTTTCCGGGACAGTGGACAAAGTGATCGCTTTGTTTCTGGATGAAGATCCCGTGGATAAGCCATCCCAGGTTCTCAAATTAAAAATCAATATTCCGGTGCTCGTCGCGCTCGAACCCAAGACCCTCAAATGGAATCTCGGCGCAAGTACCACCTCCCAAACGATTCACATCAAAGTCATCGAAGGGCAAACCATCCACGTCATGAACGTGAAATCCTCATCTGAGGCATTCACCTTGAAACTGAATACCTTGGAGGATGGCAAGCTCTACGATTTGATTGTCACACCTAACGCAATGGAGACGCCCGGTATTGGGGTGTTCCGTGTGGAGACAGATTGTAAAATTCAAAAGCATCGGATCCAGCAAGCATTCGGCGTGGTGCGCAAACCGACGCCTGCTGAAATGACTAACAAACCATGAATACGCTCGGCCAATTGGCAGCGATCATTGCGATCTCATTTGCCGCTGCGGAGGTGACTTTTCTGGTAAAGGGGCCACCCGTTAGGACATTCTTGTGTGACCCCGCCGCTCTCAAGCCTGACGAAATCTGTCTAGAGCAAATCCCTAAGGATACTAAAATCCTATGGGTCGATGCACGTCCAAGAAAGAAGTGGGAGAAATCCGGCCTTCCCGGGTCCGTGCTTTGGAACCTCGATCCAACAGAAAATAATCAAAAGTTCGAGGCGGAGATTGTTCCCCAAATATTAGAGACTTCTCGCGTGATCGTCTATTGCGGGGATGAAAACTGCGGCCTGAGCCGTGAAGTCGCCAAGCGGATTCGGGCGCTCGACCTCGGGCCTGAGGTTCTTGTTTTACGCGGGGGTTGGCAGGCTTTGGTCGATGCCGGTCGGATCAAGGATTCCAATCCAAAGTTTTAAGATTCATTGCCTCAAGGTAAGGCGCTTGCGGATTGTCTTCCGTGTTCCAGCGAAGCACTACGGTGCATGCCTTCGCCTTGCCATAGCTGAGGCTGTAGGTGCCATCTTCAAGCATGGTGCCGATTTTCGACTGCCTACCAAAATAAGCTCGGGCGATTTCCTTGGTGTTATCGCGAGGCAGCAGTTTGAGAGTGAGCTTCTTTTCCCGGTTAGGCACCCGCTCATCGTTGCAGGATGCGACTGCCGAAATGATGACTTGGAAGCTGCCGGGTTTGTCTGAAGGAGATCTAGCGAACGCGGCCAAGCGACCGCCGAAAGAGTCGAGAAATGGATCCGCTACAATTTTTGGCTTACCTGACCCACGAGTTCTTACGAGAATCGTTTGGTTATTTGTTAGATTATTACCCGCAGCGAAATCCACGTTGTAATAAATATCCGTCACTTGCTCGACCACGTTGCTTTCCTGCGCCTCGATGAGCAGATTACTCGGGGAGGGCAGCGGTCCGGCGAGGCACGATTTTACGAGCTCCGCCTCTGGGGTCTTCGTCTCGATGAGAGACAATCGTTCAGGAAGCGATTTGGCAGCGAGAAATTTTTCCAAAACATCATTGGCGCTCTTGCCCGGCGTTTCGGGTTCGATTCCTTCAGGTAGTTTGGGAGCTGGCTGAGTGATAGAGGGCAGTTCTGGAGTGGGAACGGGCAATGGAGGTGTGGTTTCCGGGGTGGAAGCCGATGGTTTCTGGGTGGGCGGATTGTTTTCTGGAAGAATACTGAGGACGGTGGACCGTATTGCGCCAATGATAAATGACACCGGAGGAGGTAGGTCGTTGCGCCAGGATTCATGACACCTGGCGCTTGGTTTGGTTTTGGTTGTTTGGGGTGGTTTTGACAAGGGTTTCCGTTGGGGCGGACGGAGTGGAGGCGAAGGGAGCGCAAGCGACCGAAGCCGTAACGCAGTCCGCCCCAACGGCGGCGGATCGGGGAGAGGGTTCGCTACCCGCGCGTGCTATCTCGTCCTGGCGGTCTTCCTCAATGCGTTCAACGATGGTGAAGATCGCTTTGAGCCGCGCTTCAATGTCGGCGGCGAGGGTCATCGGATCCAGTGTGGACCGGGTGGCGCGTAGCTGGATTTTGGTTTCTTCGCTCACTTTCGCACAGGCTAGGAGTCGGTCGCAGGGAGTGGCGGGGGTGTCGTATTTCTTGCGGACTTTGCTGCCGGTTCTTTGTTTTTCAATGAGCTTCATCACGGGGGTGAAGTGGTTGCGAAGGGGCAGCCAGGCGTGTTCGTAGAGGTCGTTGACTTGCTCGCGCAGCTTGAGATCGCCGTAGCGACCGTAGCCTAACAGTTGCCGGACGTGGGTGAAGTTTTTCTGCTCCACGTGAGCTTGATCGTTCTTTTTGTAGGCTCGTGAGCGGGTCCATTCGACGCTTCTTTTCCGGTGTAGAAGATGGGCCTCGACGATTTCGTTGAGGAACTCGCTGCCGTTGTCGCAGTCGAATCCGAGCATGGGAAATGGCATGCGTTTTTCAATCCGCTCTAGGCCCACGCGCACTTCCCCGCCGCTGTTGCCCCATAGCGCGGCCAGCTCGGTCCAGCCGCTGTGGAAGTCGGTGAGCGTCAGGCTCCAGAGGAAGGCTCCGCTGCTGCTGCCGCCGCCGTGGGAAACGGTGTCGGCCTCTAACCAACCCGGCTCGTCGAAGGCTTGGGGGCCGCAGCGGATGGGGACGAATTTCTTGATCCGGTTGCTGGCACGGCCGGTTTTGCGCCCGAGGCGGCGCTCTGCTGTTAGGCGATAGGGAGCGGTGATCCGGTCCAGGGTGCGCGGGCTGTAGCTGAGGATTTTCGCTCGGGTGGCATGGTCGATGACTCCGTGCCGGGCTTGATAGCTATCGATCCACAGCGGCAGGGTTTGCTTGAGCCGGGTGCCGCAGGGTTGCTCGCTGTGCTTCCAGATCGACGCGATGATGGCTTGTTCTATCACGCCGTGTTTGGGTTTTGAACCCCGTCTCTTGGCTTGTTTGCCGAGAGTGACTTGGCCGTTGAGGGCCTTGATGGTGTGTTTGCGATCCCAGCCGAGCGTGTCGCTGACCTCGTCGATCATTGCGCTTTTTCCCGCACGGTTTCTGCTCGGATAACGCCGACGG
>JANYEC010000028.1 GCA_025363295.1 Akkermansiaceae bacterium
TCGCCTCCACTCCGTCCGCCCCAACGGAAACCCTTGTCAAAACCACCCCAAACAACCAAAACCAAACCAAGCGCCAGGTGTCATGAATCCTGGCGCAACGACCTACCTCCTCCGGTGTCATTTATCATTGGCGCAATACGAGATGCCCAATTTAACAATCCATGTCGGGAAATACTCCTTGATTCCCCTACTCACTTCGTCTCTACATGCTTCACCCATGTCCGAACGCTCCGGCATTCTCCTTGTTGTTTCAGGCCCTTCCGGGTCGGGGAAAACCACGCTTTGCCACCAGCTCGCGAAATCCGGCGAGGTTCGGTATTCGATTTCTTGTACCACCCGCCCTCCGCGCCCGGGTGAGGAAGACGGCAAGGACTATCATTTTCTCACGAAAGAGGAGTTTTCCCGCCGACTCGAAGCCCATGATTTCTTGGAACATGCCGTGGTCCATGAAAATCTCTATGGCTCACTGAAATCGGAGGTCATCGCCCATCTTAAACAAGGAATCGACGTCGTGATGGACATCGATATCCAAGGCGCAGATCAGATTCGCGAGTGCCCCGACCCTGAAATTCAGCGCGCCTTCGTTGACCTTTTCGTCATGCCACCCAGCGAACAAGAGCTCCGCACACGTCTCTCCGGCAGAGGAACCGACAGCGAGGAAACCATCGCCCTCCGCATGAGCAATGCCCTTGAGGAAATGCGCCACTGGCACCGCTACAGCTACCGCTTGCTATCGTCCACTCGGGAACGGGACTACGGGCAGTTCCAAGCGCTTATCACAGCCGAGCGCTTACGGGTTTCAAGAATTTCCGGCTCATAAGCCAGTCGCCATGGCGCGTGTCGGTGGGATACCTGTGCGGACAAAGAGACACAGTCGCGGAAAATCCGTTCATCGTGACTTTCTGATTACTTTCTTGGCAAGCTGCGGGTTTCCCCTCCTTAATCGACTACGAAGTTGCGTTGGTTCCCAGTGCTCCAATGAGCAGGCCTTTAAACCTCACGTTAACCCACGATTCATGAACTCCGAGTCCACGCCCGTTTGTGAATTCACCGCATTCGCGAAAGCTTGGCTCCGCGCACCGCTCAAGGTCGGGTCGATCGTGCCTTCTGGGCCGGTGCTCGCCAAGGCAATCACTTCAGAAATCACGGCTTCGACCGGCCCGGTCTTGGAACTCGGTCCCGGCACGGGAGTGTTCACAAAGGCCCTGCTCGCAAGAGGCGTGGCCGCGGAAAATCTGACACTGCTCGAATACGATCCGAAACTCGCAAAACTTCTCAGTGCCAGATTTCCAAACGTCCGGATCGTTTCCGCCTGCGCCACAAAGTTAAGCAGCCTCGGCCTATTTGATGAAAGTGGGGTGGCAGCGATCGTCAGTGGCCTACCTTTGCTTTCGATGCCGCAAAACGTGATTCACAGCATCCTCAAAGGCTCGTTCGAGCAACTTCGCGAGGGCGGCGCTATCTATCAATTTACCTATCGCCCGCTGTGCCCCGTGCCGCGCAAAGTGATGAACGATCTCGATCTGAAAAGCGTCTGCACCAGCTTCTCCATGCGCAACCTGCCGCCTGCGTGGGTCTTCGCAATCCGCAAGCGCGGCCCGCACTCCGAGGTCAGAGCCTGAGGAAATTCTCCAACAGCTTTTTCCCGTCCTGTGTCAGGATGGATTCCGGGTGGAATTGGACACCATGCACTGGATATTCTTTGTGCATCAGCCCCATAATCTCCCCCTCCTCCGTCCATGCGGTGATTTCCAAGCAGTCCGGCAAAGTCTCTCGCTTCACAATCAGCGAGTGATAGCGGGTCGCCTCAAACGGATTCGGCATCCCGCTAAAAACACTTTTCCCTGAGTGATGGATCGGCGAGGTTTTCCCATGCATCAAGCGATCCGCTCGCACAACATCGCCGCCATAAACTTGGCCGATGGATTGATGCCCGAGGCAAACTCCCAGAATCGGAGTCGTCGCCCCAAGCTTTTCAATCACCTCACAGGAAATCCCCGCTTCCGTCGGCGTACACGGCCCCGGTGAAATGCAGATGCGCTCCGGCTTCATCGCTATCACATCTTCCACTGTTATTACATCATTACGAAAAATTTTCATCTCCGCTCCTAGCTCGCCAAAGTATTGCACGAGATTATAGGTGAAGGAATCGTAGTTATCTAAGACGAGGAGCATTTTTGTAATTCGTGATGGGTTATGGGTTACTTGTTCAAAGTCACAGGTGGATTTCACATCCCGGTCGCATCTCTTGCTCTTTTCATATAACCCATCACCTCTAACTTTTAACTTCTCCGCCTAGTGTTCGCGCCAACGCGATGGCACTCAGCAGCGCCTTCGCCTTATTGACGGTTTCCACATATTCATACGTGGGATCGGAATCAGCAACCACACCGGCACCGGCCTGCACGTAAGCCTTGCCGTTTTTCAGCAAGCAGGTCCGGAGCGTGATGCAGGAATCGTGCGATCCATCAAAACCGAAATACCCGACCGCACCGGCATAGGTGCAGCGCTTGTTTTTTTCCAGAGAATTGATGATTTGCATCGCCCTGATCTTCGGCGCACCACTGACGGTGCCTGCAGGAAACGTCGCTCGCAGCACATCGTAGGCGCTGTGCGAGGAATCAAGCTCGCCCGATACGTTAGAAACTATATGCATCACATGGCTATATCTTTCAACGATCATGAAATCATCCACGCTCACCTTCCCATGTTTTGCGATCCTCCCTACGTCGTTCCGCGCGAGGTCCACTAACATCAAATGCTCCGCGCACTCTTTCGGGTCCGCCATTAGATCCGCTGCCAGCGCATCATCTTCTTCCGGTGTCTTTCCGCGCGGCCGCGTCCCGGCGATGGGACGGATGTCGATTCGCCCGCTGATTGAACGAACATGCACCTCAGGGGAACTGCCGACTAACGAAAATTCTCCCAGTTCCAAGATAAACATATACGGCGATGGATTTACAAAACGCAGCGCCCGATAGAGATCAACCGGCGGCTGATCAAAATCAGTTTCGAACCGCTGGCTCGGCACAAACTGGAAAATATCACCCGCTGCGATGAACTCCTTGCCTGCTAACACCATTGCTTCGTATTCCGCTTGGGTCGTGTTGCTCGTCGCCAAGGCAGGCGTGACTTTTTCCAGTCCGTTCAGAGCCGGGACATGGAAAGGTCGGTTTAAAATTTCCACCATCGCCGCGATCCGCCCGCGTGCTGCCGCATAAGCCTCCTCATGCGTCGGAAACTCATCGATGAATGCATTCGCGATCACCTGCAGCCGCCGTAGTCGATGATCGAAAACCAACAAAGTATCTGCCAGCATGAACATCGCATCCGGAATGCCTAAAACATCCGGCGGCGGAGCCCCTAACGTCGGCTCGAACTGCCTGACTGCATCATACGAAAGGTAGCCCACCATCCCGCCGGAAAACTGCGGCAGCGCCCCGTGAGTCACCGGCGTGTAAGCTGCCATCTCCCGCTCCAACGCCGCCAATACATCGTCCTCAGCTGTAAAGCTGCGCACCCTCGAACCCTCTCGGATCGTGATTTCTTTCTCCCGTGCCTCGAAAACCAAACGCGGTCCGCTACCCACGATCGACCACCGCCCGCCCTTTTCCGAGCTCTCTGCGCTTTCCAAAAGAAACGAATGGCAATTATCCCGCAATTTCAAATAAGCGGACAATGGGGTCTCAAAATCCGCCGCAAGCTGGGTGTAAACGGGCACGACATTGCCTCGTTTCGCCAGCTCAGCGAAGATTTCCACAGTTGGCTCGACCGGAATTAAACTCACAACGCCGCGAAGCATGCCCGGGAAATCCGGCAGGGCAAGCCCGGACCGCCCACTTTCCGCGCCCCCCTCGATCCATTTGAAATCACGGAGAGTTGAGAGTTGATGGAAAGAACCCACCCACCGGCTTCTGATTTCCTCTTCCCATCAAAAATCCAAAATCCAAAATCCAAAATCCAAAATCCAAAATCAACAATCGTCATTCATCAATCCTATGATGCGATCCTGCCACCGTCCGGTTTGATTGACGGTTAATGAACTCCGATTGTTGATTTTGAATTTATCAGACTGTCACCAACCGATCCAACGGACTCACCACGCCCAGCCCATTCTCTCCCGTCGCCACATGGAGATAAATTTCCGTCGTCGAGATGTCCTCGTGCCCTAGCAGATCCTGTATCGTCCGCAGGTCCGTTCCGTTTTCCAGCAAATGCGTCGCGAACGAGTGCCTCAGCGCATGACTTGTCACGCGCTTCTCGATTCCCGCCTCTTCCGCCGCCCGCTTGATGGCCTCGTTGTAAACTTTGCCATGTAAATGGTGGCGTCGCCGGGTCCCGGATTCGGGATCTATGGAAGTCTGCTTCGCGGGAAACAGCCAAAACCATTCAAACCTCTCCGCTGCCCGGCGGAACTTCCGCGCCAACGCGCCTTGCAGATACACCCCCGCCAGTCCTGCCTCCCGATCTCCTTTCCACAACTCCCGCGCCTGCTCGATCTGCTGGGCGATCTCCCCCAGCAGGCTTTGCGGCAACACCGTGACTCGATCCTTATCACCCTTACCCCTTCGCACCGTCAACGTTCCACGGCCTACATCTACATCCTGCACCCGTATCCGGACCAACTCGGAAAGCCGCAACCCCGCGCCATATTGCAGCCGCGCCGCCAACCCATAGTGCGCCCCGCGCTGCTCACGACCCCCCAGTTTCTCAAACAATTTCCGCGTCTCCGGTTTCGACAGCACCACCGGCACTCGGGTCCCCGTATCCCTCAGTTTTACACCGAAAACCGGCTCCATCACCCCAAGCACATACTTGAAAAAATGAGCCAGTGCATTGAGCGCCTGCTTTTGCGTGGAATAAGCGCAATCCTCATCTTCCACCACCGACGTCAAAAACCTAGTCGCCGTCGTCACCAGCATCACCTCCTGCTCCGTCCCCGCAAACCTCGCATATCTCGCCGCCCACGCTCCGTAACACTGCTTAGTCCGCTCCGCCAAACCGCGCCGCGCACCTGAAGAATGCACTGCCGCCCTCAGCCGCTCCGGCAAACTCCGGTGATCCGCCCCCGATTCGGAACACGCCTCCAGCCACTTTAAATACCACTGGATTGCATCCCCCCACTGCTCCAACTGCCACTTTTCCCTCTCGCGATCCTCCCTGATCACCTCCGACTTCCAAAAAACCTGAGCAGCCACGCGATCCGCAGGAAGCTCGTTGCGCAATCGGAAATTTTCGAACCATTCCAGCACCAACATAAATCCAGCACGTTCCCAGCCCGTAAGCCCTCGGAACTCCATTAGATCTTTTCGCCAGCACCACCGCGACTTGATTGCGCTCATAAAAGGCACGAAACAGATCTGCAGAGCTGTTGTCAATTTAAAAGTGTTCTTTTGAACAGTTTTTTGAAAATGCCCACAAATTGTCTGTGGCGTTAGGTCCCTTTCATCGTATATCTGCTAGGTCACGCTACCCAGAACAGGGAACTCTAAAACTGCTTGATATACGCACTAAGATCCAAGAAAAACCTTGTCAAATCAACGACCTGTTGACAATTTCCCAACAGGTAGAGGCTTGTGGATATTGGTCCAGGCAGTCCTACGAATAAACACTGTTGGACTAAAATATCAGATGATATTAAATGTATGCCAAAGTTAGGGGATTAATCCAAGCTTGATTGTTATTCCGAACGCTGTCTATATGAACAGCTTGCAGGCGACAGTCAATGACATTCTTCGCGAATGGCGGCATC
>JANYEC010000029.1 GCA_025363295.1 Akkermansiaceae bacterium
TCGCCTCCACTCCGTCCGCCCCAACGGAAACCCTTGTCAAAACCACCCCAAACAACCAAAACCAAACCAAGCGCCAGGTGTCATGAATCCTGGCGCAACGACCTACCTCCTCCGGTGTCATTTATCATTGGCGCAATACGACGCCTATCTTAGCCCGGACAGGAGATCCGCAAGGCTTGCTGTGAGGATTTAAAAATGCAGGCCCCGCGCGAGCGATCACTCAGCAAAGCCGCTGAGCGCCTGTCATCTCTGGGCATTGGAAAAATATGCCGTAACGGTCGTTCCCGGCTTGTGCCCAAGTCTGCAATTCCATAAAGAACACATAGATGCAGGTTGATTCGAATTTTCCACTCCAAACAGAACACTTCAAAACTCCGTCTCGTCACGAAAAATGCTTGGACCTGCCTCTTGAATTCAGTCGTCTTCTTTTGGGAACCGTCATTTAAATCATCAGAAAATCAGGCAGTCGGCACCCTTTCTAACAATCACCTATTTCGATAAGCATTTGAACTTCGACATTTTGATCAATTCAGCAATTTCAAACCCTGTCCTTGCGGTCGGGCTGTCCGGGGGCGCTCTCATGTTAGGATACGTGGCCACCCAATGGTGGGCGGTTGCTGCTAGGTATCGTTTCGAGGCGAAACGAAATCGACTCGAACTCGACGCACTTCATCAAAAAATCGAGATCCTCAATCGGAAGGCGCAGGAAGCCCCCGAATCCGCTTGGAATGGATACCGCAAATTCACGGTTTCCAAAAAAGTCGAAGAGTGCGAGGACACTTATTCATTCTATCTCACTCCACATAACGGGAGGCCTCTGCCACCGTTTAAACCGGGACAGTATCTAACATTTGAGTTGCATCCCCCTAATGCCGAAAAGCCTCTTGTGCGTTGTTATTCACTTTCGGACGGTGCCCTTTCTGACGACCACTACAGGGTCACCATCAAACGCGCCTTACCACCGACGGACCCGCCTGGCGTACCGCCAGGGATTGCTTCAAGCTACTTTAGTGACCATGTGAAGGAAGGCGACATCCTTAATGTGAAAGCTCCGAGTGGCCGGTTCTTTCTTGATGTTGAAGTGGATCGCCCCGTGGTCCTCATCTCCGGCGGCATCGGGATCACGCCGATGTTGGCAATCGCTCGCTACCTAACACATATTAAAGATAACCGAGAGATCTACTTTTTCTTTGGCTGCCGCAACAGCGTGGACCACATGTTTCGCGATGAGGTGATAGAAGTGCAAAAAGCCAATCCTAACATGCGGCTGCACATCTGTTATAGCCGTCCTCTTCCCGAGGACATTCGTGGCGAGACATATAGCCACGAGGGCCGTGTCACGAATGATCTCATGAAGGAAATTCTCCCTTCAAGTAATTACGAATACTATCTGTGCGGTCCCGGACCGTTTATGAATACCCTCGTCAATGGCCTCTACGAATGGGGTGTGCCGAAGAAAGACGTGAAATTCGAAGCCTTTGGCCCGGCCACCGTGAAGAGCGGGCCGAAAGAGGCGGCAGACCCCTCCAAGACCGAGGGCAAAGCGGTAATCCCAATCGAGTTCGCCCGTTCAGGAAAAACCGTGCAGTGGGATCCCGGGGTACAGAACCTGCTCGAATTTGCTGAGAAAAACGGAATCTCCACCATAGTAGGAGGTTGTCGTGCAGGTAGCTGCGGATCTTGTCTTGTGGCGATCAAGCAAGGCGAAGTCGAATACATTCTGGAACCAGGTGAAGCCCCAGAAGAGGGAACCTGCCTTAGCTGTATCTGCCGGCCAACTGGCAAAATGGTGATCGATGCCTAAAGTGCGTATATGGCAAAAACTAACAATAATCTAGCAAGTATCACCCGGAAGGCAGCTCGCCCGAAGCGATGGGATGACCCGCTGGATCCCGCGATGAGCGATGCCACGCTGGACATGCTTATGTCCACGGAACCTTTTGCCAGCATGGATGAAAGCGCGTTTCCCGCCGGCACCCCGTTGCGCGGGATCTTGAAGGCAGACACGGCCGTGCGGGATTATACCGTAGGGCAAATCGTTCTGCGCAAGGGCGATTATGGAACCTCGGCTTTCTTGCTGCTAGAGGGCGAGGTCGATGTGATCCTGCGGCCGGACGTCGATCCCGCACTTCTGGGCCGCGCACCAAGTGTCAAAAAAAGCTTCATCGGGCGCTTTTCACAATTGTGGAATAACAATCCTGAACCTGAGGGATGGCGCAAAAAATCACCGCGCGCGGCCGACAATCCTAAGTTTTCTATCAACAAGGAACGGGGCTCTGTCTATTTGCAAGATTATCCACAGATCGTTTCCGAAGCACAGACAGTCGCACTGAAAGCCGGACAGTTGTTCGGAGAAATATCAGCTCTCAGTCGCATGCCGAGAACCGCTACAGTAGTGGCTTCTACGAAGCAGGCCCGGCTGTTGGAATTCAGTTGGGAAGGGCTACGTGACATCATGCGCTATGATTCCGCGTTGAAGAAGCAGATCGATAAAATCTATCGGGAAAACTCTCTGAAAAACTTTCTGAGGCATCACCCCTTGTTTAGTCACTTGGACGAAGCGGACCAAGTGCAATTGTGTGAAGAAGCCCAACTGGAAAATTTCGGTGAATATAACTGGTCTGGCACCTATCTGAGGCTGGCGAAGGATGGTGACGAGGCGATTACCGCAAATGAGCCTGTCATCGTTAGGGAAGGGGAATACAGCAACGGGATCTATATGATCAGTGCCGGATTCTGCCGAGTAAGCCAGAAATACGGCAACGGTGAACGGACTTTGAATTACATCGGCGCGGGCAGTGTGTTCGGATATGAAGAAATCGCGAACCGTTGGAAAAATCCCCAGCAAGAGTTGAACTCTTTATATACCCTTCGCTCATTGGGATATGCCTATCTGATCTTTATCCCTACGCCCTCGGTGGAAAAGTATGCGAATCGGGGATTGTCAGAAGCGGATCTTCCATCGAACCCTATTCCAAATAAACGATCAGAATCAGCGTCCACGCGTCCGGTCGATGAGAGCGCCATGCCATCTGCTAGCCTGATGGAGTTCATGGGGGAGCATCGCTTTTTCAATGGCACGAAGTCGATGGTGATTGATATGGACCGCTGCACTCGCTGCGACGATTGCGTGCGCGCCTGCGCCTCCACCCACGATGGTAACCCGCGCTTTTTGCGGCATGGACCGATGATCGATAATCTAATGTTCGCGAACGCTTGCATGCACTGCGTCGATCCGGTGTGCATGATCGGTTGTCCGACCGGTGCCATTCACCGGACAAGCTTCGGTGGAGAAGTGGTGATCAACCCAGCGACTTGCATTGGATGCGGCACTTGTGCTGCAAATTGCCCTTATGATTCGATCCGAATGGTGGAGATAAGATCGAGCGAAGGCGAGTTTTTGGTGGATGAAGAATATCAGCCCATTCTCAAAGCGACGAAGTGCGACTTGTGCGTCGAACAAACAAGCGGTCCCGCCTGTCTGAATGCATGTCCGCACGATGCCCTTAGCCGCACAGATTTAACCCAGGTAAGTTCCCTCACACAGTGGCTAAAAAGGAAATAGAACTCATCCGAAGAAGATTCGGTAGTGGGTTGGTGACCACTCTATCCATCATCGCCTTGTTGGTGGCGTATATCAAATTGGCACCCATGTATCCGCGCCACGCCTATCTAAGTGGCTGGGTGCTGTTCGCGTTGATGCTTTTCCTAACATTCTTTAATCTCCGTAAGCGGATTCCTTTCTTGCGTGTCGGCAGTGCGAGCTTCTGGATGCAGTTACATCTTTATGTGGGAGTATTCTCGGGCGCGTTGTTTTTCGTCCATGTCGGCGGGTCATGGCCCACAGGAGCTTTTAATCAACTGCTCGCCTGGTGCTATGCAATCGTATTCGTGACGGGAGTGCTGGGATTGTGGATCACCCGGGCCTTTCCACGGATGCTAACAGTTGCCGGATATGAAACTCCTTTCGAACGTATCCCTTACGCGCGCAGCAACCTTCGTGTCGAAGCCGAAGCACTGATATTGGCAGGCGTTGATGGCCAGACCTCACCCGTCATTGCAGAATTTTATTCAAAAAGACTTGGGATGTTTTTTACGAGGTCATGCAACCGCTGGGCGCACTTGCGGCAATCACGCGCTCCGCAGGTTACTCATATCTCCCAGTTTGACGAAGTGCAAAGATATGCCAAAAAAGGTGAGCGGGAAATGCTAGACAAGCTGAGGGATCTCGTCGCGCAGAAGCACATGCTCGATTACCAGCACGCGTTGCAGTCTTCTCTCCGTTTATGGCTGTTCGCGCATATTCCTCTCAGCTATTCCCTGCTCATCTTCAGCGTGCTGCATATCATCGTCGTTTACGCTTTTTCCGGCACATGAAAGCAAGCCAACATTCACCGGTATTTCCCTCGAAAGAGTATGTGCGCCCCAATCTGGATTGGGAGTGCGGGCATCTCTGTGAGGGTTGCCCTTGCCGGATCGGGCCATCATCTAAGGGAGAGTGTAGGGCGAGCTACGAATGCACACCCCGGTTAGAATTGAAGCCGGGAGAAGTGAAGGGGCATTGGACCTGCACGCGCCCGCGCTCCGGCGGCGGCAAGTGCGAGAATGGTCCTTTACCGGATGGCACCTGTTGCAATGCAATTCCTAAATGTCAACCGCGTAGATCCCTCCGGTCGATTCGGAAGCGTGTGGTTGCATTCACCGCCATCGCCAGCTTTCTCATCTTGTTCGTATGCCTTAGCCGGAACCTGCGGGATGAATTTATCAATCCGGGACCTATATCTAACGTCCACTCAAGTGCTGCTTTTGTGGCCATCCACACGAAGTTTCCGGGCGACCCTAGCAACTGTTCCGCCTGTCACGATAGCGCAGGGCCGGCGGTGGCTTCTTGGCAGTCAAAGGCTTTCGATTCTTTCAAGCACGGGCTCGCTCCTCCGAAATTAATTAAAAAAGGACCGATCGAAAGTGCCGCGATGGACACAAACTGCCTGTCGTGCCACGGAGGAAAGAAGTTCCACCAGCCGAACATGGCCGCTGAATTCGCATGCTCGGAATGTCATAAAGAACATCAAAGCAGCGGATTCATGCCGGAAGTAAATAGTTCTTACTGCACCTCATGCCATGGTTCTGCGGAGCTCATGTCGGCATCATCGAAAATGGGAGCGACGATGGATCCCCACGCCTTTTCCTCCTTCACGTCGAAAGCCGACCTGAAAATCCAATCGCGTGAACGTCCGGCAAAAGGTTATACTAACGTGATCACTGCGTTCGATATCGATCACCCCGAGTTCAGGCAGATCCGGGATGGAGTTCGCGATGAAAATTCGCTGAAATTCAATCATGAGCTTCATCTGCGCACCGGCAAGATTCCGAGAGTATTAAATTGCACCGACTGTCATGAGCGCGACGCCAGGGGCGAATACCAACGGCCGATCACTTACGAGAAGCATTGTGTCGAATGCCATACCTTACAGTTCGATCCGGCGACACCTGCTGGCAAGGGCAAGCCCGGAATCTATCTGCCACACGGCGATCCCTATTATGTCCGTGCATTTCTGCGCAGCCTAAACATTCAATACGAGGAGTATGGCCGTAATCATGAGGGCATCATGCGTGAGGAGGATCTCATAAAATACGTGCAAGAAAAAAAAGACGGCATCGAAAAACTCTATCAAAGTGGTGAAAATCTGGAGCGTTCCGTATTCTTCGCTAACATGCAGGGGAAAATGCCCGGTGGCCTTCAAGCACCCTTCGCGGGTTGCGCAACCTGCCATGACGTATCGGAACCCAAGAGTGATAATGCGACCCCAGAAATCAAAGGTGTGAAAACCCCCGACCGTTGGATGGTGTTAGGTAAATTCAATCACGATCTGCACCGAAAGGGAGTGACCTGCACCGATTGCCATAGTGTCACGACGAGTCAACTCACAAGCGATCTCAATCTGCCTTCTATCAAGTCATGCTTGGAATGTCATAGTCCCAAGGGAGGAATCGATGACCGCTGCATCCGCTGCCACACCTTTCATAACAGCCCGCCGATCTCGATTTCCAAATAGTGCCTAGAAACGACAATCCATGAAATTTAGCGATACGAGAATAACGTCAGACTTTGCACCTTGCCTGTCCCGCAGCTCTTCTTCGCCTCTCAACCCTCTCTTGCAATTATCCCTTACCCGACGCACCCACTCCCCGTCCAATCAATTTTCTAACATGCTTTAAGCATCTGTGATGAAGTAGAAATCGTTAGAAATTTTCTAGTGAAGCGCTCAGAAAATATAACTTCCCAGCAATCGAATCGCGGAGCGGATAGATGCGAGTGAGGCGGTTTCGTTGGCGGTGTGATAGCCGGTCGTAGGAATTTGAAGCGTTGTCCCATTAATCTCCCCGGCAGTCGCGGCAACAAGACGGCCGAGCTCAGTGCGACCGAGCGAAAGCGGTTTCGGGCGGGTCGCATTTTGGGCTTCGATCCAAGTATCTTTGTAGGAGTATGGAATCTTCAGTTTGCGGCAATGGTCTTGGATTTCCACGGTGAAATCCGCGTCGAATTCTGCGGTCGCATCTTTTTTTCGTAGCACGAGATCCTGCGCTTCGGCGGCCTCCGGCGTGGGATACGGGCTGGTATCAAGCACGAGCAGGCGGCGGGTGACGATGCGTTCCCGCTGGAGCCAAGCCAAAGCGAAGCGCCAACTGCGGCCCGCTTCCTCCTGCGCGGTGAACAGCGCGGTCCCTGCAAATCCATTGCGGAAAAGATGGATGATGAGCGCGACGCTGAGCCCATTATCAAGTTGAGCAGATAGATGGGTTTTGGTAACACGTAGGCGATCCAGAAATGACACGGGCGTGCCGGGTTGGAGAAATTCGAGGCCGTTGATTTCAAAAATGAGATTGCGACGCTTAGGGCACAGGTAACCACTCGAAATGGAACCTTGGCCGAGGTAAGTGCCCATGTAGGGCAAGTGCGCTTGGACCCGCTGGCCAGTAAAGCGATCCGCGATGGAAGCCATCATCTGCTCCGAGACGGAATCACCCGTTAGATCTGCGCGGTTTGCTGCGATGAAGGCGGCGTATTGGAACTCGTTAGGCCCCGTGCATAACAGCCCATGGCGGTCGATATGCGCGGATAGAACGATGCTTTCTGGATTCCTGCCACGGGCGACGAGAATGCCGAGGTGTCTTTCCACGGTGACATCCACTTCTTCCAATTCACGGCGGAGTACTCGAAAAAAAGAATCCTCAGTCCCCACTACCGAGGGTTCTCGCACGAGTTGCTGGAGGGTTTCCAGAAAATCGGTAAGATCGGGTGAATCTAAAGAGGACATGGAATTTTTAAATCCATGAAAGCAGAAAGAATGCCGTGATCGCCAAGGAATGGATCAAATCGCGCGGAACGAGTTCCGGTTTCTAACTTATAGCCCGCGGAACTCCGAGGCGAGCTTCTTGGCGGTGGCGATGGTATTCCGATGGAGCTTCGCGGTGAAGGCGGGCTCGCGGTTGTAGCCGCCGCCGTAAAGCACAGCCACCGGGATACGGTTTTTGATGAAGGCTCCTAACAAAACTTCGTCGCGCCGCTGAATGTCTTTGAGGGAAAGATGCATCTGTCCAAAGCGGTCGTTGCGATGATTGTCTGCGCCTGAAATCCAGATGACCAAGTCAGGCACGAAGGCATCAAGCGCACCTGCTAGACTGGTGAAAAGCTGCTTCAAGTACATATCCCCTTCCACGTAGCGAACGGTTTCGATATCGAGCGAGCTGATGATTTTTTTGGTCGGATAATTTTTCCCAACGTGAATCGAATAAGTGAAAACGCGCGGATCATTTGCTAGCAATGATGCGGTGCCATTGCCTTGGTGTGCATCGGTATCGACCACCATAATTTTTATGTTAGGCTGTTTATCCTGAAGATCGCGGATGGCGATGGCGACATCATTAAAAACGCAATAGCCTTCGCCATGTTCGCGAAACGCATGGTGAGTGCCGCCGGCGAGGCAGACGCCGACGCCTTCTGCTAGTGCGGCATGGCAGGCCAGGCGAGTGGCCTCCACCTCGGTGATACTGCGCTGATAGAGACGCGGGGTGACGGGCAGGCCTAGCAGCATTTGCTCCTTTCGCCCGAGAAGGCCAGATTCGATTTTGTGAATATAGTCCGCCCCGTGGACTCGCTGGAGGTGATGAATGTCAGCGGCGCGGACCTCGATGATTTCCTCGGGCTTGAGGATGCCGCCATCGAGAAGCATATCCTTTGAGACACGGAATTTCTCCATCGGAAACGGATGTCCCAAAGGTAGTTCAAGTTCCAGTTCCTGTGAATAAAAGCAGCGCATCGTCTCGCCCCAAGTAATAGGGGAATCGCGGGAAGTCCAAGCGGGAAGTCATTCTTTCCTCTTTTCACCCAGCTTGCGCTTCCCTACGCTGCTGCTGTGTTTCAAATTGTGTTCAATGAAATCAGCGCTGCCGAGCTTTCACAGCTCGGAACCCTTGAGCAGCTTGAATTGATCGATGAGTTCAAGGTAGGTAAAGCGGATTTGGAAAACCTGAACGGCGACCGCTTCGGAAAAATCGTTCGTGATGGCCTCATTTTGTATCGCTTCCGGGCGAAGGATTATAGGTTCTATTTCGAAGTGAAGGAAGGCTCTGTGGTTGTGCACCGGGTTTTGCACAAGGGCACGTTTTCTGATTTTAAATTCCGCTCGAACTTGCCGCTGGCAGAGGACGAGGCCTTAGCGAATTCCAAACATTTCTGGAAACTCATCGACGAGGGCCGGAACGCGCGGCGTTTGTAGGGGCGTATTGCGCCAATGATAAATGACACCGGAGGAGGTAGGTCGTTGCGCCAGGATTCATGACACCTGGCGCTTGGTTTGGTTTTGGTTGTTTGGGGTGGTTTTGACAAGGGTTTCCGTTGGGGCGGACGGAGTGGAGGC
>JANYEC010000080.1 GCA_025363295.1 Akkermansiaceae bacterium
CCGCTGTTCGGTCTGGCGCTCTCGCTGTGGGTGATGCTCTACACTTGGATGAGCGAGCAACGGGCGCGATGATTTTCGCGATTGCCTCTGGTTTTTGATGAACTCTCGTTTACTGTTCGCATGAACCGATGGACCACGATACGAAACTTTCTATCCTCGCCGATGCGGCAAAATACGATGCCTCCTGCGCCAGTTCCGGGGCTGTGCGGGGAAATTCCCTGGGCGGAAAAGGGGTGGGTTCAACCGGCGGCTCCGGGATCTGCCACAGCTATGCGCCGGACGGGCGCTGCATCTCGTTGCTGAAAATTCTTCTAACTAACGTGTGCATCTACGACTGCCACTATTGCATCAACCGCCGCTCCAGTAACGTTAGGCGCGCGGCGTTCACTGCGGAAGAAGTGGTAAAACTCACGCTGGATTTCTATAAGCGGAATTATATCGAAGGACTCTTCCTCAGCTCCGGCATCATCCGCAATGCGGACTACACAATGGAGCTGGTCATCGCCGTCGCCCGCACGCTGCGGGAGGTGCATGATTTTCGCGGTTACATCCATTTGAAAACCATCCCGGAAGCGTCGCCGGAATTGATCGAAGCCGCCGCACGTTATGCCGACCGGATCAGCATCAATCTGGAACTACCCACGCAGAAATCGCTGGATGTGTTAGCGCCGGAGAAAAGCATCGTCCGCACCAAGCAGGCGATGGGCCGCATCCGCCACAAGCTCGACGAAGCGGGCGAACGTCGGCGCGGCGGGGATAAAAAAGTCCGTCATGCGACCGGCCAAAGCACACAGGTCATCGTCGGCGCGGATACTTCGACGGATGCGGATTTCCTCGCCCGCTCCGATGAGCTTTACGGCGCTTTCAAGCTGCGGCGCGTTTACTACTCCGCATTCAGCCCGATCCCCGAGCCGTCCCGGATTCTTCCGCTCAAGGCCCCGCCGCTGATCCGCGAGCATCGGCTCTATCAGGCAGATTGGTTGATGCGTTTTTATGGTTTTAAAACGTCCGAAATTCTCACGCCGGAAACACCCAACCTCGACTTGCAGTTAGATCCGAAACTGGCCTGGGCCCTGCGAAACCGGCAGGATTTTCCGGTCGATGTCCAGACTGCCAGCCGCGATGTCCTCCTCCGCGTGCCGGGATTGGGAGTGCGAAATGTGGATCGCATCATTCAGATCCGCCGCTTTACCCGCATTCGTCTCACCGACTTGGTGCGTCTGCGGGTTTCTCTAACGAAAGTCCAGCCGTTTCTCATGACGGCGGATCACAATCCCTCGGCCTACCTGCTGGACTCGGATGCGCTGCGTGCCCGGTTCCTGCCCAAACCGCAGCAACTCGAACTCTTCTGAGCCCATGAGGTCCGTTGATCCCGGCGAGGGTTTTACGAGTTGGCGCGAGATTGCCCGACGGATGTTAGGTGAAGGTGTGCCGCCGCAGGAAATTCTGTGGGAAGCGGAGCGTGGCTTGTTCGCTCCGAGTAGGGTTAGAGAAATGCCCACGATGAAATTGAAAGTGCCCGCGGCATTTGTTGAGCTGGCCCAATCCGTCACCTGCCACAGCGAGCCGTCGCGCTGGGCTTTGCTCTATCAGATTCTCTGGCGCATCACGCGCGGCGGCGAACGGCACCTGCTTACCATCGCCAGCGATCCAGACATGGCGAAGGCGCGGATGCTGGAAAAGAACGTGCGACGCGAGATTCACAAGATGCACGCCTTCGTCCGGTTCAAATTGATCGACACGAATGTCGAAACAGGTCGGGAACGCTACGCCGCGTGGTTCGAGCCGGATCATTTCATCGTGGAGGCTGGCGCACCGTTCTTCAAAAAGCGCTTCGCCAACATGGATTGGAGCATCTTCACCCCGAAAGGCTGCGTCCATTGGAACGGCGAGCTGCTCACGTTTACCGCCGGAATTCCTAACAATCCGGTAGAAAATCCCGACGCGCTTGAAGCCGCATGGCGCACTTACTACCGCAGTATTTTCAATCCCGCGCGTCTCAAGGTGAAGATGATGAAGCAGGAGATGCCCAAGCGATATTGGAAAAATTTACCGGAAGCGGACCTCATCGGAGAACTCATCGAGACCAGCAGGGAGCGGGTCAAAGCAATGCATGAGGAAACGCTTCGACCTGAGAAGCCGGCCCCTAACAACGCCTACCTTGGCAAGCTCAAGGAAATGTCCGCGGTGAAACCGTGCGGCTACCCGCCTGACCCAGCACTCTCGCTGGCCGAGCTGGCGGCGGCGTCCGCGACCTGCCGGGCGTGTCCCCTGTGGGAGCACGCGACCGGCACGGTTTTCGGCGAGGGTCCGCGGAACGCCCGGATCATGATCGTCGGCGAGCAGCCCGGCGACCGCGAGGATGTGGCGGGAAAACCGTTCGTCGGTCCTGCCGGCAAGCTACTCGACGCGGCACTTGCCGAAGCCGGCCTCGACCGCACCACGCTGTATCTCACCAACGCGGTCAAACATTTCAAATGGATTCCCAAAGGCAAAATCCGCCTCCACCAGAAGCCCGACGCGGGCGAGATCGACGCCTGCCGACCCTGGGTTCTATCCGAGCTGAAGCAAATCGCCCCGGATGTTTTGATCCTGCTGGGAGCCACCGCCGCGCGGTCGTTGCTGGGCAAACCTGTTCAAGTCACCAAGAACCGCGGACTCATGGAATCCCCGGAACTTGCGGGCCGGGTCATTCTAACCGTGCATCCCTCCTACTTGCTCCGCCTGCCCGACCCGGCGATGAAAGCGGCGGAGTATTCAAAATTCGTGGCGGACCTAAAACTCGCGGGAATATGATGCGGACGGAAGGAACACTATTTTTTCGTTTTTCTGGAGATGGTTTTGGTTCCAAGTTTATCACACCTTCAGTACTCCATCCAGCCATGCGATCATCTTCTTCCTGTAGGCGCCCTGGTCGGCTGACAGCGCCGTGCCATGACGGCCGGTTTTCACTTCGAAGAGTGTTTTAGGTTGACCGGCGGCTTCGTAGAGTTGCTTGCCTTGGGAAATGGGCACGACCTCATCACGATCGCCATGCACAACTAACAGCGGCACAGGAGAGAGCTTTTTCACGAAATCCTTAGGGGAAAGCTCGTCGGTTACTAGGCTGGCTCCAAGCTGCCCGCCAATCACGCTTGCCATCGTCTGATAGGAAGCGAACGCGCCGTCGATGATAATGGCACGCAGGCCTTTCACCGGAGTCTCGCCGAGGGCAGTGACCGATTGCGCGCCGCCGAGGCTGTGGCCGTAGGAAATGAGGCGGGTGTGATCGACGTCCTTGCGTTTAGCGGCGTAGGCGAAGGCGGCCTTCACGTCATCGATCATGCCCCGTCGATCCACGGTGCCGCCGGATTTCCCGAAGCCGCGGTAGTCGTACATCAACACATTGTAGCCCGCCTCCGCCAGCCACATGACGAAGCCCATGTGATAGCTGATAGAGCCGGCGTTGCCGTGAGAGAAGACGACCGTTGCTTTCGCCTGCTTGCTGCGGCCTGGGATGAACCAACCGTGGAGCGGGGTGCCATCGCCGGATTTGAAATCGACGGGCTCGTATTTGAAGCCCCATGCGGCGGGGGTGGTCGGTTCATCACGGGTGGGGAAATAGAAGAGTTGGTTGCCGCCTTTGTTGCCGGCCATTTCCCTTGCGATTTTGGAAACGTCGCCGTTGGGGTCGTTGAGTAGGGCGCGGAGGTCGTCCGCAGCAATCGGCGGCGGCGCGGCGTCCTGAGCGGAAGCGAGAGTGACCGCAGTGAGGCAAAGCCCCAAGAATCGTGCTTGCATGTTCGCTTAATCGACACGCGGATTGGGATTTGTCGAGGGAAAGAACGCGATAGAATCACGCAGATCATGAGACAGTTGGGTGGGTTGCCTCACTCATCCAGGGAATGGGCGCTCGATTTTTCATCACCCTCTTGGAATCCATGTTTATCCGCCAAGCCCATAAGAATTGCCTGTCTGGTTCAGCGGTTTTTGGTGCAATTGGGCATGGCGGATGCAATCCGCCGCCACGGTTACGTATCCACGAAAATTCAAGTTAGACTGGAGGTTGAACTCTCCTGTCTTGCACCTTGCGTCTCCAAGTCTTGAGTCTTCCCCGATGGACGTCTTCACCCCGGCAAAGCGCTCCGAAGTCATGTCCCGCATCCGCGGTGGGAATACCAAGCCGGAGCTGGCGTTGCACTCGATTCTCCACCGCTTGGGCTACCGCTTCACGGTCCACGGTCCGAAAAACAAATCCCTGCCCGGCAGACCCGACCTCGTTCTGCCGAAATATCAAACCGTCATCTTCGTCCACGGCTGCTTCTGGCACGGCCATGAAAACTGCCCCCACTTCCGCCTTCCAAAATCCCGCCGCGATTGGTGGCGACAAAAAATCGAAGGCAACATAACCGTCGGGATGAAAACCCGGTTCGAGATAAGCTAGCGCACTCCAACGCACCACGAAATCCTCTTTCGGAAGTTTGCTCAAACTTGTTGCATTACCATTCGGAAAAGCTGAGCCGCAATACGTGATCCTTGGGAAGAATCTTCCCGTCGTCGCGCCTGACAACTTCCAAGACGTGTTCATCCAAAGCAACCGCATCTTCGAAGTCCCGTTCTCCGTCAATAAACTCCTCAAGCTTAGTCATCATTCTATCAGCCATCTCCATCTGTGCCTCCCGCTCCGTGAGGAACAAAAGATGTTCGAAAGGCGAATCTCCTTCCGACACCATCACCGATGGTTGGAGACCACCTCCAAAGCTATCTCCGACGATGATAAAAAACGTCTGATTCATATTGCAGAGCCTTCCCGCCCTTTCCCTCGTCGGCAAGCTGCAACTCCCGACGCCGAAGCAAAATAGCTCATAACCTTTTCCGGCACTCCTCGCGGTGTTTCCGCAGGAATTCCCGCGAGGGCTGGAACTCGAGAGGCACTAGCAACGGCCTCCCTTCAAAACGTCGCAACCATTCTGTCGCCTCCAGGTCCTCTTTTTTAACCTCTGCAAGCTTCGGCGAAAAACGGATCTTAAGATCATCATCCACCCACATCAGGTGACGGTCGAAAGCCCTGTCATGAAGCGCGTTGAGGCAAAGGCCATTGAGGGGATTCATACGATTCGTCGGGTCATCCGCCCATCGGACGATGTGGCTAGCTGTAAGAAGCGCAGGCGTCATCAGGCCGGTGACACAACACCGCGACCGAAACGCGGAAATCACCCTTCGCCGGAAGAACGCCTGATTCACCCTGACCTTCACGACCGTTTCCCGCTCGGAGCCTACGACAAGGTCCAACATTGAAAGTGCTATTCCGTCGAGCATGCCACCGGTGCGTGCTGCAAAGAGTAGTTCGCTCTCGAACGACAATCCTTCCGGATCTTTCCAGAAGGCCTCCCATACCTCTGCCTCTCCTTTCGCGCCATTTGCCAGGCCCTTGATTCCGCGTTCCGCAAGGACAGGATCGAAGATCTCGGCGCTGGCACTCTTTTCGGAGACTTGGCTGGAGGTTTCTTCGCAAACGCTGGCTTTCCTTTTCGTTTCGGATTCACGCCTCCACCCCTTTACAAAGTTCGGAGGTGGTAATACCAAGAGCCTTCGCAATTTTGGCGACGTTCTTGATTCCCGGGTTTCGCAGTCCCCGTTCAATGCCACTGATGTAGGTCGGGTCAAGGCTGGCAAACTCCGCCAGCTTCTCCTGAGTAAGTTGCTTGGTTTCACGAGTTTGGCGGACGTTTTTTCCCAGTGCGGCAAGAACGAAACCGGTGTTTGGCATGACTCATAGTCCATGCAGAATCTGCTGAAAGGTCTATGGACGATAAGTCAAATTTTAGTCAAATCGCATTCTGAAGGGCTAACCGGATAATCGCTGGAAACTGGTCATGCACCGCCCCCCACCGCCTCTTCCAGCCCCAGTCGATAGGCGTGAATGGAGGAGGGTTCAAAGTGGATTTTCACGCCTCCCGCCTCCGTCATTCCCTCGTAGGTCCGGGTGGTAATCGTCAGAGAGTTGAGGCGATTCTCGCGACAGAACCGGATCCAAGGTTCCCAGCTTCCAGCCTGTTTCGCGACCCGGTCGCTATATTTGATTTCCACGGCCTCGCGGGCCCTGAGTGCAGGATCGAGTTCCACGAGATCGAGTTCATGGTC
>JANYEC010000084.1 GCA_025363295.1 Akkermansiaceae bacterium
CGCGAAGAAAGATCCTACCTATCTGTTGGCCGAGGTGGAGATCGTCGCGACATTCAAGCTATCCAACATCAACCGGAAGAAACTGGAGGCGCTGCTTCATCGGTTTTTCGGAAGTGCCCGGTTGGACTTGGAGTTGAAGGATCGCTTCGGCTCGCAGGTGGAGCCGAAGGAGTGGTTTCTGGTTCCGCTGGCGGCTATCGAGGAGGCGATTCAAAAGCTCAAGGAGGGAAGCATTGGCAGTTTTCACTATGATTCAAAGAAGGCGGAAATTGTTTCCATCTGAGCTGCTGCGCGCACTGCAAGCACGCGCACGATCAGTTCCTGCCGCCGGAGTATTCGGAAGTCGTTTACACCGGCAGCAACAACGACTCGAAGCTGTTGAAGGAATTCCACCTCGATCCGAAGCGGGAACGGCAGAGCAGCACCGAGAAAGCGAATCTCGGCAGTGGCGGGTAAATGATCCAAAATTCTAGCCACGTTGCTTCGCAGAGCCCCTTGATCTCCGCGCCATCCACCCCTCAATCCGGTCGTTTTTTGCGTGGCTCCGAGGATGCCTCGCGCTTTCTAGCAGGCTTGGGATTTCCAAGTAACATCTGGACTTCTTGGGAATTCAGCGCAGCCCAGCGGCCGGGTTCCAGATCGCCCAGCCATAGTGCGCCGATGCGGACGCGGATCAATTTCGTGACCGTGTAGCCGAGGGTGTCGAACATGACGCGGATCTGGCGTTTCGCACCGTGATCGAGCACCACTTTGATGCGGCGGGAGGACAGGCGCTCGATGGCTTTTGCCTTCAACTTTCCTTCGGTGGTGAAGACGCCGGCGAGAAATTGATCGAGATGAGAGTTTTCAAATGCCTGGTTAGAAGTGACGAGGTATTCCTTCTCGATTGACTTCGACGGGTGCATGAGCTGCTGCGAAAGATCGCCATCGTTGGTGAGAATCAGCAGTCCTTCAGAGTCCATATCCAGCCGGCCCACGTGGTGAAGCGAGTGCATCGTTTCTGGAAGCAAGGCATAAATCGTTTCCCGCCCGAGCTCATCATCCTTCGTGCAGACGTAGCCGCGCGGCTTGTGAAAAGCGACGATCATCGCCTCGCGTTGGGTGACTTTTTTCCCATCCACCTTCACATGGTCTCCCGGTGCAATGCGGGTGCCCATGTTCATGCACGGGCTGCCATTGACCTCCACGCGTCCGGATTTAATCAGCTCATCGCAAGCACGGCGTGAGCCCACGGCGCAGGATGCGAGGAATTTGTTCAGGCGCGTGCCGTCGTTGGTAGCCATGGTATGAAATGCAAAAGGCGCGTAACCCGGTGGGGTCCGCGCGTTTTAGAAAGTGAAAAGAACCAGAGGATCAACCCTCGTGTTTGGTCTTTGGAAGTCCAACGGGGGACTTGCCGGCTTTCCATTCGCCACGCTCTTTGAGAAGCTTGACGCGCTCGAAGCGCTTGAGGACGGAACGTTTGCCGCCGACGGTGGCGCTGGACTTGAGGCTGTTGTGCTTGGACATCTCGGAATGAGGTTAAAACTCGCGGGAGGCGGAAGCTAGGGACGGTCCGCGCCCATGGCAATCCGAAAAAGGAGGAAATTTTTAAAATTGTGCGAGACGCGATCTTACCACGCACGCCTTACCTGCGCATTTTCTGGCAAATTTCACTCCATTTCCTGCATCACGTTGCTAAAATGGAATTTGCCTGCCTAAATGAAATGGCAATGAGCACAAAACTGAATACCTCCCACGCGGCCCTTCAAAAATGGGTCGATGATATGATTGCCCTTTGCACGCCCGACGCCGTCGAGTGGTGCGATGGATCGCAGGCGGAGTGGGATCGCCTCACGGCACTCATGGTCGAAAAAGGCACCTTCACCCGCCTCAATCCCCTGAAGCGCCCTAACTCTTTCCTCGCCCGCTCCACCCCATCGGACGTCGCCCGCGTGGAAGACCGCACTTATATTTGTTCAAAGCGTCCTGACGAAGCCGGTCCGACCAATCACTGGCACGAGCCTTCCGAAATGCGCGTCAAACTCGCGGAGAAATTCAAAGGCTGCATGAAAGGTCGCACCCTGTATGTGATTCCGTTCTGCATGGGGCCTCTCGATTCCCCACTCGCCAAGATCGGCGTGGAAATTTCAGATAGCCCTTACGTCGTTGTGAACACGCGCATCATGTGCCACATGGGCAGCCATGTTCTCAAGCGCCTCGAAGACGAAGCCTCCGGCGTCACTCCTAAAAAACGCGATGGCCATGGCCAATTCATTCCTTGCCTCCATTCCGTCGGCTCGCCCCTCGCCTCTGGCCAAGCTGATAGTTCATGGCCCTGCAATGAGGATAAATACATCGTTCACTTTCCCGAAACCCGCGAGATCATGTCGTTTGGCTCTGGCTATGGCGGCAATGCATTGTTAGGTAAAAAGTGCCTCGCCCTGCGCATCGCTTCTAACATCGCCCGCGAGCACCAGTGGATGGCTGAGCACATGCTCATCGTCGGCATCCACGCGCCAGATGGCACGAAGACTTATCTAACTGCCGCTTTCCCATCCGCCTGTGGAAAGACCAATCTCGCCATGTTGATCCCGCCGCAGTCCTATCAGGATGCGGGTTGGAAAACCTCCATCGTCGGTGATGACATCGCGTGGCTCTGGCCGCACGAGGACGGCAAACTCCATGCCATTAACCCGGAAACCGGTTTCTTCGGCGTGGCCCCCGGCACGGCTTACGAGACGAATCCCATCGCCATGGAGTCGATGAAGGAAAACACCATCTTCACTAACGTCGCCCTAACGGATGATGGCGATATCTGGTGGGAAGGCATGACGGCGGAAAAGCCAGCGCATCTCATCGACTGGACCGGCCAAGATTGGACGCCCGACTGCGGACGCACCGCTGCCCATGCGAATGCCCGTTTCACCGCACCCGCCGTGCAATGCCCGACCATCGATCCCGAGTGGCAAAACCCCGATGGCGTGCCAATTGAAGGCATCGTGTTCGGTGGACGCCGCCCCACCACCATGCCGCTCGTCTATCAGGCATTCAACTGGAGCCACGGCGTTTATGTCGGTGCCACTATGGGTTCGGAAATGACCGCCGCCGCAGCCGGGACGATCGGCAAGGTCCGCCGTGATCCGATGGCCATGCTGCCATTTTGCGGCTATAACATGGGAGCCTATTTCGGTCACTGGTTAGAAATGCGCCGCTACCTCAAGCACCTTCCCCGCTTCTTCCACGTAAACTGGTTTCGCAAGGACGAAGATGGTAAATTTCTCTGGCCCGGCTACGGCGAAAACATGCGCGTGTTAGAGTGGATCGTAAAGCGCTGCCACGGAGCCGCCGCTGGCTATGAAACCCAAATCGGTTGGACCCCCGCTTTTGAGGATTTCAACATCACGGGCTTGGAAGACTTCACGCACGAATGTTATGACAAGGCCATGGCATTCAATCGCGCCGAGTGGAAAGCCGAACTTGTCAGCCAAGGCGAACTTTTTATCGACCTCTACGATGACTTGCCGAAAGAACTCATCTTCCAACGCGAACTGCTCGCCGCACGCCTTGCCTAGGAAAAACCAACCGGCGCTGGGACCCTGTTCGTAGCCAAGTTCACCGCGACAAGCAGGTGGAGGCCAAGCGCGGCGGGACATTTTCACGCGGGATGGTTTCATTCCCGCCGTAGTCCGTAGCTTGGTGCCCTCTTCACATGTTTTAGGACAATGATTCGGATGGATTTCGCATTTTCCAGAAACAGAATCAGATGAGGAAAAGTGGGAAGGCCACTGCGGCGATAGCGCCGTTGGTTGAGATAGAATGGGAACTGGCGCAGGTGCTCCTTTATCGAAACGAGTGCCGTGCGGAGTTCCTGCTCGAATCGATCTGCGATCTCCACCGAGGCCTCCGACTCGTTAGTAGTTGAGGATTTCGTTGAGGTCCTTCTGGACGAGCGGATGGAACGTGAGCGTGTGGCTCATGTCAGATTGCTGGAGCGTGAGATGCCAGCCCAGAAGTCGGACTCAGTTAGGGGCAAGATTTTGCCGGACTCCAGTTCAGCATCACGCCGCTTGGCTTCGTCGAGCATATCGGCTGGGCTTGTGGCGGGAGTGACGCTGCGGAGGAGTTCACCGGCAAGCTTCAAGCGCGAGCGCTGCGGGAGTTCTAAGGCCAAGGTTTGAATCTCAGAGGCTTGTACTCATGCAGAGAGATTCGCACAGTGGGCTGTGGCGGGAAGGGGGATTTTGGAAAAGGAATCGCAACAAGGCCAGGAAGCGGGGACGCCTCCTGAAACGATCGGTGTGGAAAACTCCTGATGAAAAATGTTCCCCCTCGGTTTACTCGTAGCTCTGTGCGGGCTGTGACGGACGCTCATTCATTCTGAGTAACAACGGGTTGGCTAATTCCGCGCTGCTAGGGAACCGCACCAAGGAC
>JANYEC010000007.1 GCA_025363295.1 Akkermansiaceae bacterium
GCGCTACGCGGGCCTTGAATTCGGGGTCGTGTCTTCTTCGTTTGTCTTTCATTTTGTGTGTGTTCGGTTCGGTTTAAATGCCGTTCCCACACACCACAATCATAGCTTAGCCACTGGCCCGATTTTCTGGGTCCGCCTCAACCTGCGGCGTGTAGCCTTTTCGCTGCGCGTGCAATTTTGATGCAGATAGAAAGATAATTTCTCCAATTGCCCCTTTCCCGCTGATCGATGAACTTTTGCTGGTGATGCGATGATGCAAACCATTTTCCTTCTTTATCACGCCCTTTGATACCGAGCATGTCGTTATTTTGAGAGCCAAACTGAAAGAAAAACTCCTTGCGATAACAGGGCGCAATCAGTGCGACTTGTCCTGTGTTAGGTACAGTCACAATATCGGTGGGCCAGCAATAGACGGTTTCCCAATAACTTCCTCCGGCTTGCTGAAAGATGCTCTCCTGATATTTACCAACAATGTTTTTGAGCCGCTCCAACTGATTGACATCCTGTGTTGTTTTGAAAATCTGCACGACATAGCTACGGTCTGGCGAAAAATACACATCCTTCATTCCGCCGCTACCAGCGTGCATGTTTTTGTCATACTGATAGCTCTTCCCTGTCGTAAGGGATTTGACGGTGATGACGCTCATTCTTCTGAAGGGGTGGTAGCAGGAAGAATTGCGATGAGTGTGCGGTCGTCGTGATTTCCGGGTGAAAAGAAATTCATCCAATCGAGCAAAGATTTTGAGCTGACAAGTGCTGGTTCCAGTTCCTGCCAGAGTGATTGCCAACAGGCGGGATCGGAGAAGGCAGCATCACTTGGAAATTTAGGGTCGGTGATGCCGTCGGTCATGACCAGAGCCGCCGTAAAGTCCATGGTGGTGGACATCTTGAAACGCTTATCTAGATTTTCCGGGGTATTGGAGACAGTTGAGGAAATTGTGACGAAAGTCGTTTGTCCCGCATGTTCTCCTCCATCGGCATGAGTCAGTGGTTCCGCGTAGTCGGGAGTGTCAAGAATTCCAGCCCCACCATCACCGATGGAGAATGTTGCCGTGAAACAGCCACGCTCCAGTTTCTTCATCACCAGAATGATTAGGGTGGTGTCGTAGTTGCGGATCGTGGGCGGCTCAGGAAGTGTTTCACTGGGCTGATCTGCTTCTCCCTGAATCTTGTAGTGGGCATCGAGAGCTGCTTCGTGGAGCAACTCCTTCAACCACTTCCTTGGCTTTACGGGTCCACCTTCAGCTTGCTCTATTTGCGGTGGGGAAATCGTTTGGTATTCAGGAGTATTTAGCGCTGCCACAAGCCTTTCACTAGTGACCATGCAGGCGATTTGTGAGCCTTTCCGGGAATACTTGGCTGAACCGGCACCATCGGCGACAACGACTACGAGCCAACCAGTCGAATCTGCATAGCCGACGGCGAAATCATCGTCGCGGAAATCGCCTTTGTTGGCATGAGACCGGCCACGGCGGCTGGCGGCGATGATTCGGAAATCGCCGAGCGTGTATTCCTTGTCGTCGAGCAAATCCTTTTGATAAGGAGCGTCTGCGGGCGGCGGTAGGTCTTTCCAGAGACTGGCGGGATCAGGATTGATCAGAAGGGAAACCTTGCAAGTGATGCTGGTCTCGTTCGGGGAAGGCACATAATCCAAGTGAAGTTGCTCTTCCAACGCCTTGATCGGTATTCCCGTGACCGCACCTGTTTGTTCGTTGAATTGAAGGCCGCAACCATCTGGCAGTTGAAGGTGAGAAATGCGGGCTTTCTCTGGATCATCTTTCCGCTGATTTGCGATCGCCCTTGCGATGGCAGAAGGTTCAATTTCGTAAGGCTTACCCACAGTGCCATTGCGAAGGGCGATACTAAATTGCGTGTTGGCTGTGTGCGTTGATGGCGGTGGTGAAGCAGGTGGTGAAATCTGCGGAGGTTCCACGGGAGCTGCAGCATTGGGTTCTGGGGTTTGCTCAAGTGTTTTCACAAAGTCAGCCATTGTTCTCAACGTGCTACCTGATTCTGGATTACAGCTCTCAAGGAACTTTAGAAAGAGCATTGGCAAATTTTTACCTTGATAGAGATCGGCTTTAAAATCTGCTTCCAAAGATGCCGTTGGACTAGAAATCCAATATTTGGAACATGTAACAAAATTTTTAACGTCTTGCTGTATTTGCGCCTCTACGTCGTTACCTAGTTCAACAGCTGAAGACCTAAAATTATCTCTATCAAAATTTACACCGCTGGAATCCATCCACGGTTTGATCTCCTTGGAAATTTTCCCGTGGTATTTACCCTCCCGGTGCATGGCATCAAGTGTGCCAACTAAATTTCGGATGAAATCTGGAAGTGAGGGGGTAACAAATTTTTCCGACAGTAGATTGGACATGATAGCGTTTGATTAGACAACGATCTGGATTTCAGGAGGCGGAGGCGGGAGCGTGATACTGGAAGTCGCTCCCATGCTTCGATTGCCAGATGATACGGTGGAAGAAACCCATTGGAAAAGTTCGGCAAACGAATGGCCGTCCATGGTTTCAAGGTTGAAAATGTTGTGGGTCAGCTTTTTCAAAGGATCTAGCTTCGCTTTCGGGCCAGCCGCACAAGCAATGACGGATGCGAAAGGGCGACGGTTCACCTCCTCCGTCATGCGATTGTAATGCGCCGTATCGTTAGGACTGCCATCGGTCATGAGAAAAGCAAGTGGCCTCCAGTCTCCCTTTTGCGTCTCGCTGTTTTTTCTGACATCCTTGTCCACACACTGACACAGCAGTTCGAGTGCTGATCCGGTCATGGTGGCACCGGACTGAGGGCAGTCGATGAGCGGAGTCTGGAAAGTTTCCAGACTTTCGAGAGGAGTTAGAATCCGCGCTTTGTTATCGAAGGTAATGATGCAAATGTGGACGGATTCCAGAGCATGGGGATCTTGACGAAGCGAAGAAACAAGGGCTTGGACTCCGACCTTGAGCGCTTGGATTGGCTCGCCTCGCATCGAGCCGGATGTGTCCAAGAGAAGATAAACTGGTAGTCGTCGGATGGACATAAAGATACGGTTGTTGCGGACGCGGCAAAATCAGACAACGACCTGAATTTCCGGTGGTGGCGGTGGCAATTGGTTCAAACCCTCCAGCTCTTTACCACTTTGCACGCTTTTGCTTGAGAGGCCGATTGAAGCCGTCACCCATTTGAAAAAGGCAGACATGGATGCACTATCTGATGTGTCGAGTTGGACTACAGATTCAGGTGCGATCCTTTGGAGTATGCTGACATCCGCATCATTTACAGCACAGGCAACAACCGCGCCCCATTTTTCCAGCTTGAAGCGGGCGAGTCCTTTTTCAAAATCATCGGTCGGGACACCATCGGACATAAGGAACACCATCGGGCGCCAGTCAGCTTTCTGCGTGGCACTCGCCTTGACGACATCCCGTTTTGCACACTCGGCCACAAGGGAAAGAGCTTCACCCATAGCCGTTACACCGGTCGCAGAAATATTCGGTGCTTGGAAAGATGGTAGGTCAGTTAGAGGCACCAGCTCATGCGCTGATGAATCAAATGTGATCACGCTTAGAAAAGCGGTTTCCAATGCTTGGGGATCTTGGCGAAGTGAGGATACCAGCATTTGGACACCGTTTTTAACGGCTTGGATGGGTTCGCCGGACATGGAGCCGGAGGTATCGAGTACGAGATAGACGGGGAGGCGGCGCATTGTTGTGTTTTGTTGGTGTGGTTACTTCTGAATGTAGGATTTGAGGAGGTGGACAAAACTGTCGTAAGGGTGTGCATCGCCGAGTGCGCGAAACTTCCAGCCACCGTCGCGTCGATAGACCTCGCCGAAGACCATGGTACACTGGCCATCATAGGCGGATTCAGAGTTGAGCGAGTAACGTGCCATTTCCTTGCCTTTGCCATCGACCGCTCGGATGTAGGCGCTTTCTACCTGTCCGAAATGCTGATTTTGTGCGATTCCTTTGTAGATGCTAACAAGGAAGAGGATGCTATGATATTTCGCAGGCATAGCAGTGAGTTTCACGATGATCTGTTCATCGTCACTCGCACCAGTTCCACCTTTGCGTTCATCTCCGCTGTGGGTGACTACGCCTGTGGGATGTTTCATGCTATTGAAAAACACGATGTCGCCACCAACAAGTTTTTCATTACCTACATCGCAAACCTTGCCGTTTTCATCCAAAAGGAAGGCAATGGCATCAAGATCAAATTCGGCATCGTCCTTGCCTCCGAAAAGCCCGCCTAGCAGCTTTTTCTTTTTCTCCCGCACCTTCCAGCCAAGCCCGATGGTGATCTGGTCGAGATCGTTGTTGTCTTTGCGCAGATCAATCGTTTGCCCTTTGGTGAGGTTAATAGCCATAAAATTTTTATTAGGTGAATGCCTTTGCGTATTTTTTCACGAAAGTCTCTAAGCCTCCCTTGTGACCATCTCCAATAGCTTCGAAACGCCATGCGTCGTTGCGCTTATATAAGCGCCCAAACTCGACAGCGGTTTCGACTGAGAAATCTTCGTCGAGTTCGTATTTACAGAGTTCTGCGTTATTATTCGCATTGTAAATGCGGATGAAGGAATTTTTCACCTGGCCGAAATTCTGCCGGCGTTCCCCGTATTCATGGATTGTCACGGTGAAAATTATTTGTTCAATGCGTGGGTCAATGCGTGAGAGATCCACCTCCAATGTCTCATCGTCTCCATCAGAACTACCACCCGTGCGGTCGTCTTCGGCTCCAAGAACCGCTTTGTCGGGTGAGATAGGTCGGTTAGTAAGTGGATCTTTCGCTCCTCCGTAAAAAACGAAAAATCCCTCGGATGGAATCTGGCCGTTCGATCCAAGCATGAATGCAGATGCATCCAAGTCGAAGTCCTCGCCGGATTCCGTCTCGTTCGGATCCCATCCAAGTCCAATCCCGATTTTTTGAAGACCTATATCAACTCGTTGCCCCTTGCTCAAATTTATCGCCATAACAATATAGTTTTAATTTTGAAAATTGACGAATCCGGTCACGAAAAACGATCCACCATCGCTTGTAGCCCTCCCTGATGGCCTCGGCCTATCGCTTCAAATTTCCATTGGCCATTGCGCCGATAAAGACGCCCAAATTCTACAACTGATTCCGTGGAAAAATCCTCGTCGAGCTCGTATTTGCAGATTTCTTCATTGGTTGCTGCATCGTAGATGCGGATGAAAGATTCTCTGACCTGACCAAAGTTTTGTTTTCGCTCTGCCGCTTCGTGGATCGTAACGACAATGATGATTTCCGAGATGCGCGAGTCCACTTTGCTAAGATCCGCCATCAGGGTTTCGTCGTCGCCATCGCCTTCGCCAGTTCGGTTGTCGCCAGTGCTTGACACGGCTGAATCAATCGACAGCGGGTTGTTGTAATAAACGATGAACCCATTGTCTGGAATTTTGCCGTTTTCTGCTAGTAAGAACGCGCTGGCATCCAGATCGAATTCATCGCCGGAAGCCTGTTCATTGGGATTCCAGCCGAGGCCGATTCCAACTTTTTGAAGTCCTATATCAACTCTTTGTCCCTTGGTGAGGTTAATGGCCATAATTTTGCGTGGTTTTATGAATGAGAGTGAGTGGAAATTAGACTTCTTCTGGAATTGGATTCGCAAGCGACCAAATGACACCTGCACCAAGAATGGCAGCGACGATCACAAGGCTGATCACATTGGGAAGATGGAACCCGAATGCACTTCCGATTAACTTCCCTGACACAAAGATGAGGAGAAATAGAACTGCTTTTTCCAAAGCCCAGAATTTGTTCTGAGCAGCAATCAGAATGAAATATAGACTCCGCAACCCTGCTGCGGCCCACAGGCTGGAAGTAATCATCAAATATGGATCACGAACCACAGCGACGATGACAGGCATAGAATCAAATGCGAAAATGACATCGCAAACTTCGATACAGACGAGGCAAAGGAAGAGCGGAGTGACGCCTTTGGAGAAAAAGCGACCAGTACTAATTGACGGGTTCACGGTCGAGAAACGACGAACAAGGTTCACCGACCAGTGTTTTGAATAATCTACTTCATCGTCATCGCCTCCGCTCTTCCACATTTTGAAGACGGTCCATAGAACGATCATTGCAAAAAGGATTAGAACATAGGGACTGAGGTTCACGATGAAAGCTCCTGTTCCGAGAAAGACGACGCGGAATAGAATGGCACCAATAATTCCCCAATAGAGAATACGATGTTGTAGCGGCTGGTTCTGCTCAGTCGTTAGACCGAAGGATTTGAATATGAGGAAAAAGGCGAAAAGATTATCCACTGCAAGCGCCTTTTCCAGAACGTAGCCTGTGACATAGAGACTTGCGGCCTCTGGCCCCCGGTTCCAGAAAACGAAACCTGCAAATGCCAGAGAGCAGACGATCCAGATGACCGACCAGACAGCGGCGTCTTTCATAGACACCGCTTCACCCGATTTATGGGCGCGGAGATCGATCCATATTGCTGTTAGAAAGGGCGCCAGAAATCCAAAGATTTGGACAACGGTAATGTTAGCGAACGAGTCAATCGCTTGTTGGAACATGATTTTGGGGAGATTTGATCGAACAATTTGATCTTTGAATGGACTATTTGTGTCACCAATTTGCGCTAACTGTTAAAAACGCTAGTCTGTTGTTTATAGACAACAAGCTAAAAATTGCTCCATGAAACAGACGGCATTTTCCATCTTGGTGGGATGCCGCCTTTTCCCGGATCATCAATTCCTGATGGGACTCCATCAGGTGATCCAGATTTGGATGTGCTATTGAAATTTGTCCGAATTTTACGTGACACCCGCCGTCATAAAAAATTAACACTACGCGACTTAACCGGGAAAATGGGAATCAATTTTGCCCACCTTTCCAGAGCCGAGCGTGGTTTAACTCAGCCAGGTCTTGTCGTGCTCTTGCGGTGGTGCCGGGCTTTGGACCTTCAATTTGGGGAGGTTTGGCGGCAATCTTCCGGTGAAAGTGAATAACTTATCAAACGCGCTCCCGAAATGCTCGCCCACTCCCCGCTCGCCTTGCGTTGCCTCAAGTCCGCTCTTAACGCCGACTGCGACGGCCAGATGGGCCTGCTAGATCTAGCAGGAAACGCGACTCTACTCTACTACATGAGCGCGGAAGGTCGTGAAGGGAAACAAGCGTTCCTCGCAAAACGGAAGCCGGATTTCTCGAAATTCCCCCGCGTGCCTTGAGCCATCGCTCGGCGTCGCTACTCCTCTCCCAACTCCTTGGCCTTCGCGTCCTTCATGGATCCCGGCTTCGTCCATTTTACCTGATCTAGGATTTTTCCCGGCTCATCGCTCTCCGCCCGGATCACGTAATAAACCGTCCCACCGTGGCCATCGGGCCAGGCGATCGGCTCCGTTGTAAAGATCGCATTTTCAGATCCGCCCGATCCGCTTTCGCAGTAGTAATGAACTTTTCGGCCTATCGCAGGGATGAAAATTTCTGGTGATAAGTCGATCGGTTTCTCCTCACTACTGTAGCCGTCCGGCTGATAGGTTTTTGGAATTTCATGACGGGTCCCGGAAGCATGGACGGAGAAGCTATAATGACCCTCTAACCGGGACTGGTTTTTCCTCCAGATCGAATACGACGGGTTTCCGTCTTTATCGAATTCCAAGTTACGCAACCTCCATTCCGCAACCCTTCCCGCCGGAACGAGCATTGGGATATCCGTTTTTCCTGATAGATTACTGCTGGCGGGAGGGCGCGCGGCGGTGGGACTCACACACGCCGGAACAGTTGCGGCACAAAGAAAGCTTAGAGCGAGCAACCAGGGGCGGATTGATCTTTTCATAAGATCAATTAGTTCCGATTCAAACTCATTAGCAAACGCAGCACATACCAGAACAGCAATGCCACACTCGCGAAAAGCGATAACGAAGCGGCAACGTGCTGGCCGGGCTGATAGCGATGGACCAGGTTGCTCGTGTTATAGAGAATCGAGCCGGATGCAAAAATCACCATCGCTGCGGAAAACCACAGGCCAAGGGAAATCGGTAGGATGAACGAAGCCACAATCAATCCCAGCACCACGAACCCACCGATCTTGAGGAATCCGCCGAGGAAACTGAAATCCTTCTTCGTTGTCAGCGCCACCGCCGAGATCCCGATCACCATCGCTATCGTGACAAGCCCGGCCTGGAGAATGAGCGAACCATCTTGTGTCATCACCATGGCCAGCACGATCATCGGCAGGAAAATCACCGCCTCCGCCACGGTGTAGAGCGCCAGTCCGGCGTATTGCATGGCTTGAGAGGATCCATTCGTCGCCCAGCGCTCGGCCACCCAGGAAATCGCCATGAAGGCACCCATCACCATCAACCATGAATACTTGCTGGCTCCGAGAAGTCCCAACGCCGTTTCTCCCAAGCCCATCCTGAGAAATACCCATTCCAGCACTACAAAAAGGGCCACCGCCCCGGCTAGGTGCGCATAAGTCTTGCGGATAAATTCAGCACGCGCGGACTCCGGCGATTCGGAAACCATGCCGACGGCGTAAGGATTGTTAATGTGGGTATTCATAATTTTGAGTTGCTCCAAGGTTCCATGCCAGATCCCTATCAGTCAGGCAATCTCTAAAAACCTTTGGAAGATGCGAAATGGGTCGATCTTCGTGCTTCGTTCGGGTTTCACTCACGCCGTGCCTGCCCTGTTCAAAGCCTGCCTGCTCGCCGCACGTCCGAAAACGCTGCCCGCAGCCATCGTGCCGGTGTGGGCGGGGTGCGTGCTGGCATGGAAACTGAGTGGAAATTTTAATCTTCTGTTAGCGCTCTGCGCCGCCGGCGGGGCGATCTCGATTCAGATTGCTACGAACTTTTTCAACGATGCCATCGATGCGAAAAAAGGTGCGGACACCGTGCGCCGCCTCGGCCCGACGCGTGTGACCGCCTCGGGGATGATGGAATCGAAAACCGTGATGAGGCTCGCGACCTTGTTTCTCGGACTCGCCGTGGCTTGCGGCGTGGTGCTCTATCAGGCTCGTGGCTGGCCGATCATCGCCATTGGCATTCCGTCGTTGTTTCTCGCCTATGGATACACCGGTGGGCCATTTCCGTTAGCCTATCGAGGAATGGGCGAATTGTTCGTCATTGTGTTCTTCGGCCTCGTCGCCGTGACGGGCACCGTATTCATCCAGACCGGTGGCTGGCCGCGCGAAGCATGGCTGTTAGGATTACAAATTGGGCTCCTATCTGCGGTGCTGATTTCTATCAACAACATGCGCGATCGTGAAGAAGACGCCACCACCGGCAAGCGCACTCTGGCTGTGCGCTTTGGCCCGAAAGTCGCCGTCGCAGTGATCTGGCTTGAAGTTAAAATCGCGGCATTCGCCGGTCTCGCTTGGATCGCCTTCGATCATCCGGCACTGGCGATCGCAGGAGCACCGGTATTTTTGTTAGGCTTGCGAATCATGTGGGGTGTGATGACATTTCCTCCCGGCCCGGCGTTCAACCGCCTGCTTGCGCTTGGCGGTGTGCAGCTCATTATTTTCGCCGCTGCCTATCATGTCGCTGCGGTCTTCGGGTGAAATGATCAAGGCCCCCGGGGATTTCTTTAGCTGAACAGTAAGAATTTTTTGGCACGCTGAACCCGGACGTCGCTCATTCCGTCACCCCCTTCCGCACGGATCATTTTCAATTGATCACCCAGCCAAAACCCGCAGCGGCGAAATGAGCTGTTGTTAGTTTATGCTAGAAAGAGAATGAACCGCAGATAAACCTGATCTCAAGAGCCATGTGTAAAAGGGGGGATTAACCCTTTGGGTGATCAGATTCTTCTAGGAAGGATGATCTCCTTAGGCCATCGACCGCCAACCATCCGCCGAGTAGCGGTGGCAGCTTGTTCCTTCGAGGGCGGAGAGGTGGATCCAGCCGTGGTCGAAAAGCGCACGCACGCCGGGCTGGACGGCGAGCACCGCGTCGATGTTTTCTCGTTTGGCATCGATGAACACCGTTAGGCGGCGTGGCTCGTGAATGAATTTTTCCCCATCGTGGATTGACTGCAGTGGGAGGCCGGTGCGTATATCACCGCCGTTGCCTTCGAAAACACCGAGGCCACCGGCGACGTTGTGCAGGGTCTTGTTACCGCTGCCGTAACGCTGCGGGTCCACCCTTGAGGCGTAATATTGCAAGTTGATCCAGCTTGCGACGACGACCGGAGCGCAGAGGATCAGCGTGAGCACCTTGTTATCCGGATCAGCCGCTGCGTCGTAGTCGTGCAGGAAAACCCGGCCATCCAGCTTGAGCGCGGCAGTCCGGCTGCGTGGAGCGGCGACGAGTGCAGCGTTGTTAGCCAGTCCCCATTCAGGCCGAACTTCCGAGATATCCGCCGCGCGAGCATTCACGCTTGCGCGGAGTTTTCCGGCAGGCACGTCTGCTAGACCCAGCGATGGCGCACGCTCGTACAATGCGCTGGCACCCGCAGCAGCGAGCGCGGAGCGCAGCGTGCTAACATCCGCCGCGTGGCTGGTTGGAACTCGCTCCAGATTGAAAAGTTCGACGCCGTCGGTGGAAGTGTTATGAAGGCCCGCGACGAAGACGGTGTCCGTAGGGATTTGAATTCCCTTGTCAGCAAGGTGGGAACGCACAGCGGGATCGTTGAGTGCGGTGGCGGCGAGCCGGGCATTCACATCGCCCGCGTGGCCACCGCAGGCGCCGCAATCGAGACCGGAGGCGTAGGGATTGTTAGCACTTTGGCTGCCATGACCGCAGATGAGCACGAGTCGCGCGAAGTTTCTGGTTAGACTCATGTTGCGAAGTGCGCCTTCCGCCATCGCAGCCCGTGTTTCCGTGGAGGCATCGTCGCCGCCCTCGAATCCGGGAGCCACGGGTGAGCTGATAGATTCCGTAGCGGAACGGCGGCGGGCGAGCGCCGCTCCGAAGGCAAGACCGGCGGCCTCGACGAAAGAGAAGCACGAGGTGGCGGAGTTTTGAAATGCCTTCCATGCCCCGGCCTCGGCCCGTGTTGCCTTGGCGCTGGCGTTTAGTCCGGCGGGGAGTGGCTCGCAAGTCACTACAGGCGGCACTAACAGAACCGGGCAACGCGTGGCGGCGATGTCGGAACCCGCAGGCCGGTGGGCGACCGGGAAGCCGAAGAACCCTGCAAAGCCAATCGTTTGCGCGTATGGCGCGGCAGTTTCAAGGTGCCTACGGAAAACTTCCGAGCGCACGTCAATACAGAAAATTGCCTGAAACGGCGGCCTCTGCGTGGGGATCACCGAGGGCTGAGCGATAAGGGCTGCTGCTAGATTGCGTTGGTAGCCCATCTCGTAAGCGAGCTGCCAGCGGACGAGCGCTGCCAGATGGGTGGCGTCGTTTGTTGGGCTGAGCTGCTTTTTCCAATCGGCATGAAAAAGGCCGTCGTGCGCGAATGCATGGAAAAGCGCGGCATCGTATGCCAAGCGAATGGCGAGCAAGTCACGCAGTGCGGAGTTTGCCCCGCCCCGCATCATATCCTCGCGGACGAGATACTGGGTGTAGCCGGCCCAGCCGGAAATCGTTGCGAGCTGGCGATGGAGAAAGTCGGTTAGATTGACATTTGAAGGGGCTAACATTTTCAAGCAATGCTCGGTGCAGGCGGTGGAGTCCGCTGGCAGGCTGGCGACAAAAGAACGGAAGCCCGTCAGCCCGAAGGCTTCCGGGTTCCGATCATGCGCGGCGGCCTCGCGCCAAGCGGCGTAGAGTCCTAACGACTGCCAAGGCGAGCACCAGGTGGTTTGGTTTTCGTCAAACGTAATGGCGCACCACTTGGAAATTTCCTCGATGATGAAAACGCTCCAGTGAGCACGCGGCCGTTCGGAGTCCAGTAGATCCGCGACGGTAGCGATCGACTTGACCTCTGGCGAGGCGGATGCATTTTTCAGAGCTTCTATCAATTTCTCGACCGTCCACTCGCCGTCTGCGGCTTCGGCGAGGTCTGCGGCTGAGATCGCACCGGATTTGAAGGCGGCGAGATAATCGGCGGCGGACTGGAGTGGCGCGGCACCTGTCGTGCGTTGGAGGAGTTCGCAAGCATCGGAAAACGAGCGGTCAGCCAGCCCGACGAATGGATTGACGGCGACGAAATGCTTGAGCGGCCAAAGCGGCGGGATGCGGGAAAGAGCGCTTTCGATGGAGGCTTCCATGGCAGGCGTGGGGTGGGAAATTTCGGTTAGAGAAGTCATGGTGAAAAGGAGATTTTAGGGCTGGATTGGAGCAGGAATGGCGATTCTAACTGACTCGGTAGCGTGGCGCGGCCAGAGGTGGCCTAGCAGTCGGTTAGCCCAGGTGCCGATGTAAAAGCCGTTCAGCGCGTGGATATAGAGCCTGCGACCGAGCGGATGGTGACCTGCGCGCCAGACGAAAGATTGAAAAAGGAAAAGGATAGTGAAAACGGCGCCCGTTGCGATGACTAGGACCGGCGGTGGTGCGATGTGCGGCAGGTTTGAAAACAAGGCTGAGGCACCTGCATGGAGTGCAAAACTCGCACCCGCAATGCCCACAGCGGCCGCAGTTCCGAGCATGATGGTGCGCACGCCGCCACCTGCGGACCAGGCCCGGGCAAGACCGTATGCCAGCGCCAAAGCGAGCACCACCGCGAAGACACCGGATTCGTTTTTCGTGGCGGGGGAGAATACAGTTAGAGCGGTGGCCCCGGCGGCGACGAATAGGCTGCCTGTTAGCAATCCCAGCGCCAGCGCAGGAGTTTGCAAGTGGAGGGCGGCGCGCGGCACGGCACCCACGGTCGATCCTGCATGGAGGAAAGCGTGTGCTTTATAAAGCGAGTGCGCGACGATGTGGAGCAGTGCCAACCCGAAGGCACCAAGCCCGCATTGTAGCAGCATGAAGCCCATTTGCGCGATGGTCGAGTAGGCGAGTGCGCGTTTCACACTCGGCTGGGCGAGCATCACCACCGCGCCGAAAGCCGCCGTGATGGCACCTAGCACGGCGAGCGTGGCAAGTGCGGTAGGCGCGTGGACGAACAGCGGACTTAGACGCACCACCAAGAAGCCCCCGGCATTGATGATCCCGGCATGCATGAATGCGGAAACCGGTGTGGGCGTTTCCATGGTGTCCGGCAGCCAGCTATGGAAAGGAAATTGCGCGGACTTGAGCGCAGCGCACGCCGCTAACAGTAATCCAATCAGCGGCAAGCCCGCCGTATGTCCTGCCGCAATTGCAGTGAACAGTTTGTCAAATTCCCAAGTCCCAAAGTGGTGATAGACCAGCACCACGGCAGCGAGTAGGAACCCATCGCCCATCCGGCTAACAACGAATTTTTTCCGCGCCGAAAAGACCGCCCCCGCCCGCTCCGGGTAGTGCAGCAGTAAACGGTGCAAAAACAGGCTAGTGGCCACCCACGCCGCCATCAGCAGCAGCAGGTTTCCCGACAGCACGAGGGTCAGCACGGCGGCGAGAGTCAGACTCATCCATGAAAAAAACCGCGCCTGCTGCGGATCACCCGCGAGATACTGGCGGGAAAAGCGGATCACCATGAGTCCGAGAAAGGCGACGAGCAATGCCATGACCGCCGCGACCACATCCACTCGCAGACTGAGCGCAATGTTGGATTCCATACCGAGCGGCGAAAGACGCACGCCATGCGGGCCTTGGAGAATCAGCCCGCCAATCACGACGAATACGAGGATCAACGAGCCGCTGGCCGCGCCGATAGTGAGTTTCCCCGCGGTGGTGGCGGAATGGCTGCGGGCGGCGAGTCCAGCAAGGAGCGGTAAGGCGGGAATGGCGAGGAGTGAAGTGGAGAGCAGTGCTTGCATTCCCTCGACAATGCCCGATTGAGCAGTTTTAGACAAATAGATGCTTTAAAAGAACTGCATAAGTTTTATTTAATGCCGCCATGCCGTTCCTGAACTACCACCACCTGCGATATTTTCGTGCAATAGCCCGCGATCTCAGCCTCGCGAGAGCGGCGGAAAAGCTCAATCTTTCTGCTCCCGCGTTGAGTCTGCAACTGAAGCAGTTAGAAGAAAGCCTCGGACACAAACTCTTCGAGCGTGCACCTGGGGGTCTCTTGCTCACCGAAGCAGGCCGCGTCGCGCTCGACTACGCGGAAACGATCGGTCGTGCAGGCGAAGAGCTGATGGACGTGATGCAGCACCGCCCGAGCGGCGGCCGACAAATCCTGCGTGTGGCGGCGGTGGCCACCATGTCGCGTAATTTTCAGTTAGAATTTCTCAAGCCAGCCCTGCACCGGGCGGATGTCGAGGTGGTGGTTCGTTCGGGCAACCTTCGTGATTTGTTAGCGATGCTGCACGCACATCAAGTGGACTTATTGCTTTCTAACCAGCCCGTCCGCCGCGATGCGGAAACTCCGTGGCATAGCCATCTGCTAGAGGAGCAACCTGTGAGTCTCGTGGGCACGGCAAAGTGGAAAAAGAAGCGGCTGCGTTTTCCCGAGGATTTCCGCGATGTGCCGGTAATGTTACCGAGCTTGGAAAGCAACACCCGCGCCGGTTTTGATCGCATACTCGCCGCAGCGAGCGTGCGGCCCTGCATCATGGCGGAGGTGGATGACATGGCAATGCTGCGTTTGTTAGCCCGTGAAGGTGATTGTCTCGCGCTCGTTCCGCCGGTGGTGGTGCGGGATGAAATCGAACGCGGTGAACTGGTGGAAACCCATCGCATCCCGCAGTTGAAGGAAACGTTCTACGCCATCACTCCGAGTCGGCGTTTCCCAAATCCATTAGTAGGGGAGTTGGTCAAACGCATGGCGGGTAAAGGCAAATGACTTACCGCGGTCGTGTCATCTTCGCCGGGGTGAGTAGGTCGTCTAACTGCTCCTTGCTAAGCCAGCCTTTTTCGAGCACGAGATCATACACGCTGCCGCCGGTGGCGAGAGCTTCCTTGGCGATGGCGGCGCTGCGTTCGTAACCTAACACGGGATTGAGCGCGGTGACGAGTCCGATGGAATTCTGGACGTAGGCGAGGCAATGTTCGATGTTCGCCTGAATGCCGGAAATACAGCGGGTGTGCAGCGTGATGGCGGCGTTTCTCAAAAGCGTGAGGCCGAAGAGCAGATTGAAAGCGATGATCGGCTCCGCCATGTTCAGCTCCAGCTCGCTCGCTTCCGAGGCCATGGCGATGGTGACGTCCGCGCCGATAATCTGATAGCAAACTTGGCTAACAACTTCCGGGATGACGGGATTCACCTTGCCGGGCATGATCGATGAGCCAGGCTGCATCGCGGGCAAGCGGATTTCATAGAGGCCGCAGCGGGGCCCGGAGGAGAGCCAGCGCAGGTCGTTGCAGATTTTCGAGAGCTGCACAGCGGCGGCTTTCATCGCGCCACTCAACAGGGAAAAAGCACCGCAGTCTTGGGTGGATTGCACAAGATTGGCTGCTAGATAGACGGGTAGTCCGCTGATTTCCGCGAGATAATTGGTGCAAAGGACCGCATATCCTGGCGGGCTGTTAATCCCGGTTCCGATCGCCGTGGCTCCCATGTTGACGGATAGAAGCTCTTCCGAAGCACGTTCGAGATAGCGGATGCCATCGCCGATGGAGGCAGCGTAAGCGCTGAATTCCTGACCGAGTGTCATCGGTACCGCGTCTTGGTTTTCCGTCCGGCCCATCTTTAGGATTTCGGAAAATTCGTTCGCCTTGTTTTCTAACGAAAGCTTCAGCTCGCGTAAAGCGGAGGTGGCATCGCGCAATGTTAGAATGACGCCGAGTTTGATGGCGGTGGGATAGGCGTCGTTAGTGGATTGCGAGCGGTTGACGTCGTCGTTCGGGTGGAGGAATTCGTATTGGCCCTTACGGTGGCCGAGGATTTCCAGCGAGCGGTTCGCGATGACCTCGTTGGCATTCATGTTAGTCGAGGTGCCCGCGCCGCCTTGGATCATGTCGATAGTGAAATGCTCGTGCCATTTCCCGGCGATGATCTCGTCACAGGCCGTCATGATGGCATCAGCGCGCTCGGGCTTTACCACGCCGAGCTCCTTGTTGGCGGTGGCGGCGGCTTTTTTTACGTAGGCTAGGCTGCGGACGAAGTGGCCGAAGTGATTGAGTTGGATTCCGGAGATGGGAAAATTCTCCATGCCACGCAAGGTTTGCACGCCGTAGTAGGCATTATCCGGAAGCTCACGCTCACCTAACGAATCATGCTCTTTGCGCCACGTCGCCTCCTCGGGAGCCTTGCTGGAAGAGGTGCGCTCGTTAGCCGCACGCAGCCGGGTGCTCAAGCGGCGCGCGATATGGCCGACCATCCGATAGAATATCTCCGGCTTGCTCGCGCGGAGTTCGTCAAACACCTCGCGCCGGATCAGCCAGACTTTCACATCGCTGAGCGCTAGCGCAGATGCGGAGTGAGGCAGATCATCTAACAATACTCCTTCACTGAATGCCGTCCCGGCGGTAAGCGTGGCAAGGCGGGTGGTGCTGCCGTGGTTGCCACGAATGATTTCGACCTCGCCTTTTTCCACGATCGCCATCCATAGCCGCGGCGCAGATTCGTGGAATAAATACTCACCCGCTTTGTAAAAATGGGATGCTCCGTGGTTCATCAACGCGGAGAGATCCTCCGCCTCGATGGACATTGTTTTAGCCAGCGATGCGATTTGTTTTTCAGAAAAAATCATGTGAATTGAAATTGGCGATGAACGGGCGGGCGTCAATACAACCTGAGGACGAAGGAGAGATTGAGGGAACCGCGAATTTGGCGAATCGAGCGTATCTTTTTAAGAAAAATCAACAAGAGCGCCACCGATGACCATGATGTCTCATGAGCGCGGGATGGAAATTTCACGACCTCTCTGATTCGCAAGATTCGCCAAATTCGCGGTGCCTCTCTCCAATCCGAAATTCGCGGATCAGCAGCGGCGGAGTTTCCCAACGATTTTTAAAGCATGCGCCGCGTTCACCCGCTCGACAGGCTTGCCGCCGATGTTTCCTCCCGCTACGAAATCTACGTGGCCGCCAAATCAAAGACTCCCCCTAAAAACGCCGGTAATTTTTTCGCCGTCGTCGGCAGCGATGAGGGACTTGTCCGCGAAAAGGCGCTCGTCCTCTACAACCAGCTCACCGGCGGCGTGGACGATGGCTTCACCCACGAGACCATCGACGGCATCGCAGACAACTCCGAGTCCGCCTTCGAGATCTGCTCCTCCACGGTGCAAGCCCTGCTCACCATCCCGATGTTCGGCGGAGACAAAGTGGTCTGGCTGCGCAACGCAAATTTCCTCGCCGACAACGTCACCGGCCGCTCGCAGCGCACTGAAGCCGGCGTCGAAAGTCTCAAGGCCACTCTCGAACGCGGCATCCCTAACGGCGTGAAATTCCTCATGACCGCCCATGGCGTGGACAAGCGCCGGGGTTTTTGGAAATTTATCGAAAAAGCCGCCGACGTCCAAGTCCACGACCGCATCGATACCAGTCGAGAGGGTTGGCAAGACGGCGTCGCCTCGTTCGTCACCAAGCGGGCTCGTGAGCTAAACCTCAGTTTTGAGTCGGACGCCATGGCTCTCTTTGTCATGCTTGCCGGTGAGCAGTCCCAACAGATCGGCAACGAACTGGAAAAACTCGATCTCTATCTCGGCACGGAACGCCGCGAAGTCACGGAGGACGACGTCCGCGTGCTCGTTCCGCTCAGCCGCGCCGCCGCGGTTTTTGAAATCGGTAAGGCCATCCAGTTAGGCAACGCCGCCCGCGCCATCCAGCTCATCGACCAACAGCTCGAAGCCGACGAATCCGCCATCGGCATCATGCGCGCTTCCATCATCGGTGTTGTTAGAAACCTGTTCATGGCGAAGCTGATCATCGAAAAATTTAAAGTCCCGACCGGCAACTACAACGCCTTCTCCGGCGGCCTCAACCGCCTCCCAGAATCCGACCGCGCCTGGCTCCCGCAGAAAAAAGACGGCTCCGGCGTCAATGTCTTCCCCATCTTCCTCGCCGCCGAGAACGCGAAAAACTTCGAGCTCTCCGGTCTGCAACATGTCATGGAAGCGACCTTGAAAGCCGATCAAGCCTTAGTCACCACCAGCCTCGACCATCGACTCATTTTGCACCGTTTGATTGTGGAAATCGCGTCTGCTAGAAAAGCTCCGGCGAGGCGGCGGTAGAAATTACAATGAGCATGTCAACGCATCCGCGCCTGTCGTCGCAGACTGACACTACAGACATTACCGGTCTTTCACCCGCTCGACGTTTGCTCCGAGCATCAGGAGTTTTTCATCGATATGCTCGTAGCCGCGATCAATGTGATAGAGGCGGCTGATTTCGGTGGAGCCTTTCGCAGTGAGCGCGGCTAACACCAGCGCGGCGGAGGCGCGGAGATCGGAGGCCATGACGGGGGCGGCGGAGAGCTGGGCGACGCCGCGAACAACGGCGGTACCATTGTCCACTTTGACGTCGGCACCCATGCGCTTCAGCTCGGCGCAATGCATAAATCGCTGTGGGAAAATGGTGTCCTTAATCACGCTGATGCCAGGAGTGGTCACTAACAAGGCGGTCATTTGCGCCTGCATGTCGGTAGGGTAGGCCGGGTAAGGAGCGGTGCTGATTTCCACGCCTTGGAGGCTGCCCTCGCCGCGGTGCACGGTGCAAATGTCTCCGGCTTCATTGAAATCAACACGATGCCCGGATTGTTCGATGGCTGCAGTGATCGCTTTCAAGTGCTCGCGGCAAACGCGACGCAGCGTGACTCCTTCACCTGCCAGAGCGGCGGCGCACATGAAGGTGCCAGCCTCGATTCGGTCTGGAATGACGGTGTGCTCGACGCCATGCAGTTCCTTTACACCCTCGATCACGATGCGGCGGGTGCCGGCTCCGGTGATTTTCGCGCCCATGGAGTTAAGGAAATTCGCGAGATCGAGCACTTCCGGCTCGGCAGCAGCGGACTCGATGACAGTGATGCCTTCTGCTAGAGTGGCAGCCATCATCACGTTGTCGGTTCCGAGAACGGTCGGGCCGTGGGTGCCACGCAGGTCGATTTCCGCGCCGCGCAGGCCGTTAGGAGCGGTGAGGGTGATGTTTCCGCCTTCGAATTCGACTTTCGCCCCGAGTGCTTCGAAGCCGCGCAAGTGCAGATCAATCGGACGATCCCCGATGACGCAGCCGCCGGGAAGGGAGACCACGCAGCGGCCTTTTCTCGCAAGCAGTGGGCCCATCACGCAGATTGAAGCGCGCATCCGGCGGACTAGTTCGTAGGGCGCTTCTTCAATGATATCCGCACAAGTGATGCGGACGGTGCCGGACGAGCGCTCGACGTCAGCACCGAGGGCGCTGAGAATTTGGATCATATAGTTCGTGTCTGAAACGTCCGGCACGCGGCGGATGATGCAGTCATCGCTGGTGAGCAGGGCGGCGGCGAGAATGGGCAGCGAGGCGTTTTTCGAGCCAGAAACGTTGATGGTGCCGCGCAGAGTTGAGCCGCCGTGAACTACGAGTTTGTCCATGAGGAATTTGAAATTTGAGATCTGAGATTTGAAATTGGCGTCATGGACGCCGGGCGAAGGGGAAGCGGGGGATTCCAGAGAGATCGGTTTTTACTTCAATGTCTGCGAAGGCGGTAGTTTTGAGAATTTCGACGACTTGTGAAGCCTGATCATGGCCAATTTCCAAAACCAGCCAGCCGCCGGGTTTCAAGTGTCTGAATGTCTCTGGAATGAAGCGCCGGATGAGGTCCAATCCGTCGTGGCCGGAAAAAAGCGCGAGTGCCGGATCGTGGCTGACCTCGCGGGAAATCGTCGATCGCTCGGAATCCGGGACGTAAGGGAGATTCGCGACGATGCCATCGAATGTGCCGCTGACGGCGGAAAATAGATCACTGTGGAGGAAAGCGGCGTTTTTCACCTCAAGAGCTGTCGCATTTTCTTCGGCGAGAGAGAGAGCGTCCGGGGAAACATCCGCGAGTGTGACTTGCCAGCCGGGCCGTTCGCTGGCGAGTGTGAGACCGAGCACGCCCGAGCCGCAACCCATATCGAGGATTTGGGAATCCGGGGGCAGATCCCATTTTAAGATCCATTCGGCAAGTTCTTCGGTCTCCGGGCGCGGGATTAGGGCACGTACATCGGTTTTAAATTCGTATTTATGGAAATAAACCGTGCCGAGCAAATATTGGAGCGGAATGCCCTCGCCGCGTCTTTTCAGAGTTTCGCGCAGCGGCACCAAGTCGGATTCCTCGATGAGATGGTCGAAACGGAGATAAAGGTCCATCCGCGTGCAGCTCAGTTGGCGGGCGACGAGCATCTGCATGTTTCGCCGGGCGTCTTCGATTCCGCGTTTTTCGAGATAGCGTGTGCCGCCATCGATAGTTTCCAGAACCGTGCTCATTCGTAAAGACGGCCGGAGATTGCGTGGGTGATGCAAAATTACAAAAGAAAACTGAGATGATGGGTGACTCGGGAAAATAGCGGGGGCGGACCGCCGAGGTGCACGAAACACATTTTTTGAGAAAAATACAATATGAGTAAAAAAATCTTGCGCAGGGGGATGGGCCGTGGTGTTCTCCCCGCCCGCCCAACTGGGTGGATTCATTCATTTCCCATTACGGCCATGGCCTACGCAGTGATCAAAACCGGCGGTAAACAATACCGCATCCAAGAAGGCGACAAATTCGATGTCGAGAAGCTCGACCTTGATGTCGATTCCACAATCACGTTTGACGCGCTGATCGTCGGTGAAGGCGACTCCGTGAAAATCGGTGCTCCTCTTGTCGAAGGTGCTTCCGTGACTGCCAAGGTCATCAACCAATATCGCGGACCCAAGGGCGTTGCCTTCAAGTTCAAGCGCCGCAAGGGCTTTCACAAAACGATCGGCTTTCGCCGTGCTCTAACCACGCTCGAGATCACCTCGATCGCTGGCTGATTCAACCCCTCACTCACCTACTTCCATGGCCCATAAAAAAGGACAAGGCTCCGTCAAGAACGGTCGCGACTCACGCAGCAAGCGCCTCGGCGTGAAAAAATTCGGCAGCCAAGCTGTCATTGCGGGTAACATCATCATCCGCCAGCGCGGCACGAAAGTGCATCCCGGCCTTGGCGTCGGAATCGGCAAAGATCACACGCTTTTCGCTCTCGTGGATGGCCGCGTATTCTTCGACAAAGACGGTCGCCGCGTGAATGTGGTGGTTCCTGCCGCCGTCGCAGCAAACTGATCCGCGCATCATTATTTTTAAAAGGCTGCTTCCGATTTGGAGGCAGCCTTTTTTATGTCATGAAATATAGCGGCGTGTCTGTGGCCGCCGCTGCCTTTAGAGCGATCTACACTATGGGACGCGCACTTCATTTTCTCCTATTAGCGCTCGGTGTGGCGTGCCTATCCGACTGCCAGCGCAGTCGGACCATGGCCTTACCGAAATCAGTGCCCATGAGGCCAGATGGGGCATTAGAACTGCGGCTGATAAGTTTCAACGTGCGCTATGAAAACGATGGAGACACTGGTTCTCGGGCCTGGCGACAGCGGGTGTTAGGTTCGGTGCATCTGTTACGTGCGCGGAGCCCCGACGTTATTGGTGTGCAGGAAGCCTTGCATGGACAAGCGGCTGATTTGTGGGCATCGCTCCCGGAATATGAGTTTTTTGGTGTGGGCCGTGATGATGGAAAAAGGGCGGGAGAATATTCCGGATTATTCTATCAACGCGATCGCTTCGAAGCGGATGCTGCTGACTGTGGGACATTCTGGCTTTCTGATACGCCGGAAGTTGTGGCTTCAAAAACTTGGGGGAATGAGATTCCGCGCGTGGCGGTTTGGCTGCATTTGTTAGATCGTTCGACCGGGCGCGGGTTTTATGTATTCAACACGCACTGGGACCACAAGAACCAGGCATCACGCGAAAAAGCGGCCATCCTGATTGCTGATAGAATCGATGCCCGGAAACATGCTGATCAGCCGGTGATTCTGCTAGGTGACTTCAATTCAAACGAGTCGAACGCCGGAATGGCCTATCTAGTTGGCAAGCGAACGCGCCTGGCGGGAAGTGAGAGGATGTGGCAAAATGGGCTGCTAGATACATTTCAGGCCTTGCATCCGGGTGAGAAAAACTGCCGGACACTGCACTTCTGGACGGGTAGTACCGAGGGCAATCTGAAGATAGATCATATCTTGGTGAGCAAGGGTGCGAGAATTGCGGACGCAGAAATCCTCTCGGGAGATCGACCGATGGTTTCCGACCACTTCCCTGTTATCTCGCGGGTGGTTTTCCCCTAAAAATAACACAGAGAGGTTCCTGTCACCGCCAAACGAATGTCTTAGAGTACGCCTTGCTCGCGAAGTTCTTTATCCACACCGTCGTAGTCTGAGGATACGATTCCTGCATCGCGGATGCGTTGGATGTTCCGGCGAACACCAAATTTGCTGCGTGGACCGGTCACCAAGCCAGTCACTCCGCCGACTACGAATGGCAGCAACGCAGCGATTCCCAGAGCGCCCAGCGCAATTCCGACGCCACGGCGAGCACCTCGGTGCATCAAATCTCCCAATAGCAGACCCGCCGCCGCGCCGAGCAATGCGGGTGCGGTGAGAGCGCTGTTTTCAATCCACGCGGGGGTCGCCAATTCGGAATACTCATCTGCCATGCCTTTTGATTACTCTTTTCCGGGACTAACCACAACCTTGGAAAAGGAAAATGTTACAGATTCCCGCTTTTCCAACTCGCTCGATTAAGACAAGCTTCCGACATATGCCCGCTATTGAAAACATCTACGCACTGATTCTTGCTGGTGGCTCTGGGACCCGATTTTGGCCCCTAAGCCGCAATGCGCGCCCGAAGCAGTTACTGGACCTTTTCGGAGACGGAACCCTTCTGGAGCAAACGATTAGACGACTCGAAGGCCTTGTTCCTTTGGAAAATATTCTCATCCTCACCAACGCCCAACAGATTCAGGGAGTGCGTGAAATCGCGACCATGCTGCCGCCGGAAAACATTTTCTCCGAGCCAGCAAAACGCGATACCGCGCCCGCGGTCGCCCTTGGCATCGGTCTGATCGCTGCTCGCAATCCCGATGCGCTCATGATGGTGCTGCCCGCCGATCAGCTCATCCAAGACACCGTCGCTTACCACTCCGTGATGCGCGATGCGCTCGCCGCCGCCCTGAAATCTAACGGACTAGTCACCATTGGCATTAAACCGACGTGGCCGTGCCCATCATACGGATACATCGAACGCGGCGGACGTGCTAACATTCCAGGCCTCCAGTGCGAACACTCACCCGTGGAAGTGACTCGCTTTCGGGAAAAACCCAATCCCGAGCTCGCTGAGAAATTTCTCGCACAGGGAAATTTCTCATGGAACGCGGGCATGTTTGTGTGGTCGCTCCCCACCGTGATCAAGCAGCTCACCAGCCATGCGCCGCAGCTTTCGAATTTCATCTCAGAACTGCGCAGATCCAATGACATCCCGGCCACCGTGGCCGCGCAATTTCCCAAGCTCACCCCGATCTCGATCGATTACGCGCTCATGGAAAAGGCCGACCGCGTCCTTAACATCGAGGCCACCTTTGATTGGGACGACGTCGGTTCGTGGATCTCCGTTGCGAAATACCTCGATCAAACCGGCAATGACAACCGCTCTAACGAACCAATCACTGAAATCGGTTCAGAAAAAAATATCGTGTTCAACGCTCGTCCTGGTTCACGCATCACCTTGTTAGGCGTGCATGATCTCATTATCGTCCAGACGGAAGATGCCATCCTCATCGCCAACCGACACCAAGCAGATGCGATTAAAAAACTCTCCGCCGTCCTACCACCGGCACTCCTTTAAAGTTGATGCTTGAGAGCTGATAGTTGATAGAAAAATTAAAATCGTACAAAACGGACCGTGGGATTCATCCCGGCCTTCATTCATTCATCCTCTTCCAATCTAACCATCAACTCTCAACCCACAACCTCCCTACACCCCGCGCTCGGCATCGATCATGGCGACGCCCGCATTGGAATCGCGGCGACCGATGACTTCGGCATCCTCGCGCACCCCGTCGAGACCATCGATCAAAGCAAGGGAAACCCCATCGAGCGCATCGCACGTCTTGTGGAACTTCGCAAAATCCAAACCCTCGTGCTCGGCCTGCCCATTCGCATGGATGGCAGCGAAGGAACCTCTGCTGCCAAAGTGCGCGCGTTCGCCGATCTCCTGCGCGAGCGGGTTCCGACGATCCCGCTGATCTTTGTGGATGAAACACTCACAACCTCCAGCGCCGCCGCAAAACTCCGCGAAGCCGGTCGCAATGCGAAACAGCAAAAAGCCATCATCGACCAAGCTGCCGCTGTGGAAATTCTCAATATCTGGATGGGGGAGGGTTGATAGTCGATAGTTGTTCGCGAAGAATAAATGCTCACCTCTTGATCTTTCAATCAACTATCAACTTTGAACCATCAACATCTTCATGCGCCTCAAACTAACAACCGCCTACGATGGTCGCCCCTATAACGGATGGCAAAAGCAGGTTGGCGGGAACACCGTGCAGGACATCCTCGAAGTGGCGATCGCGGAGGTCGCAAAACAGCCAATTCGACTTCACGGCTCCGGGCGGACGGACACCGGAGTGCATGCGCTCGCGCAGATCGCCCATTTCGACGCGCCGCCGGAACTCACCATGAATCCCTTTAACTGGGTGCCTGCGCTCAATTGTAAACTTCCCGCCACCATCCGTGTGATGGCTTGCGAGGAAGTGCCGGCGGATTTCCATAGTCGCTTTTCTGCTAGCGGAAAAATCTATCATTTCGATCTCTGCACTGATCCTATCTTGCCGCCGCTCAAGGCAGGGCTCGCATGGCACATTCCGCGCCAGCTCGATGCAGATGTTCTTTGGGACGCTCTCGCACTTTTTATTGGCCGCCATGACTTTCACGCTTTCGCCGCCTATCGAGGTAATGAGACGCCGGAAATCGACTGGTATCGCACGATTGAATCCGTGGAACTCACGACTCTCCAAGACGGCTATCAGATCAGCTACAAAGGCGATGGTTTCCTCTATAAAATGGTCCGTCTCCTCACTGGTGGCGCCGTCCATGCCGCACAAGGTCGAATCCGGTTAGATGACTTCGCCGCCCTGCTCGATCAAGCTCCGGGGCTTCCGTTAGGAAAATCTCCGCTCTGTGCTCCCGCAGATGGGCTCTTTCTCAAGGAAGTCATTTATCCGTGATTTCCTCGGTGTTGGCTACCTCTGCGAATTTTGTATTCGTTCTTATGTGACGAAATCGCCACAAACGGGGACCTGTTTGCAATGCTTGGATAATGTTTTATGGAGTTGAAATTTATAAAGATTTCACCCCCTGATGAAAATCGATGTCGTAACAGATACCTTTGCCCCAGACGTGAACGGAGTGGCGATGACTCTAGGGCGACTGTGTGATGGGATGCGCAGGCGGGGCCACCGAGTGCATGTGATCCATACCGGGGGATTCGCCAAGCAGGGGGAAACATGTTCGCCCTCAGTTGCCCTTCCGGGATATAAGGAAGTTAGAGTCGGATTGCCGGAGCCTTTCAAATTGCGCGCACGGTGGATGAAAAAACGTCCAGATGCGATTTACGTGGCGACGGAAAGCCCGCTTGGCAAGTCTGCTTTGAAAGCTGCCAATGCTCTGGGCATTCCGGTGGCAACTGGATTTCATACAAATTTTCATCAATACATGGAGCAATATCGCATGGGCGGATTGCAACCCGTCGCGATGGCTTATCTGAAAAAATTCCACCAACGTGCAGACTGCACACTCACTCCTTCGCGCGATGTGATGGATAAACTGGTGGCTGAAGGATTTGAGAAAGTATATTTGTTAGGCAGAGGTGTGGATACTGAGCTGTATACCCCCGGAAAACGCAGTGATCGTCTCCGCTCCGAGTGGGGTGCCCGTGCTGGGGCACCTGTGGCCATGATCGTCGGGCGGGTGGCGGCCGAAAAAAACTTTGACCTTGCCATGATCACGTTCGAGCAATTGCGTCAGACGGTCCCTGATGTGCAATGCGTGGTGGTGGGCGATGGACCGCTGAGAGAGAAATTGGCCGAAAGATATAACTGGGTGCATTTCGTGGGTGTCAAATTGGGAGAAGAATTGGCCCATCACTATGCATCTGCGGATGTGCTGATTTTCCCGAGTGAAACTGAGACATTCGGGAACGTGCTGCTAGAGGGCATGGCCAGTGGCTTAGTCACGGTTAGTTATGATTATGCGGCTTCTGCAGTTCACGTGAAATCAGGCGAAAATGGATTCAAGGCGGTTAAGGGAGATGCTGCGGAATTCGTGAAGCTCGCGGTATGCGGGCTCAGCTTGCGCCCTAACCACGGCATGCGCCAGGCCGCGCGTGAAGCGGCACAAGCCCTAGGGTGGGATCAGGTGGTGAAGGAATTTGAGCATCGCCTCAAGGATATTTCCATCAGCCGTCCGTCAAGCGCTGCGCCGTCCTACAAGCTCGGAAAGCGACCGAAGTATTCTTGCCGCACGGTTTTTCTATCAGACATTCATCTCGGCACACCTGCTTGTAAAGCGAGCGAAGTTGTGGAGTTTCTCAAGCACATCCGCTGTGATAAGTTAGTGTTGAATGGGGATATCATCGACGGTTGGGCATTGCGCCGGGGTGGTAAATGGAGCGGACGCCATAGCCGCGTGATCCGCAAAATCCTGAAGATGATCGAACGTGATAATACAGAAGTCATCTATCTGCGCGGCAACCATGATGATATTCTGGAACGTTTCCTGCCTCTAGCATTCGGGAAATTGAGAGTACTCAAAGAGCACATTCACACCACATTTGCCGGGCGCCGCTATTTGGTGGTGCATGGTGATGGATTCGACAGTGTATCCACCAATCACCGTTGGCTGGCATCACTGGGTGCCGTAGGTTATGACTTCCTACTGAAGGTAAACCGCTTTTACAATCAATGGCGGGCGTGGCGGGGGAAGGAATACTTTTCCCTCAGCAAACACGTGAAGTCGAAGGTGAAATCGGCAGTAAGCTTTGTGGACCGATACGAGCAACTCTTGCAGGAACTGGCCCGCCACAAGAAATGCGATGGAATCATCTGTGGCCACATTCACACACCCGAGGATAAGCAAGTGGGGGAGATACACTATCTCAACTCAGGCGACTGGGTTGAAAGCCTAACGGGAATCATTGAGCATCACGACGGCCAGATGGAACTAATCGAATATGAGAAGTTTATCAGGACGCTTACCCAAAGAATCCCTTCGCACACAGGGCTAAATCAAGGTAGCTTAGAATTTTCTAACGAAATACGAGAAACCGTCATCCGGGCCTAACAACTTTTACGCCTCATTTGGCATTGAGGATCTTAAGCACATCTTCCGCTTGCTTGTCGGTGGCTGCACTTAGGTCACGCCAAACCAGTTTCCCGTTTTTGAAAAGGAAAGCCTGCCGTTTAGAGAATCCCATCGCGTTGGGCACCCCGAAGGCATTTACAACTTTACCATCCGAATCCGCTAGAAGATCGAAGGGCAGTTTGTATTTGTCCTTAAAGGCTTTCTGCGCAGGAACCTTGTCCATGCTTACACCAAAAATCTTGACGCCTTTGTCGGTGAGAGCCGCATAAGAATCTCGAAGGCTGCACGCCTGCTTGGTGCAGCCGGGGGTATCGGCTTTCGGATAAAAGTAAACTAGCAGATAACCAGCACTTCCAACTTCGGCGAGTTTCACGGCGTGATCGTCTTGGTTCTTTTGTTCAATGACGGGCAGGGCGGCCCCGACGTCCAATGGCTCGGCCAGTGCGGCACTGGAGAAGATTCCTGCGGAGATGGTGGTGAGAATTTGAGAGATCGCTTTCATGATGTGGAACCTTACAGCATCTCTGAGATACGCAACCCATTGTTGCGTCAAAAGTCCGTTTTTTACATGCACCCAAGCGGCAATCGGCCGCAAAAATTCCGGGAAATTGTGTCTTGAACCTCGCCCCGAATCGGAAGCACTATGCCTTTAGGACATGCCAAAAGCCGGAATTCAGCCAGAAGTGATCTATGAGGGAATCCCCGCCTCTCCCGGGATTGCCATTGCTCCGGTTCATGTCGTAGCGCGGGGATTCACGGCTCCTGAGATTTATGAAATCACCGAAGCCGAGGTCAGCCGTGAACAAGAACGCTTTAAAGCAGCGCTTGAAGCGACTAAGCGCCAATTGATCGAATTACAAAGTCGTCTTGAAGATCTCGCCGGAGACAACGAGGCGGGAATTTTTGAGGCTCACGTCATGATTTTGGAAGATCGCTCGGTCGTGGATCGAGTGCACAATGCCATTGCCAGCCGCCAACAGAACGCCGAATATGCGTTTTATGCGGTGATGCAAAATTTCCTCGAAGCGATGAGGCGCATTCCCGATCCCTATCTGCGGGAGCGTACCGTGGACATTGAGGATGTGGCCCAGCGGGTGCTGAGAAATTTCAGTGACGATGGCGACAGTCGCCCACAGGGCCCTGATGTTTCGCACATCCTCGTGGCCTATGATTTGGCGCCCTCGGACACCGCCTCGATGAATCGAAAGCACGTGCTCGGATTTGCAACCGAACAGGGTAGCGTTAATTCACACACGGCGATTCTCGCACGGGCTTTTGGTATTCCCGCCGTCGTGGGACTTGAGGGAGTCGTGATCGACGTGATCGCCCTCGCTCCGGCGATCCTCGATGGTTATACCGGCAAACTTATTCTTCATCCCACCGCCGAGACGTTAGAGCGCTACAAAAGTCTCAGTGACATCAAAGCCAAAGTCCGCAGCTCTCTCGAGGCGATGCGCGGTGCCGCGACCGCGACGGTGGATGGTCGCGAGCTAACTGTTTCGGCGAATATCGAGATCATTGAAGAATTGCCTTTGGTGAAACGCAGTGGAGCCAAAGGCATCGGACTCTATCGGACGGAGTTCCTTCTCCTCAATGGCGAGGAGATGCCGGACGAAAAACGTCAGACCGAAGTTTATTCTCGGGTCGCTTCGGAAATGCAGCCGCACACCGTGATCATTCGCACGCTTGATGCCGGCGGTGATAAATTACCCGTGGAGCCGCTAACCGATCCCGAGCCTAACCCATTTCTCGGCTGGCGGGGCATTCGGGTTTCGTTAGCGCGTCCAGCGATGTTTCGTGAACAAATTCGGGCCATCTTGCGGGCGAGTGCATTCGGTAAAGTTGCTGTGATGTTTCCCATGATCTCCGGTCTATCCGAAGTTTGGCGGAGCAAAGAAATGGTCCGGCGTTGCATGGATGAGCTAGATAAGGAAGGGGTAGCGTTTGATGAACACCTGCCGGTAGGGATCATGATCGAAGTTCCCGCCGCTGCCATTTGTGCAGATATTCTTGCGCCAGAAGTGGACTTCTTTTCTATCGGCACCAATGATCTCATTCAATACACCGTCGCCGCAGACCGCGTGAATCCGCACGTCGCGGAGCTCTATCGCCCCACCCACCCGGCGGTCATTCGTCTGATCAAACGGACCATCGATGCCGCGACGGACAACGGGATCTGGACGGGAATCTGCGGCGAAATGGCAGGAGACATTCGCCTAACACCCTTGCTCATCGGTTTGGGTGTAGAGGAGTTATCGGTGGGGCCCCAACAGGTGCCTAGGGTCGGCCATGCGATCCGTTCATTAAGTTATGCCGAGTGCGCGGCTATGTCAGACGAAGCCTTGCGACACACGCGTAGCCAAGGGATTCTCGACCTATCCATGTCCCTCGCCCGCAAGCATTATGGAAATCTGCTGGATTGAGTGCGCAAGCAAGCGATTGGGCGGATGATTAAAATCCGGCGTAATTTTCCCCGTCATCTCGCGGAAATATGTCAGTGTTTCCGTTTGACCTGAGGTGAATCGCATCAAAGGTAAGGCACCATGATTGATCCACTTTTTCAAACTCTCAAAGCCGGAGCCTTTACGTTTCCCAACCGAATTGTGATGGCTCCGCTCACCCGGACACGCGCATCCGCCGGGCGGGTCCCGAATGCGATGATGGCGGAGTACTATGCCCAGCGTAGTTCGTTTGGGATGATTCTCTCAGAAGCGACCTCCATCTCGCCGCAGGGCGTGGGCTATCCGAACACGCCGGGCATTTGGTCCGCAGAACAGGTGGAAGGGTGGAAGTTGGTGACGCAGGCTGTGCACGATGTCGGCGGACAGATTCTACTCCAACTTTGGCACGTGGGTCGCATTTCGGACCCAATCTATCTGAATGGAGACTTGCCGGTTGCGCCCAGCGCGATCGCGGCGGAAGGCCATGTCAGTTTGATTCGACCAATGAAAAATTTCGTCACTCCCCGCGCGCTGTCGTTAGAGGAACTTCCGGGGATCATCGACGATTATCGCCGCGCTGCGGAAAACGCGAAAGCCGCCGGGTTCGACGGTGTTGAGATTCATGGTGCAAACGGATATTTGCTGGACCAGTTTCTTCAGGACTCCTCTAACAAACGCATAGATGAATATGGTGGCTCCATCGAAAACCGCGCGCGTCTAATGTTAGAGGTGTCCGATGCGGTCATCTCCGTCTGGGGTTCGGATCGCGTGGGAATGCATCTCGCTCCTCGCGGTGATGCCCATGGTGTGGGTGACTCGAACATCTCGGCGGTTTTCCATCACGTTGCGAGCGAACTCGGAAAACGAAAGATTGCCTTCATTTGTGCTCGTGAGTCTTTCGACAATCCCGCGCTCGGCCCATCCCTGAAGGATTCGTTCGGTGGGGTTTACATTGCTAACGAAAGCTTCTCCGCAGAAAGCGCCCGTGCAGCCATCCGGTCAGGCGCGGTGGATGCGGTGGCATGGGGTAAGGCCGCCATCGCCAATCCCGATCTGGTAGAACGCTTCAGAACAGGAGCGCCCTTGAACGATCCCGATCCTTCCACTTTTTACGCCGATGGCCCGGCCGGCTACACGGACTATCCATTTCTCGAAACCACAAACGCCTGAATCTATCATGACACGTCCACGCATACTTGTATTCAGCGGTAGCCTTCGCGCCGCATCCTACAATCAGAAACTTGCTGCCATCGCCGCGAATGCTGCACGTGATGTCGGTGCTGAAGTCACGCTGATCTCGCTCCGGGATTTTCGCATGCCTTTGTTTGATGAAGATCTAGAAGCAGAACAGGGCATGCCAGAAGCTGCTCAAAAACTGAAAGCCCTTTTTGCCTCCCATGACGGGCTGATCATCGCATCACCTGAGTATAACAGCACGATCACCGCAGCATTGAAGAATGCGATTGATTGGGTGTCACGCTCGACATCGCCGGATGAAAAACCGCTCTTGGTTCTCAGTGGAAAAAAAGCTGCCATTCTATCAGCTTCACCTGGTGGCTATGGAGGAGCGCGCAGTCTAGTCCAGCTACGTCCGTTTTTGGAAAACATTCATATCACGGTGATTCCGGAGCAGGTCAGTGTTGGGAAGGCTTACGAGGCATTCACTGAAGATGGGCATTTGATAGATCCGACGCAAACCGCCGCGATCCATGATATGGCCGTGAAACTGGTCGCTAGTTTCGCCTGACCATACCAAACAACTGGCTGGATTTTTAATCGCGTGAACGTTGCGGATATCGCAAAGTCCGTGCATGAGCGAAATGAAAGCGGAGACGCATCTGAAATCAATGGGCTACCTTTTGTGGATTTTCGGATTCACCGGTGCGCACCGTTTTTATTTTGGCAAGCCTGTCACCGGGGCAATCTGGCTTTTCACCGGTGGATTGTTAGGCGTCGGCTGGTTGATCGATCTCTTTTTGATTCCCGGGATGTATCGCAACGCAAATCACCGTTTCACTGCAGGGACTTACGACTACTCATTGGCGTGGATTTTTCAGACCTTTTTTGGGGTCTTTGGCATCCACCGTTTTTACATGGGCAAGATCGGCACCGGGATTATCTGGCTCCTCACAGGCGGCCTATTTCTCGTCGGCTGGATCTATGATTTTTTTACTCTCAACGAGCAGGTGGATGAACTGAATCGCAGATGAAGCCTGCTAGAATCAGTTCGTCACTCGCATCGGCATGAGGACGTATAGGAAAGTGCCTTCGATGCGAAGAACTCCGGGGCTCATTTCATCAATGAGATCCAGATAGATATCGGAGGTGTCCAAGGCGCGAAGCGGTGCCTGAAGGAACTCTGGGTTGAAAGCGATTTGCATCGGCGGGCCTTGGTAGATCACGTCCATCGATTCCTGCGCTTCACCAACGTCGGGTGAGTTCGCAGTGACTTCGATGTGATTCTCACTGAAGACGAGTTTGACGGAGTTTGACTTGTCCGAGGAGAGCAGGGAAACGCGGCGGACGGTTTCTAGCAGAGCCTCGCGGGAAATCACCACGCGCTCATTGCTGTCGCCCGGAATGACCTGACGATAGTTCGGATAGTTCCCTTCGATTAGCTTGCTGGCGAGCAGGCTGTCACCGACAGTGAAGGAAATCTGGCTGTCACTCAGCTTGACGATCACCTCGCCGGCATCACCGAGAAGGCGCTGAAGTTCTTGGACGGCCTTGGTCGGAATGATGACGTCGGTTTCGTGGGAAGCGGGGAATTCGAGGTCGGCATCGACCATCGCGAGTCGGCGTCCGTCGGTGGCCACGAGGGTCATTTTGCCATCGCGAAATGAAGTGAAAATCCCGTTGAGCACGTAGCGTGTCTCGTCGGTGGAAATGGCGTAAGAAGTCTTTTTGAGGCCATCGCGGAGGGTGGCCTGTGGTATTTTAAAAACCTTGGCTCCCTCAAAATCCGGGAGTGGCGGGAATTCCGCTTCACCGAGGCCGATGATTTTGAAAAACGATGGGCCGCAACGAATGGAGGCGTGGTTTTTCGCGTCCACGGAAACTTCCACTTCACTGGCGGGCAATTCGCGGATGATGCTCACAAGGCGCTTTGCGGGCAGAGTCGTGGCTCCTTCTTTTTCGACTTGGGCCTCGACGGAGCCAGTGATCCCGACGTCCAAATCGGTAGTCGTGAACTGGATGCGACCATCCTTGGCCACGATCAAGACGTTTGAGAGAATCGGCAGGGTCGTGCGTGAGCTGACCACATGCTGGACCTTTTGTAGGCCGTCGAGAAATGCTTCCTTGGAGATGCGAAACTTCATAGCTGTTGCCATGGAGTTTCTGTTTTCGCTGCGCCTTGGCAAGCCTTCTGTGAAGTTTCCTGAACCGAATGTTTTTAGCGCCGGAGTTGGGACTCAATCCGGGCGATGGATTCTTTCAATCCGGGCTCGTCGCTAATCCGCTCGGTCACTTTTTTGCAGGCGTGGATCACGGTCCCATGATCGCGGCCACCGAAAGCCTCGCCGATTTCCATGAGCGAGCCCTTGGTGAGTGAACGGCTGAGAAACATAGCGACTTGGCGGGGAAAGGCGATGCTGGCAGGGCGGCGGCGGCTAGTCATGTCGGCCAAGCGGACGTCGAAATGCTCGGCGACCACTTTTTGGATAGAGTCGATGCTGACTTGGCGGCTCGCCTCCTCGCGGATGAGGTCGCGCAGCAGGTGCTCGACTTTTTCGACGGTCACACTTTCTCCGGCGAGCGACGCGTAAGTGGCCACCCGCATGAGGGCACCTTCGAGGCGGCGGACGTTGGTTCGGATTTTTTCGGCGAGGAAACTCAGGATGGACTCGTCCACGCGAATTTTCCAATCGAGCGATTTTTTCTTGAGAATGGCCATCCGCGTTTCCATCTGCGGCGGCTGAATTTCTACGGTGAGCCCACACTCGAACCGGGAAATGAGACGCGGCTCGAGGCTCTTGATTTCGCAGGCTGGGCGGTCACAAGTGAGGACGACTTGGTTGCGGCCATCCAGCAGGGTGTTGAAAGTGTGGAAAAATTCCTCCTGCGAGCGTTCCTTACCGGCGAGAAATTGAACATCGTCGATGAGCAGCACATCCGAGCTGCGGTAGCGGCGGCGGAATTTTTCGATGTCGCCACGGCGCACGGAGTCGATGAATTCGTTCGTGAATTTTTCGCACGTTAGATAGATCACTCGGGAACCCGGTTGGCGGCGGAGCAACTCCTGGCCGATCGCCTGCATGAGGTGGGTTTTACCCAGTCCCGGGCCGCCGTAGATGAAGAGTGGATTGTAACCGATGCCGGATTTTTTAGCGACCGCTTCCGATGCGGCGTGGGCGAATTGGCTGTTCGCGCCGACGACAAAACTGGCGAAGGTGTGCGCCGGATTTAAGCCAGCGATTTTAATGCGTTTGTCGAGTGCCTCTCCCTCAAGTGTGGCCGCTTTTGTGGGGCGAAAGTGCGAGCTGCTAGAATTTGAGTGGCCGTTTTCAGGGGAAGACAAGTTCTCGCTAACCGTCACTCGCACTTCACGTACGTCTTCAAAGACTCCGGTGACTGCCATGGTTAGTTCTGGCAGATAATTTGTCTCGATCCAGACCTGATGAATTTCACCAGGAACGGCAATTGAGCCCACGTCATCTTCCACGCCCATCCAGTTAGCGTTGCCGAACCAGCGCTGAAAAGCATCTGGACTTACCATGACGCGCAAGGCCTCACAAACCTCCGTCCAGCCTCGGCCATTCGCCGCACACTCTTCGGGTTCGATCATCATCTCCTGCGCTGCCATATCCTCGGATTCCATTTTTGATAGTTTTTTGAAATTTGGTTTTGTTCGTTCCGCTACCAGCCTTTCGAGAGGCTCAACACCGCGAGGAGGAGAAGATGGAGGATCATTTACGCTTATGGGAAATCTTTTTGAGATCACCTAACAGTTGGTGGATGGATGCCGTATTCCACAAGGGTTCCACGGATCATTTTTTTAAAAACTTGACCTCCGATTTGCTTAGGCTTCGTGAAGTATCAGTGGTGCCGATTTTGTTAAATCGTCGTATTCCTTTGAAAACAAAGCATTAGCGATGTGACGATTTGGTTATATTTCGTCACAGTCTCGAAAAGGTCGTGCAGATCGTGCTGTGTCTCACGATTGCCGCTGCAGAAAACCGATCAGATTCGGAATCTCACGGATCAAGCTGCGTTCTTACCGCGAGACACTGGTGTTTTAAAACAGACCGCCACTGCTACGGTGATCAGCGTACCTGCCATGATGCGCCATGGGAATTCGATCACGGGTAGCCATGAAAAATTCGTGTAGAGCACGGAGCCGGAGATCATTTTCCAGAGGTCGTTAGGTAGATTGCTCAGATAGGCCACGCCGATAATTCCGGCCACCATCGCGATTAGATTCCCCACTTCGGTGCCACGTGTTTTCGTGAACAAGCCCACCACAAAAATTCCTAACAACGAACCGTAAGTGTAGCCGAAACTTCCGAGGATAATCCCGATGATGCTCAGGCTGGGGTTGTGCGCCTTGACGAATGCAGTCGCCAGTCCGACAAAAATCAACACCAGCGCGAAGGCTACCGTGCTAAGCTTGATGATTCGCACGCGTGCTTGATCATCGTCTGGAGTCTTGAACCAGCGGAAATGGAAATCCCGCGAATAACTGGTGGCCAGGGAATTCATCGCCGTGCCTAACGAACCCATTGTCGTCGCTAACACCCCAGCGATTACCAGTCCGCGCAATCCGCCCGGCATCACATCCACGACAAAGTAGGGGAAAATCCGGGTGTTGTCCGGCCCGTTCGGTGTCATCGGCAGATTTGGATCATGCACGACATGGCCGTAATAGACCGAAAGTAGGATGCCGATGGTTAGAACCGCGAAAGTCACCGGAATATCCGCAAGCCCTGATAGAATCGTGGCCACTGCGCTCTGGCGTTTGTTTTTCGCCGTGAGCATGCGCTGAACCATGTCTTGGTCCGTGCCGTGCGTGGCCAGTGTTACGAAAAGTGAGCCGAAAAACCCGGCCCAGACGGTAAACTCGCTTTCCAGCACGCTCTTGATCTTGCCCCAAGGTGTGTCCGCTGGCGCATCTCCCTGCCACTCCCACAGCTTCAGATCGTGCGGTCCGGTGAGGTGGGTTTTGGCGCCTTCCCAGCCGCCGGGGATGTGGCCTAACAAATACCAGACGGAGAACCCGAGCGCACCGAACAGCACTGCGATTTGCAGCACATCCGTCCAGATGACCGCCTTGATTCCGCCAACCGCCGTGTAGGCCGCAGTGAGAATCGTGATCAGCACAAGCGCACCCCCGGTGAACCAGAATTGTTGCCAATTTCCCAACGGATTTCCCGGATTCATGTGATTCCAAATCACGACTAACAAAAGTGTCGGCACCCACAAGCGGGACCCGCTCGCCAGTGAACGAGTCAACAGAAAAATCACGCTCGCCATTCGACGGGTGCGCGGTCCGAAGCGCAGTTCGAGAAATTCATAGATGCTCACCACGTTGTATTTGTAATACGCCGGGATAAAAACGGCGCTGACCACCACTCGCGCTAACAGGTAGCCCATCATCAACTGCGCGTAGGTGTAATTTCTCAGGCGAAATCCTTCCCCCGGTGTTCCGAAAAAAGTGCCAGCACTGATTTCTGAAGCGAGAATCGATGCCAGCACCGCCCACCATGGAATCGAGCGCCCACCGAGCGCGAAGTCCGATACATCCCGGTTCAATCGGCTGAAATGCACCCCGATGCCGATGATGATGGCAAAATAAATTCCGATGATAAACAGATCCAAGCCCAAATGCGCCATGTGCGGCATGCTAAGGCCCGGAACCGCTGTTCCAAGCCCCAAGTTTGATCCACTACGCGGAATTATCTTTTCGATATCGCCACGATCCGCCATCTCTAGAGCGCAATGACAGACACTCCCAAGCTCGTCCGCGATGATCCATGGCTTGAACCCCATCAAGGTGCGATTGAGCGGCGGATGAAACAATTTTCTGAAGCCCTTGCATCCATCCAACAGGGTTCGAAGTCCCTCGCCTCCTATGCCACTGGCCACAAATACGTGGGCATCCATTTCCATCCGACTACTAACAACTGGACAGTCCGTGAGTGGGCACCCGCAGCCAAAGCGGTCTCACTGATCGGTGATTTCAACAACTGGGACCGCGATGCAAATCCGCTAGATCCTTCTAACGGTGGCGTCTGGCAGCTCGAGCTTCCTGGCGATGCACTCGCCCATGGACAAAAGGTGAAAATTCACATTCACGGCGCGGATGACTCACGGCGCGACCGGATTCCAGCCTGCATCCGCCGCACCGTGCAGGATCCGACGACGCACGATTACTGCGGGCAGATCTGGAACACTCCGCACCCGTATGTTTGGAAACATGAGTTCGATCCATCTTCTATCAAAGCGCCGCTCATTTACGAATCCCATGTTGGCATGGCCGGTGAAGAGCCGCGCGTCCACAGCTACCGCGAATTTGCGGATTCCGTTTTACCTCGAGTAATTAAAGGGGGATACAACACCGTGCAGTTGATGGCCGTGCAGGAGCATCCTTATTATGGCTCGTTCGGCTATCATGTTTCCTCGTTCTTCGCGCCGTGCTCGCGCTTCGGCACGCCGGAGGATTTGAAATATCTAATTGATACCGCACACGGCCTTGGGCTGGCAGTCCTGTTGGACGTTGTCCACTCGCACGCGGTGAAAAACATCGCGGAAGGGCTTAATAATTTCGACGGCTCCGGCCACCAATATTTCCACGATGGCCCGCTTGGCGACCATCCGGGCTGGGACTCGAAATGTTTCGATTACGGTCGCCCGGAAGTGCGCCAATTTCTACTTTCTAACGTCCGTTATTGGCTTGAGGAATTCCGTTTCGATGGTTTCCGTTTTGATGGCGTCACCTCGATGCTCTACTACTCACGCGGAAACAAGTCGTTCGGCAGCTACGACGATTATTTCGGCGGCGATGCGGATGATTCGGCGATTCTCTATCTGAAACTGGCGAACCAGCTCATCCAAGAGTTTAAGCCCGGTGCCATCTCCATCGGTGAAGACATGTCCGGCATGCCGGGGCTTTGCAGGCCCATCGCGGATGGCGGTGTCGGTTTCTCTTTTCGACTCGCGATGGGCATTCCGGATTATTGGATCAAGCTGCTCAAACACAGCCGCGACGAGGATTGGAACATCGATGAACTCTGGGGCGTGCTCGCTAATCGCCGCTATGGAGAAGCCACCATCGCCTACGCCGAAAGCCACGATCAGGCGCTCGTCGGCGATAAGACACTCGCCTTCTGGCTGATGGACAAGGAAATGTACTGGCACATGGGTAAGAAAGACCCACATCCGGCCATTGAGCGCGGCATCGCCCTGCACAAGCTCATCCGGCTCGTCACACTGGTGTTAGGGGGCGAAGGTTTCCTCACTTTCATGGGCAATGAATTCGGACATCCCGAGTGGTTAGATTTTCCGCGTGAGGGCAACGGTTGGTCCTATCATTATTGCCGCCGTCAGTGGTCTTTGGTGGACAACCCCGATTTGAAATACGCTTGGCTTGCCGAGTTTGACCAGCAGCTGATGGAATTCGCAAAAAAATACGAGATCCTCTCCAAGCCACCCGCGCAGTGCCTCTACATCGATCACGAAAAAAAGATCCTCGTCGCAGAACGCGGCAATCTCATTTTCGTTTTCAACTTTTCTGTTGGGGACTCGGTCTTCGGCTACCCGATTCATGTGCCGAGTGGGGAAGTTCGCGAAATCATTCTCGATACCGACCTAACCGAAACTGGCGGTCACGGACGGGTCGATCACAACTTTGACTACCCCGTCACACCAGACGGAGTGATGCAAATCTACACGCCATCACGTTCAGGATTGGTGTTTGCGAAAAAATCCTAAGCACTGGAAATGAAAGTCACCAAAGTTTGCTGCCAAGGCTGCGGCGCGGACCTGCAGATCGACGAATCGATCCGCTATGTCACCTGCAACTACTGCCATGTACAACTCGAAGTGGTCCATGATGCCAGCGTGACCCACACCCGGCAGCTGGATAAAATCGAGCGCACGTCGGATCAACTGGCGAGCAACCTCAAAGTGATCGCACTCCAAAACGATCTTGAAAGGCTCGACCGAGAGTGGGACCATCTCCGTGGGTCGCTGCTCAGTCGCGATAAAAACGGAAATGTTTCCGAGCCCTCCCTAACGGCAGCGATCATCGGGGGTTCGCTCTTCGCTGGGAGTGGGCTTTTTTGTATCGCCGCTGGTGCAGTACAGGGTAGCGGAGCGCTCGCGTTTTTTGGGCTTATCCCCATTTTAATAAGCATCTACTTATACATTTTCGAAACGAGCAAAGCGAGCGACTATCAGGATTTACAGCAACGCTACACGTCCTATCGCCGGAAGTTGACCAAGCGTATCAACGACGAGCGGGTAGGTTGAAACGCGACCCGCTCGGGCCGCCGCCGCCCCAAGCTTGTGAAACCCTGAGGCGGCGGCCACCTTTTGAGTGAGCCAACGGCGCATGTTAAGCGCATTTACGAGGACTCGCGAAACATTCCTCGGTGACAGTTTTTTCACCTGGCCATTGCGGTCTGGGCAATGGCGTGGTAACCCCTCAGCCACATGGGCATGGCCGACCGAGATTACTACCGCAAACCCAATCACTCGGGTAATGGCATGATGTCGCAGGTCACTCCTGTGGTGAAATGGTTGCTGATCCTTAACCTCGGGATCTATTTTCTCGATACTCTCATTTTGAAAGGCGACATGCCGAATGGTCCGATCCGTAGTTTCGGCGCATTTGCGATTCAGTCGGCGGTATTTGAGTGGAAAATCTGGGAATTTTTCACCTTCCAATTCATCCACGGATTCGTCGGTCATGTGTTTTTTAATTGCTTGGGTATTTTCTTTTTTGGCCCATGGATGGAACGCTGGTGGGGGTCGAGGAAATTTCTGATTTTCTATCTGTTATGCGGCGCTGCAGGAGCGGTGTTTTTCACGCTTCTCGTTTTTCTCGGAATATTGCCATATAACAACTATGGGAGTGGCCTAGTGGGTGCTTCTGCTGGAATTTACGGAATCCTCATCGGCGTGGCGGTGATCGCTCCGAGCTTGCGGGTGGCTCTGCTGTTTCCTCCGATCGAACTTTCAATGCGTCAGCTCGCGATGGCGTTGATGGCCATTTCTATCGGTTCGATCCTCCTCAAGTTAGGTGGCAACGAAGGGGGGGAAGCCGGGCATCTTGGTGGAGCAATTTTGGGTTTCATCCTCGTAAAATATCCATGGCTGTTAGGTGGTGGTAGCGAAGTGGAAATTTTTCGGCCCAAAGCGTTTTCCCATCCCGCCGAGACAAAAATCAGACCGCGCAGCTCGTTGGAAAAGGAACAAGATTCGGAGTTGGATCGCATTCTTGATAAAATCTCCGCCCAAGGATTTCAGAGCCTCACAGACGAGGAGCGCATGACCCTTCAAAAAGTATCTGATAGCCAGAAAGCCCCCTAATGACTGACGCTGAAATGATCGACTCCCCAGACGCCGGGAATCAACTCGCCCGCTTGCGCGCAATCATGCACCGCCTACGCGCCCCCGGTGGTTGCCCGTGGGATGCCGAGCAGACGCACGAATCCATCGTTCCGAATCTCATCGAGGAGGCTTACGAAACGGTAGATACCATCCAACGTGGCGATCACGAACACCTCAAGGAAGAGCTCGGAGATCTGTTATTGCAGGTCGTTTTTCATAGCGAAATTGCTGAAGAAACCGGGCGCTTCAATCTGGACGACGTCGCCCGGGGCATCTGTGAAAAACTCATTCGCCGCCATCCGCATGTTTATGGAGGGAGCGATGTCGCCACCAGCGATGGCGTTTTGCGGCAGTGGGACGAAATCAAACGCGCTGAGAAAGGCGAGCAGGAAACCGCCTATCTCCATGGTATTGGCAAGGGATTGCCCGCCTTGATCCGTGGCGCAAAACTTCAGAAAAAAGCCGCGAAAGTCGGTTTTGATTGGCCAGATGAATCCGGAGTTCTCGACAAAATCCGTGAGGAATTACTCGAACTGCAATCCGCTATCGATGGGCACGATGTCGCCGCCATTTCCGAGGAAATGGGCGACCTCATGTTTTCCCTCGTGAATCTCGCCCGCTTCCGAAACGCCGATCCGGAAGTGATCATGGCATCCGCGAATGTGAAATTTGAAAGCCGCTTCGGAGAAATGGAACGCATTCTAGCAGCCTCCAGCCTTTCCCTTGAGGCCGCGACTCCAGCTCAGATGGAAGACGCTTGGGATGAGGCTAAACGTCTGTCTCTCTGCTAGAGAATCACCGTTATCCCGCGCTGCTTCTTTCCTGTTTCACTGCCGCAGGCCCGGGCGGAAATTTTCACCCCGTCGATGACGTAAGTTTATAACTCCCTTATCCCCGTCTTCCGGTTCGACGATCGGTTCTCCCAATGGCTCTCATCTCAAAAGCAGATTTCTATCAATACAGACAATATATGAAAAATATCTTTCTCGGAGCCGCGCTATTGATAACTGGAACGGCAATTAGTTTTGCAGCAAGTTACACGCTAGATGCGGGAAATCGTGGCCACTACCAGAACAACGGAGGCACCCTATCCGGAAATTATATCGCGGGCAATGCGGGTCATAACGAGTATTTCCGTAATTATTTCGTTTTCGACCTATCCACGATTCCAAGTAGTGACGCAATCACAGGCGCAGCATTGAGACTGTTCAATCCTAGCACCGGGTACCATAGTGTTGACTCTTCAGAAATCTATACCAATTTTGCCCTCGAAAGCACTAGTATCTCGTCGCTGATTACGGGGAATGGAAGCAATGTTTTGAACGTAGCTATCTATAACGACCTCGGCGACGGCATAGCTTACAGTTCAAGAGTTAACCTTTCTTCCGGCAGCGACGGAACGTTTATCCAAATAACGCTTAACACCAACTTTCTAAGTTACGCGCAATCTAATTTCGGAAGCACACTTGCGATCGGCGGTGCGCTCACGACACTCGACAACAGTAACGACAACAATGAACTTGTCTTTGAATCTACCACAGCCATCAATCCTTCAAATTCTCAGCTTATTATTAACACCGTGCCTGAAGTTTCAACCAACGGATTATTGATCGTCACCGCTGTTCTGTTGGGCTCAGGAATACGTAGCCGAACCATATCAAAAGTTGACAGGGTTAGTCCTTAGATTTTTTCTAACATTGAGTGATCAAAAGTCCCAGATATTTTGTCAGAACCTTTCGTCCTCACCCATGACGGTTAGGCGCTTACCGTTGAGATCCTCGATTCGCTGAAAAACTTGCTTGATAATGGAGCCTCGTCCGCTCCGTCTTCGCCTTACCGCCTTCAAGGGGAAATGTTTTTGAGAAACATTCTAACAATATATTCGTCGTTTACAGGTAAACTCTCGCCCCGCCATTCGCTGCGCTTTGATAGATCGCTTCGATCAGCGCTACGGATTTTCGCGCTTCCTGCGATGAAGTCGTGGGCTCGCGTCCTTCGCGGATAGCAGAAATCACCTCCTCAAAGTTCCGCTGATGTTGGAGGTACTTGATCGCCTTTGGATCATTCGCGCCGAGGCCGGCTTCGCTTCCACGCATGAGTTTTTCATGGATCTCAGCATCGTGAGGAAAAGGATTTTTGAAATCCCATATTTCAAATGTTTCATCTGCTAGAAACGACGAGCCCTCCGTCCCACAAAGCTGGATGCGGGCAGGATGACCCGTGGTGGACCAATTGCATGTGGAGCCCTCGACCACGCCGTAGGCACCATTTTCAAATTCTAACAACACAAGGGCAGTGTCTTCGACTTCGATTCGCTCATGTGCGAGGCAAGCAGTGGCGGCTTGCACGGATTTCACCGGACCGGCAAGGTAGAGTAGCGCATCGATGCTGTGGATGCCTTGGTTCATCAGCGCGCCACCGCCGTCGAGAGCCCAAGTGCCACGCCAGTCGGCGGAGTCATAGTAGGCTTGGTCGCGGAACCATTTAATATAACAGGACGCGGAAGTGAGTTTGCCGAAGCGACCTTGTTCGCAGGCGGTTTTGAAAGCATCCATTGCCGGGTGGAAACGGCGGTTGAGAATGGCGGCAAGGACTTTTCCGGTGGCCTCTGCCATTGCAATTAATTCATCAATGCGGGCGGTAGTGATTTCCAAAGGTTTCTCACAGATCACATGTTTGCCGGCTTTTAGCGCAGCCATCGCCGAATCGAAGTGCGCACCGGATGGTGTGGCAATGGTGACGATTTCTAACTGAGGATCGGCAAGGAATTTATCCAGATCCGAAAATCCCTTCACTCCATATTCAGACCCGAGCTTTTCAGCGCTTTCAAGACGATGATTATAAACAGAGTGCAGCGTAGAATCTTCCATCGCAGCGATGGCCTTGGCGTGGATCGCACTGATGCTGCCTGTTCCGACGATACCGAAATTCATGGTTTTTAGAACCTATCCGTCGATGCCACCGAGCCCAAGCGCACCTGCCTTCCGCGCATGGCGGCCGTAAACATATTCGAAAATCGGGCTGGCCATCAGGGTGGTTACGACGGCCATGATCACGAGAATCGCGAACAGTCCACTGCCGATCACCCCTTTCTGCAAGCCAATGTTGATGATGATCAACTCCATCAGGCCACGGGAATTCATCAGCGCTCCCACTGCGAGGGCGGTGCGGTTATCCTCGCCGGTCAATCTAGCAGCAGCCCAACAGGCGACACCCTTGCCCACCATCGAGGCGACCAGAATTGCGATAGCGACGAGCATCATCGAAGGCTGGAACACCACCGCGAGGCGCGTGTTGAGGCCGGAGTAGGTGAAAAACATCGGTAGCAGGAAAATCACGGTAAATGGCTCGAGCTTTTTCGTTAGATCTTGGGTGATCACGCCGCGTGGCATGGCGATTCCCAGAATAAATCCACCAAAGACCGTGTGGATTCCGATGGTGTCAGTGAACCAAGCGCTCAGGCAAAACAGCATTAAAATGATCGCCATCAGGGTGGGATTCACTTTGCCTTCGCGCTCGGCGATAGTCCCTAACTTAGCGAGCAGCTTCTTGCCAACCGTGAGCATCAGCCCCGCGAAAAGCGTGCCCCCGGCGATGGCGATGATCGCCATTTTTGAATCCCCGCTGAAGCTGGCTAGCACAATCGCCAGCACACACCATGCCGCGGCATCGTCGATCGCACCTGCTGCTAGAGCCAGGGTGCCTAGTGATGTTCCAGAAAGGCCGCGCTCGTAAATGATCCGCGCCAACATCGGGAATGCGGTGATAGCGATGGCCGCGCCCATGAAGAGCCCCGCTTCGTAAACTTTCGTCGTCGGAGAGAACAAGCCGGGAATTTTTATCAGCCATGGAGCCAGCAATGCTCCAAGGATGAAGGGCACCACCATTCCGGCGATTGAGACACTCGCCGCACTTCGGACTCGGCTCCGGAAGAGCTCCGTTTTGAATTCCATCCCTACCAGAAACATATAAAGCCCCACACCTAACTGGGACCCGATGAAAAGCATGCCCCGCGTGTCCGCGGTGAAAAGTTGGGCGCTTTGAGTCGGGAAAAAATAGCCGAAAAGTGAGGGCCCTAGAAGCACACCTGCGATCATTTCACCCACCACTTGCGGCTGCCCGATTTTCCGCCCCACCCAACCTACCACCCGGCACGCGAGTAAGATTGCGGCCATTTGTAAAAAGAAGGAAGCGGGGAGATGTTGCATGCGGCAGCTTCCTAGCGCCCTGCCATTTTTTAGCAACTCTCAATGCGAAGCCTTCGAACGGGCCACCTGATGGGGTGGTTATTTCTGGGTGTCTGCCGCATTAGCTTTGCAATTCCACCCTGTTTTCGATGAGGTTCAGCCGTGGTCCTATGAAAGTTTTTCGTCTCTTGTTCTTACTTCTCTCTTCGCTGTCCGCACTCACTGGCGGCACCTTGGATTTTCAGCCTGACCCGGCAACCGTCCAGCGCTCCGGTGCTGGCTATCGATATCCGCAGGCGGGATGGACGGTGTTGCACATCGAGGGCAATCCCTATGAGCGGGGACTACAACACGGGCGGTTGATGGCTCCAGAAATTGCGGGCTACATCGGTGTCCTCGCGGCAGCAGGAGATCCCGCATCGCCTCAGGAAAATTGGGCGGTGAGGCGTGAGTTCGTCAACACGATGTTCGCGCGGAAGTTCACTCCGGAACTGTTGGAAGAGATGAAGGGAATCGCCGATGGGGCAGCGGCAGCGGGCGCAAAATATGCCGGGCATCCGCTCGATTTGTCAGACATCGTCATGCTAAACATGTCGATCGAAATTGAGGCGCTGAACATTGCCGTGGCGGCTACACCTAACATCACCGATGACTTTCATCCGCCCGCCCCGCGCCGCCGACCACCGGGGCACTGTGCCGCATTTGCTGCGAATGGTGCCGCGACCCGGGACGGGAAAATTGTATTCGGTCATGTCACGACGGATGATCTACGACCTGCCTGTTATTTTAATGTATGGCTCGATCTTCAACCGGCTTCCGGCCACCGCTTTGTCATGCAGACGGTGCCCGGTGGGATCTACAGCGGCATGGATTATTCTATCAGCGAAAGCGGGATTCTGATGGCGGAAACGAACGTCTCTCAGACTCCTTTTGAAATGACAGGAACGCCGCTGGCCTCGCGGGTGCGACAAGTGGCACAATATGCGGAAAGCCTAGATCAAGTAGTCTCCATCATGACGGAAAATTCTAACGGTCTTGGTTCTGCGGAGTGGCTGTTAGCGGATCTTAAGTGTAATGAGATCGGGCTACTCATGTTAGGAACCCGGCAACATCGGTTGTTCCGCAGCAGCAAGCATGAGTGGATCGACGGAGCGGAAGGATTTTATTGGAGCTGCGACAACTGCAAAGATCTGGGGGTGCGCTTGGATAGTGTCGCCGCGCTGAACGGGCCGCCGACTGCGGTGGCCTCGCCGGTCACCACTTATAAGGACGCGATCTGGCTGGATCTTTATGAAAAGAACAAGGGGCGCATCGACGCGGATTTCGGTAAGCGGGCTTTCACCACACCCGGCTTGGTGAGCGCCTTCGCGGTGGATGGGTTAGTCACGACGACCGATCTCGGCTTACAAATGCGAAGCTGGGCTTGCTTCGGGCCGCCGGTCGGAAACATCCGCTTACCCCAGTTTGGCGATCGGCAGAAGTTCCCTGAAATCCGCCCCTTAGTGGTGAATCCTTGGACGATTCTCCATTCATCGCGGCCCGCAACCGAGCCGCAGGCGTTAGGCGCTCTAGCAGTGGACCTGCATGATCCTGATACTGGTGAATATCCCGGGCGAATCGAAAGCGCGGCTGAGCCGCCGCACCCGCATCTCTGGCATGGAACCTTACTGCCTGCGGAGGATGCTGACATTTGGTTAGCAAATGGTTTTGCCTTTTATGAAGGGTTAGCCATGCGCGGAAAGTATTTGGAAGAGAAAGCACGTGAGTCCGGTAACGACGTGGGTGGGCGGGATGATCTAGCAACCGAGTTGAGTAATTTTCGCTGCACCTATGAACGTGGTGCAAGGAGTGGTGAGGAGCTACCACTTTCGAAATTGCGCGTGAGTTATCATGATGTCGCGTGGAATCAGATTTCTTCCGGTAAGGGTGTGCTTCTTTTGCACAGTCTGAGGGGCTTGGTGGGGGGAGAAAAATTCGATGCACTGATGGATGAATTCGGGCAGGCAAACGCGGGCAAACCGGTGAGTTCCAGACAGTTTCAGGCATTCATCGAGAAAGGCACCGGCCGGAGTTGGTCCGGGTTTTTCGACGCTTGGCTCGACCACCCCGGGCTTCCCGTGTTAGAGCTTGGGAAAATAGAAATCCACCGAGACGGTGATCGTTGGAGCACCAAGATCAACGTCCGGCGCGGTGAAGCGAGCGCTCCTCTAACCGTGGACGTCACGGTGGAAACCGCCGACGGGGAGAGTTCTAACGTTTCCCGGTTAGAAAAATTGGAGAATACGCTTGAGTTCATCACGAAAGCTGCTCCGCGCCGAGTAGTGGTGGATAAATACCGGATTTCATCGTATGGCAATGGCGTGCCTTTTACGGTTCTGGGCTATGAAGATGAGATGGAGGACTCGCTCATTCTGTATGGCACGCTCGACGAAGTAGGTGCGAATCGTGAGGCCGCCATGATGTTACAAGACGTGCTGCGCCGCCGATCACATGGACTCGTGGTGCCGGTGAAGGCGGATACCGGAGCGAGTGAGGATGAGCTGAAGAATCACCATCTCATTCTGTTGGGGCATCCGGGTAACAATTCGTTGGCAGCCCGGTTTCAAAAACTGATTCCGATTTCGTTTGGCCCGCACTCGTTTATGCTACGCGGGGCCACTTACGCCCACCCAGAAAGTGCGGTGCTGGTGGCTGCGGAAAACCCTTTGAACCGCCGTTTCTCGCTCGTGCTTTATGCGGGCCTCGGCACCCTTGGAACGATCGGCCTCATCACTGACCTCGATGAAGACAAGATCACCGATGCGCCGGTGGTGCTGCTGCCGGCCGGGGAGGCGCCGCATACCATGGTCTTGGTGCCGGATGATTTGGTCCGCGAGATCGCGCCGGCGGATGCTTCGCAAAAATGATGATAGGTGGAATTCGCGGGCCAATCGACGACCGAGGATGAAGAGCTTTAGGCACGGCGAATCATGTGAATCGAGCGAATCATAAAAGACAGCTCTCGTTTTTTCCTTATTCACCATCCTCTCTTCATTCGCCAGATTCGCATGATTCGCGGTGCCTGAATCTTCCCTTTGAATAGATATTATCCCCATGGCAGAGCCCAGGAACCGGCCACCCGCATTTCCAGCTTCCCTCTGGCGTATTCCGCTTCACTCTTTTTTCAATGCGCCGCACCGAGATCGTTCAAACTCATTTTCAAGCGCTGGAAATCTGGAAATCGGATCTGGCGGTGGAGTTCCGCGTGGCGGGGGCGATCCATGCTTTGTATCACCGGAATCGTTTTCTAACGGGGTTGGCGTGGGATCTCATCGCGGCTGCGGCACTGCTGCGCAAGGACGGGCCTCCACGGTCAATCCTGATGTTAGGGCTCGCGGGTGGAACGGCCTATCGAGTGTTGCGGCATTTGCTGCCGGATTGCAAACTCACTGCGATTGATATTGATGTGGAAATCGTGGACCTGGCACGGAAGCATATGGAGTTAGAAGCGTTAGGGATCGAGGTGATCATCGGCGATGCTTATGCGTGGCTGGAGAGGAACAAGCGAAAGTTTGATGTGGTGTTTGATGATATTTACTTGGCTGGGAAGACCGATGTCTTTCGCCCAAAGGCATGGAATCCGGAGTTGATGATGCATTTGCGCAAGGCGATGGCTCCGGGGGGCTTGTTAGCGTTGAACCTCGTGACCGGTGCCGGGCATCGCACGATGCAATCGCTGACTCGAAAAATTCTATCAGATAAATTCCCAGTGGTGCGCAGCCTGCGGACGGCGGAGGGCATGAACGAGGTGCTGGTGGCGGGCGAGGCCGTGGGCACAGGGCGTCAACTGGATCCTTACCAAGAAGTTTTCAAAAATTGGCGGGACCGGATGTATTGGGATCGGGTGGATGTGCGGCGAATCTAACTTATCATGAAAGATCCCATCCACTCGCTTTACGAAACTCAGGTGTATCCGGCCATGAGTCACCCCCTATCAGATCCGGCGGTGAGTGCGGTGGCGGCGTTGCTGGGCGGCCTAGAAACACCGGCTCCCGCCCGGGCGCGGATTTTGGAGATCGGTTGTTGCTCTGGACATAATTTGATTCCGCTGGCGATGCGATGGCCGGAGAGCGAATGCATCGGTATCGATCTGGCAGAAACTTCGGTTAGGGAAGCGACGGTACGCGCGACGGCGGCGGGTGTTACGAACGTGGTTTTCCAAGCGGCGGGTCTCCGTGACTACAAGCCTGAGGGTGGTGCTGGCTTTGATTTTATCATCGCCCACGGTTTTTTTTCGTGGGTGCCGGATGAAGTGAAGGAGGTATTGCTGGCCTTTTGCCGTGAAAACCTCAGTCATTCAGGAATCGCGACGATCAGTTTCAATCTTGAATGCGGTTGGGCGGCGCGGTTTCCGGTGATTCGGAAGGTGAAGGCGATTCAGCAGGCGAGGGGAGGGGATTTGATCCAAGCGCTTGAGATTTTGCGTTTCGTGACGGAACCCGATTCCCCTGAAGTTGCAATCATCGATGACATGTTAGCGAAAGGGCCGGCGATTCTTGCTTTCGATGATTTCGGTCCGGTCAATGATCCATGGCCGTTAGATCGATTCGTAAGAGCAGCATCAAACGCAGGGCTGCGTTGGATAGGTGAAACCGATCCTGCGGAAAACATTCCGTCCATTCTCAGTGACGAGTTGGTGGAACATCTAGCGGAAACGATCCCAGAGCCATTCGCTTTTCAGCTCGCTGCGGATGCGGCTGCAGGGCGGACATTCCGCTCGGGGGTGTTGTGTCGCGCCGATGCCCCGCTGATGACGCAAATCCGTTCTGATGTCATGTTAGACTTTTCGGTGAGGGCAGGAAAGGAGCCTGCCGGAGAGAGTGCAATGGAAATCTGGCGGGCCATCAGGTCGTGTGCTCCGGCGTGTGTGGCGATGCGCGAGGTGATGGTGAAGCTGCCGGAATGGGATCCACCCGAACTGGCAAACCTCGTGTGTAATGGAATCACGAATGGTTGGATTTTGCCCCGGATTGAATCTTTGGGTTTTGAATCGCAACCTGCGACTTTTCCCCGCCTCAATGCGTTTCGCATGCTGTGCGCGCGCGAAGGTTTGCCCTTGGTGGATGCGTGGCACAAGCCGTGCCTTTTTCCAGAAAAGCACTATGCGGTACTTGCTGCGATGGATGGCTCGCGGAGTCGAACGGAGCTCGCTGCATTTTCACAAAACCACTGCCCGGAGTTGGCATTCGAACCATGGCTCCGGCATCTCGCCGCGCGCGGGATGTTTGCCTAACAGGCGGGCATTACTTAGTGCCAATCACTTCTCCGCAAGGGTCATGCGGGTGCATGTTGTGCGGGAGGCATCTGCAGGAAGGCTTCATCGTCATCGGGTCGATCGGAGTGGCCGTGCGGCAGGAGGTGGCGATGAGGGCAAGTCCAAGGAGCGGAAGCAGCAGTAGGGATTTCATCAATTTGAGTGGGTGCAGATCACTCCTAGCAACGTGCTGTGGAAAACTCCAGAAATCTCTTTTACTCGATCACGTGATCGGCTGCACGTTTGGCACTGATGGGCCTTCAGCCTGTTTGAAATGGGTTTTGGCACGGGCCATGAAGGTCCCAAGGCAGAGATCGGCGACTGGCAATACCACGTTGAAATTTTTATGCATATAGCGGTGATGCAGCAGATGATGACCATTCAGACGGCGGAACCACCAAGGCTTTTCGACCCGGCGGGCCTTAGGCAAGTGCATGCACCAATGGATGTATTCGTAGAAACAATAGTAAGAGGTGAAGGCGCTAAATCCACCAATGACGAAGGCCCAATGACCGGTAAAGTAGGACAAAATTGAAAATGGCGTCACCCCAATCAGAATGATTACCGGGCCGTTCCACCATGCCATCGGGATAGTTTCTTTATCCTTTTCATCAATGAGATGGTAGGTGTGGTTTGCTCTGAACGTCCCGTGATGCACGACCGCGTGGGCTTGGAAGGCGTAACGGAAATTTCCGACTGGGCGGTGCATCACGTATTTATGAAGCGTCCATTCAAAAAAGGAGGCGAATACGACGCCTACAACGAAGCCAACGAGACACCAAAGAGTAAAAATGAGCATGGAATTTTAGAGGATGTTCTTGAACTGAGGCACGGCTACACAGGCGCGGTGCGGCTGACAAGTCCAATCATGCACCGGGACTGTCACAAATCCAGTGGGAGAATTCGCTCATGGGTTGCGGGTTGGCGGAGGCGATGAGAAGCTCGCCGCTGAAGCCCGCAAGGACAAGACAATGCCAGTGATCGAGAATTCCAGTTACAATGCCCCTTCATGGCTGCCGGGTGGGCACATGCAGACGATTTTCCCCGCGCTTTTCAGAAAACTGCCCCGTGTAACGACGCGTGCGGAGCGGCTCGAACTGCCGGACGAGGATTTTCTCGATCTTGAATGGGCGGACCAAGGTCGCTCGCGCCTGGCGATTTTGTCCCACGGCCTGGAAGCGCATTGCGGCACGGAATACATCCAAGGCATGGCCGCCGCGCTGATCCGCTGCGGTTGGGATGTGCTGGTTTGGAATTTTCGGGGTTGTGGTGACGAGCCAAACCGACTGCTGCGGATGTATCACAGCGGCGCGACGGAGGATTTGGATGCGGTTGTTTCCCACGCATTGGTCACCCATCCCGCCGCAAGCGTCGATCTCATCGGCTTCAGTTTGGGCGGAAATCTCGTTTTGAAATACCTCGGAGAAAACCCTGTGGTCCTCTCGCCACGGCTGCACCGGGCGGTGGTATTTTCCGTGCCCTGCGATCTCGCGTGCTCATCGCGCACACTCTCAAAGCCGTCTAACAAAATCTACATGGAGCGCTTTCTCATCAACATGCGGGCGAAAATCCGGGTGAAAAAGCGAATGTTTCCCGAGCTGCTCGATCTTTCCGGGCTCAATCGGATTCGCACGTTTCAGGAGTTCGATGATCGTTTCACCGCTCCCATCCATGGCTTCCGTAACGCTGCGGACTATTGGAAGCGCAACAGCTCGCGCCAGTTTATCCCAGCAATTACATTACCTACCTTGCTCGTGAGCGCGGAAAACGATCCGTTTCTTGGCCCGGATTGTTACCCGCGTGATGAAGCGGTGGCGAGTGGGTCATTCCACTTCGAAGCCCCGAAAACGGGCGGGCATGTGGGGTTTTCGTCCGCTGGAAGAGCACCTGAATATTGGTCGGAAATCCGCGCCCTCAGTTTTTTGAGCGAGCCGTGAGCGACAAATGATAGAGGCTGCCTCACTTTTCGTCGAAGCGTTATTGAGCATCCGCGGCGCTTGCCATGGATACGGCTTGGCTGCTTACTCTTTTGCGTGTCCATTTTTATCCCATATGAACCATGACAAAACGCCTACGTTTCATTTTCCGGTTTCTGCTACTAGCAGTGCCCTCGTTATTCCTGTTAGGTAGTCTCGCTTGGGCATTCGGCGCGCTTTGGTATGATTTCCCGATTCCGGCTGCACGCCATCTGCTGGCGATCTTTTTTGCGGTGAGCACGGTGGCAGTAGCGATTCTGTTACCTACCTGTTGGAAAGCGAAGGCAGGCATGGCAGTTGCCATCCTAGCAGCGAAAGGCGACGTCGGAGGATTTGGCGTGAGCTCCGATCTGGCGTGGACTCTCCAAGGCACGATCGGATACCCGTTTACTCCGAATGTTTCGTCAGAAATCGGTTATCGGTATCTCCACACGGACTACACCGATGGGGGTTTCAAATACGATGTCGCCCAAGCCGGACTCTACACAGGGCATAATATTAAGTTCTGCTAGCGTGACACCTTCGCTTTATCCCTTCGTAATGGAGGGGGGGACCTTTGCTAGATAACACTGGGGATAATCTTTCCGCTTGCCACGGCGGGGAGAAATTTCCAGTGTTTTGCTGTTCACATGATTACCCGTTTGTTTTCAGCCGCTTTACGCGGTGTCGATGCCCAGGAAGTCGAGGTCGAGGTCAACGCCCGTGGCGCTGACAAGCCGATCGTGATTATTGTGGGGCTGCCAGATGCGGCTGTTAGGGAGTCATCACAGCGGGTGATTTCCGCTATCGGCGCGTCGGCGTTGTATTTGGATGATGGGGTCAAGACAGTGAACCTAGCGCCGGCAGATTTGAAAAAGGAAGGGCCGTCATTTGACCTCCCGATCGCGCTGGCCATGATCGCCGCCAGCGGGACCAAACCTTTCAATGCGGACGATTGTTGTGTCGTCGGCGAACTCGGTCTGGATGGAGCGGTGAGGCCCGTGAAAGGTGTTTTATCAATCGCCCTAGAGGCGAAACGCAGCGGGAGAACTCGCTTGTTTGTACCCGAGGCAAACGCTCCGGAAGCGGCGATTATCGAAGGGATTCAAGTTTTTCCAATCCGCAATCTTAAGCAAGCGTGGGATTTTCTAAACGGGGATATCATCATTCCGCCATTTCATCTGGATCGCCGGGCGTTTTTTAATTCCCACCGGAGCTACGAAGTGGATTTCGACGAAGTGAGAGGCCAGCATCATGTGAAGCGCGCTCTAGAAGTCGCCGCGGCAGGCGGGCATAATCTCATCATGGTGGGCCCTCCGGGCACCGGGAAGTCGATGTTAGCGAAACGACTGCCTACGATCATGCCGGACATGACTGAGGATGATGCGATTGAAACGACGAAAATTCATTCAATTACCGGCTTGCTAGATCCTAAGCGGTCATTTCTAACGACTCGACCCTTTCGCGCACCACATCACACGATTTCCGATGCCGGTCTTCTCGGTGGCGGTACCAATCCAGGTCCCGGCGAGGTTTCACTGGCCCATCACGGTGTACTATTTCTCGACGAGCTGCCGGAATTTCGGCGGCAAACGCTGGAAGTCCTGCGCGGTCCGTTAGAAGATTTTCAAGTGACGATTTCACGTGCAGCCGGTTCGCTGACTTTTCCCTCGCAATTCATGATGGTCGCCGCAATGAACCCGTGTCCATGTGGCTATTATGGTGATGTGAAACGCGAGTGCCGCTGCTCGACTCGGCAGATCGAAAACTACAGGCAGAAAATTTCTGGGCCGCTGCTAGATCGAATCGATCTCCACGTCGAAGTGCCGCTTGTCGATTTTCGCGAGCTTTCATCCAATACCAATCCCGGCGAAAAATCCGAGGTGATTCGCAGTCGGGTCAAGGCAGCTCGCGAAATTCAGACCGAGCGTTTCAAGAAATCCTCAAATTCGACGAACTCTTCGATGGGCTCCCGCCAAGTCAGGCAACATTGCCAATTGGATGCGGAAAGCAACGGCTACCTCGAACACGCGATGGGAGAAATGAACTTCTCCGCCCGCGCCCACGACCGGATTCTGAAAGTCGCGCGGACCCTCGCCGATCTGGCGGGTGCCGCAGACATCCGCCCGAACGATATTCTTGAAGCCATCCAATACCGCTCGTTGGATCGGAAGTTGTTCAGTTGAGGATACACATCGCGTTATTTGCGATTACCCATCGTCATATCTTGATATGAAGATTTGTTTCTTGAAGTGGGTAATTTTAGGGCTAGCATCTGGCCATGCCACAGGCTGATGCAACTGATGAAATTCAAAACGCCCTCGCAGAGCGAATTTTTGTCCTCGATGGGGCCATGGGAACCACGATCCGGACCTACGGACTCAACGAGGCCGATGCCCGCGGCCCACGATTTGCTGACAATGAGAAGGATTTGCTGAACAATGGGGACATTCTATCAATCACCCGCCCGGAAGTCATCGGGGACATTCATAAACGTTTTTACGAAGCGGGTTCGGATATTTGTGAGACGAATACTTTCTCCGCCACCGGCATCGCGCAGAGTGAATTTTTTGTCGAAGATCCCCGCGAAAAAGGTGGCCGTAAGGACCCAGAATTTTTCCAGAAGATCCTCGAAGATCCATTCCTGAATGACCTCTCTTGGGAAATGAACGTCGAGTCCTCGCGGCTATGCCGCACATGGGCAGATAACATCGGGACGGACACCGGTCGTAAGCGTTACGTGGCCGGGGCGATTGGACCTCTAACGGTTTCTCTCAGCAACTCGCCGGATGCCAATGATTCCGGGTTCCGGGTGGTGACATTTGATCAAGTGCTCGCCGCGTATCGCCATCAGATCCTCGGATTGATTGAAGGTGGTTGTGACATTCTGATGGTGGAGACGATTTTTGATTCGCTCAATGCCAAGGCGGCTTGTGTGGCAATCGAGGAGATTTTCGCTGAAAAAAACTATCGCCTGCCCGTGATCGTTTCTGCAGCAGTCGGGCTTGGTGGAGAAACGATGATTTCCGCGCAAAAAGTTGAAGCGCTTTGGAATGCATTCGCTCATGTGAAGCCTCTGGCGATCGGGCTGAATTGCTCGCTCGGACCCGATTTGATGCGTCCGCATTTGGAAGAACTTTCGGCCTGTGCTCCGACCTGTATTTCCTGTTATCCGAACGCGGGTTTGCCAAATCCGTTAGCCCCCACCGGCTTCGACCTAGAGCCAAAGCACATGCATGACTACATGGCGGAATTTGCCAAAGCTGGCCTGCTTAATCTAGCAGGTGGTTGCTGCGGAAATACGCCCGAGCATGTTGCTGCGATCGCGCAGGCCGTGGCGAATTTCGCACCGCGCGAGGTTCCAGTGATTCGGTAAGATAACCGCAAAGGCGCTAAGGTCGCGGAGTGATCGCGAAGGATCAAAGCAAATAACACCATGAAGCGATGAAGGAGTATTTGAACAAATTATCAAACGAGGTGATTGGGGCGGCGATTGAGGTCCATCAGGATTTGGGGCCTGGACTGCTTGAGTCATCCTATGAGGCCAGTTTGCAGCACGAGCTGAGCCTGCGTGAGATTGGATCTGTGCGGCAATTACTACTTGCTATCACTAACCAAGGACTGGTGATCCCCGATGCCTATCGCATCGACCTGCTGGTCGAGGGCTGCCTTGTGGTCGAACTGAAGACGGTCGAAGCTTTGGTCCAGATTCACTCTTCGCAAGTGCTCACCTATTTGCGCATGTCCAACAATCATCTCGGATTGCTCATCAATTTCCGCACAGTGCTCCTCAAAGACGGTATCAAACGCCTCGTGCACAATTTCCCATCCTAATCTTATATTCTTCTTTTCTTCGCGATCCCTTCACGATCTTCGCGCCTCTGCGGTTCCAATCTTCCTTCTCCAAATGAAAACCATCCCCCACGCCCTCCGTCTCTCCGGCACCGAGGCCTACAACCACACTTCCGATAAGCGCTTCCTGATGATCGGCGAGCGCGCGAACGTCGCGGGTTCACCGCAGTTTGCAAAGTTAGTTAGGGCTGGCGATCTGGAAGCCGCCGTTGAAGTGGCGCGCCAACAAGTGGCTAACGGTGCGAATGTCATCGATATCTGTTTCGACGACGGCCTGATCGATGGGAAGGCAATGATGGCGCGTTTCCTCAGCCTGTTGCAGGGGGAGCCGGATGTCGCGAAAGTGCCGATCATGGTGGACTCCTCGAAGTGGGAAATCCTTGAGGAAGGCCTTAAATACCTTCAGGGAAAGGGGATTGTGAATTCAATCTCGCTCAAGGAGGGCGAGGAAAATTTCAAGAAACAAGCCCGACACATCATGCGCTACGGCGCGGCAGTGGTGGTCATGGCTTTTGACGAAAACGGCCAAGCGGCAAGCTATGAGGAAAAAATCCGAATTTGCGAACGTGCCTATCGGATTCTTGTCGATGAGGTAGGCTTCAATCAAGATGATATCATTTTCGATCCGAATATTCTAACCGTGGCGACCGGAATCGAGGAACATAACAACTATGCGATCGATTTCATCGAGGCCACTCGTTGGATCAAGGAGAACCTGCCTGGTGCCAAAGTATCTGGTGGCGTTTCAAATATATCATTCTCATTCCGCGGCAACAACAAAGTTCGCGAGGCGATGCACTCGGCGTTTCTCTATCATGCGGGGAATGCTGGCATGGATATGGGCATCGTGAATGCTGGAATGTTAGAGCTTTACGATGAGATTCCCAAAGAGCTCCTCGACTGCGTGGAAGACGTGCTTCTCAACCGCCGCTCGGATTCCACCGAGCGCCTACTCGATCTAGCGGAGAGCTACAAAAATGTGAGCGGTAAGAAGATCGAGGAGGATCTCAGTTGGCGTGACGCGCCAGTGGAAAAGCGGTTAGAGCATGCGCTGCTGCGGGGAATCGACAAATACATCGACGAAGACACTGAGGAAGCACGGATCAAGTACGTGCGCCCGTTAAAAGTCATCGAGGGGCCTTTGATGGATGGTATGGGTGTCGTTGGAGATTTGTTCGGAGCGGGGAAAATGTTTCTGCCGCAGGTGGTAAAATCTGCCCGTGTGATGAAGAAAGCGGTCGCTTGGCTTTTTCCTTACATGGAAGCGGATAAAGCGGAGTATCTAGCAGGTGACATTGCCGCTCTTATGGAGGAGAACCCGGCACTGACCGATGACGAGGCCCTCAAGCTTGCAGAACGCGGCCGCTCGGCAGGACGTTTCCTGATTGCTACAGTGAAAGGCGATGTGCATGACATTGGGAAAAATATCGTGGGTGTAGTACTTTCCTGCAATGGCTTCGAAGTCACTGACATGGGCGTGATGGTTTCGTGCGATAAGATTCTAGCAAAAGCCGTCGAACTGGGTGCTGATGTCATTGGTCTATCAGGTTTGATCACGCCATCGCTCGATGAAATGGTCCACGTCGCGAAGGAAATGGAGCGTCTCGGTTTCAAGGTGCCGTTGCTCATCGGCGGCGCGACGACTTCTGCGGCGCACACTGCTATCAAGATCGCGCAGCATTATTCCGGGCAAGTTGTGCATGTTCTCGATGCATCGCGTTCGGTGCCTGTCACCACGTCATTGCTTTCCAAGGACCAGCGCGACGCTTTTGGCATTGAGAATAAAGCGAAGCAGCAAGTCCTTCGCGACAATTTCCTCGGTGGGCCAAAAAAGGAAACTCTAACACTCGCCGACGCCCGCGCTGCAGGGCCGAAGTTCGATTGGACAAGTTATGCGCCGCCTGTGCCGTCTTTCACCGGTACCCGAATCCTCAAGAGCCCATCGCTGCGTGAACTAACAAAGTTCATCGACTGGACGCCATTTTTCCACGCGTGGGAACTGCGCGGCGTGTGGGACCGTAAGACCGACACGTTGAAGACGAAAAACGAGGCGGGTGCCGCCGAAGCCGCAAAGCTCTATCAGGACGCGCTGTTTTGGGTGGATCGAATCATCAACGAAAACCGTTGTCATGCGGAAGGCATCTACGGGTTTTTTCCCGCGAACTCAGAAGGCGACGATATCATTGTTTGGACGGATGAGTCTCGCAGCACTGAGCGCACTCGCTTCCATACTCTCCGCCAGCAGCTTAAAAAAGATTCCGGGAAACCGAACGTCGCACTAGCAGATTGGGTGGCTCCCGTGGCGGCGGTTTGCAACCGCGAGCCATTCATCCCGACCTTCGCCAAAACCAAAACACGCAGCGAAAAGACTACTTGGGGCGATCTCCCACATTGGTATCGCGAGAGATCGACCTACGCGATCACCTTTCGCTTGGAGGATTCATTTCCAGAAGGTCTGCTAAAAAGTTATCTTCGCGAAAAGGAATCGCTTAAGCTAAAGATGGAAGACGCGGAAAAAGCCGGAGATATCAATACGGTTGCCTCGGCGAGAACCGAACTCGGCCTGCTCTATCGAAGCAGGGTCGAGTCCGTCTTGGATGAGGGGCAGGGTGAAGCGTGGATGAAAAACCCGCCAATTGCGCGGATCGTCGCTGACAGCATACTCCATTTCGCGGGGGAACGCTACGATTTGGGCGCATGGTGCGTGATGCCAAATCATGTCCATCTAATCATTTCTCCCAAAGCTGGGCATGACCTGCCAGAGATTTTACACAGTATCAAACGACACAGTGCCAATCAGGCTAACAAGCTATTAGGCAGGTCCGGCGCGTTCTGGCAGAAGGAGTCCTATGACCACATCATTCGGGACGCGGATGATTATTGGAACCAGCGGGATTATATTTTGAGTAATCCGAAAGCGGCTAGATTGGTGGATTGGGAGTTTTATGGGGAGGGGGCTTGGCGGTTGGAAACCGCCGCCACGGCGGACTACATCGGTGGCTTCGTTGTGGGTATCCATGGCGCGCACGAGTTTGCTGAAGAGCTGGATAAGGAAATCGATCCGTACGGTGCGATCATGGTCAAAGCCATAGCAGATCGCTTTGCCGAGGCGTTTGCGGAATTTCTTCACCACAAGGCACGTGTCGAGTGGGGTTATGAAGGCGAGGACGAGCTCACCCACGACCAACTCATCCACGAGAACTATCAGGGCATCCGCCCAGCGCCGGGATACCCCGCGCAGCCGGACCATACGGAAAAGCCAATTCTATTTGATTTGTTAGGTGCGTCATCGGAAACCGGCGTGACTCTCACCGAAAGCTGTGCCATGCACCCGGGCGCTGCAGTTTGCGGGCTGTATTTTTCCCATCCGGAGAGTCATTATTTTGCGATTTCCGAGCTGCAGAAGGACCAGATCGAGGACTACGCACGGCGCAAGGGTATGAGCCTGGCTGAAGCTGAAAAATGGCTAGGCCCGTGGCTCGGTTACGTTTCATGAATTGAAGAAATCACCTCGACGGTGTCGTTTCCCGTGGTAGAAATTCACGTCATGAAAATTCATATGAAACTCGGTGTTGCGTTCGTCGCTCTTCATTGTGTCGGGGCGGCTCTCGCTGGCGGTGAAGGTTGGACTTCCGATTTTGCTGCTGCAAAAAAGGAAGCGGTGGCTTCCAAAAAAGATCTGTTAATCGATTTCACCGGTTCCGATTGGTGTGCATGGTGCATCAAGCTTAAGGAGGAAGTTTTTAGCAAAGACGCGTTCAAGGTCGGAGTGAAGGACAAGTTTGTTTTGCTCGAAATAGATTCCCCGAAAGACAAATCCAAGCTTTCCGAAGCGACGATCAAACAAAATGATGAGTTAGAAAAAAAGTATCAGATTCAAGGTTACCCTACGATCTTGCTATGCGATGCCGATGGAAAACCGTTTGCGGCCACTGGATACCAAGCCGGAGGTCCTGAATCCTACGTCAAAAAACTAGATGAATTGCGTGGCAAGAAAGCGGCGAGAGACGAGTCATTAAAATCCGCAGCGAAACTCACAGGGCCTGAAAAAGCCAAATTGCTTGTAGCGGCTCTCAAGGGCATGGAACTCGAAGACACATTACTTGTTAGTTTCTATAGCAATGTGATTGAGGATATTAAAGCCGCCGATCCGAAAGATGAAACCGGATTCGGCAAGGCGGCGGCGGCGAAGGGACGCATCGCCAAGTTCCAAGAAGAGTTAAGCGAAATTGCCCAAAAGCAGGACTTTGATGGTGCTCTCGCGCTGGTTGATAAAACACTTAAAGAAGGCGGATTTCCACCAGACGAAACCCAGCAGTTGATGGCGACCCGGGCGATGATTTTCGTCCAACAGAAGAAGTTTGATGAAGCGATCAAAGCGGTGGATGAAGCAAAAGCTTTTTCCCCTGATAGCCAGATCGGAGCCAGTCTGGATGATTTCAAAAAAAGTCTCGTTGACCAAAAAATGAAGGCCGCACAAGAAGGCAAGCCTGCGCAATCGGAAGCCAAATAACTCCACGCGTTACTTTTCAATGAGCGCCACCCCGCCACGCAGGGCGGCGCTTTTATGTTCGCCCTACTTTGAAAAAACAGATCCAGCCTTGAACGGATGCGCCCACTGTCTGATGTTGCGGGTATGCAAATTGAGATACTCAACACTGGCACCGAGCTGCTGCTAGGAAATACCGTGAATACCCACGCCGCGTGGTTTGGTCGCGAGTTGTTTAAGCTGGGCTTGCGCATCTCGCGCCAGACTACTGTCCCAGACGGCGATGCGATCCGCGATGCTATGACCGAGTCTTGTGATCGTGCGGATGTCCTGATCGTCACCGGCGGCCTCGGCCCGACGAGCGATGATCTCACCCGCGAGATTACCGCTGAGGTGCTCGGGCTGGAATTGATTACGGACGAGGCATCGCTCCGCTCTTTGGAAAATTTCTTTGCCCTGCGTGGGAAGTTAATGGTGGATGCAAACCTGAAACAGGCGCTTACCCCAGTCGGCGCGGATGTATTACCTAACCCTAACGGCACTGCTCCAGGCGTTTACATCCCGCCGCGTTTAAATGGTGTTTCGAGTTGCGCGGTCTTCCTACTGCCTGGCCCACCGCGCGAACTCTATCCGATGGTGCATGCCGAAGTGATCCCACGGCTGCGTGCGCTCTTTGGCGTGGAAACTGCGCACGACGCGCTTGAGCTCAAATTCACCGGAATTGGCGAGAGCGATTTTCATCAGGGGATCGATGCCCTTCTTGCCGCTGTCCCAGGCCTTGAATATGGCTACTGCGCCCACATCGGTGAGGTGGATCTGCGTTTAATCGGCCCACCCGAAGCACTCCAGCAGGGGCGCGCGATCGCTTTATCCCATTTCGAAAAATTCCTCATCAGTGATGACGGCTCATCCCTTGAGGCCACCGTCGTTCGTTTGCTCGCGGAGAAAAACTTAAAGTTCGCCACTGCGGAGAGCTGCACGGGCGGTCTCATTTCTAGCAGAATCACTGATGTCCCCGGGGCCAGTGAAGTCTTTACCCACGGCTTGATCACTTATGCGAATGCCGCGAAAATTTCTCTGTTAGGCGTTTCACCCGCAGCTCTTGAAACAGAAGGTGCGGTGAGTGAAATGGTCGCCTGCCAGATGGCTGTTGGGGCTTTGCACGCAAGTGGCGTGGATATCGCCGTGTCTGTGACTGGCATTGCTGGGCCGGGTGGCGGGAGCCCGGAAAAACCCGTGGGTACTGCTTGGATCGGTCTTGCAACGAAAGGCTCTTCTGCCACGGCCTTCAAGGTCTTCCACCCTCGCAACCGGCTCGATTTCAAACTTGCTGTTAGCCAAGCTGCGCTTGAGGCCGTGCGCCGGAAACTCGTTGGGTGATCGTAGCAGGTTCAAGGAATCACAGCTTTTCCAGCGCTGCTTTCACATCATCTGGCGATAGTAGCTCGGGCAGGATGATAGGGTCCTTGCCGGGAGCGAGCAGGACGTTCACAGGGATGGCGCTGCGGCCAAGCTTCCTGAGGGCGTCCTCGATTTTAGGATCGGGCTTGGTTTTGTCGCCCTTGAGCAGGACGACGCCTTTCTGTTTCATGAGGGCGATGACTTCCGGGGTGTAGGCGCGCTTTTTGTTGAACTGGCAAGTGGCGCACCACTTCGCGGTGAAATCGATGTAAACGGGTTTCCCTTCTGCTAGGACTGATTCAACGCGTTCTTGCGACCAGTGCTCCCATTCGATAGCCGCTTTTCCCGGAGGTTTTGCCAGATAGAAACCACCGGCAGCGAAGAGCAATGTGAGGGCAAGCGCGGTGAGACGGGTGCCCTGCTTGAGGTGGGGTAGGTTCCAGCGACCATGAATCCAGAAGGCCACGGCGATGGCGCTTAGGCCGAAGATGGGGCCGAGCATGTTATCGAAATCGATGATGCCAGCATAGACCCATAACAGGTATCCGGCGGTGGCGAAGAGCAGGAAGGACATCGCCTGCTTGAAGCTCTCCATCCACGCGCCTGGGCGGGGGAGGAGGTCGATGAGTTTCGGGAAAATGGATAGAATCAGATAGGGGAGAGCCAGCCCGATGGCCATCGACCCGAAGGCGGAGAAAAACTGGAACGCTGGCAGCGCGATGGCTGCGCCGATGGCCGCACCGAGGAAGGGCGCCGAACATGGCGTGGCGACGACGGTGGCGAGGACACCGGAAAAGAACGAACCGGAGAGCCCTTGTTTCGACTGGAGTGAGCCTCCGACGGAGGTGGCGGAGGTACCCATTTCAAAAACCCCGAACATGTTGAGCGCGAGCACGAACATGAGCAGCATGAGTGCAAGCACAACCCAGGGATTCTGGAGCTGATAGCCCCAGCCAATCTGATCGCCACTGCCGGCGGCTTCGCGGGCGGCGAAGAGGATGCCGCTGAGCACGCCGAATGAGGCGAGCACACCGAGCGCGAAAGTGATGCCATGGAGGGCGATTTTCTTCCGGTCGGCCCCGGCCTGTTGGACGAAGCCCATGATTTTCAGGCCGATGACGGGGAAAACGCATGGCATCAGATTTAGGATAAGTCCGCCTAACAGCATCCCGCCGAGGATCGGTAGAAATTTCAAAAATGATAGAGATTGGGCGGGCGCACTTCCGATTAGAGTCTCGGAAATTTCTATCGGTTTTGGGCCGATTAGTATGCCTGAGAATGACTTTCCTTGCGGGATCGGTTGATCCAAAGCGTCTTTGGCGGCCCGCTTGAGGCTGACTTGCCAAGCGTTGCCATCGTGAGTGATTTTTCCGCCTGCGCTGGCAGGTAGGAGGAAGGTTTGATCGGGGATGAAATCGGTGGGGGTTTCTTTGAAGTCGCGATCCGGCTCGATGCGGAGCTTGACTTCGTCGGCAGTGGCAGTCGCGAAGAATTTCCACGAGGGAACTTTGGTCGCTTGGCTGGCGCGGGCTTTTTTGAAAAACCCAGCGGTGGCGGGATCTTTTTCAGCGGCTGAGGCGACGCCTAATGACAGCGACAAGGACTTCTTTTCATTGATGCAACTGTCCTTGCAAATTTGCCACTGCGCATTGGCAGTTAGAGTGATAGTTCCGCCGACTTTCAGGGAAGCGGGTGCGGTGAGATCAACGATGAAAACGGGACTACCAAGATACACGAAACTTTTCCCGAAAAAGCCTTCTTTCACCTCTGGAACTGGCCATTGGATGGAACCGGCGGCAAATCCTTCAGACAGTTTCCACTCGATGGTGGGTGCAAGTTCCACGCCACCGGAATTCTGATAGTAGCTGTGCCATTCCGCAGGATGGGCGAGCTGAAGCGCGACACTGAAAGTCTGGCCGGGTGCGATGGTTTTCATCTCTGAAACGAGGGTCGCAGTCGATGAGGGGGTGCCGGTTAGATTTCCGAATTGTCCCTTTGCAACGGAGGAGCAGGCAATCAGGGAAAATAGAAAAATGGTGAAGCGGTGCATGGGGCGGGTGGGCTGACTGAGTATGTGAGGCATGAACGAGGAGAATTCATCCCAAAAAAACGAGATAAGCGAAAGCTGGCGCTGCCGTGAAATCACACAAGATGGAATTCGTAACAAAGATGCAGCTTATTATTTGAGGATTGGAAGCAAATTGAGAGGGTGACTTACCTGAGTTCGGACTTCATTGTCCGAGAATTTCTGGATAGAACGGGAAATGACACTCGAGGTTTCCACACCCGCATTACTGTTTCCGGCGATCAGCCTGCTTTTTCTATCTTACACGAATCGGTTTCTGCACTTGTCCGCTTTGATCCGAGACCTGCATCACGATTGGCTGAAAAATAGGGACGCGACGCTAGGTGCGCAGATCGACAATCTGAGACGTCGGCTTACCTTGATCAGGACGATGCAGTTATTTGGTGCAATCAGTCTGTTCCTGTGCGTGCTTGCGATGTTTGGCGTAATTGGTGGACTGAAAGTCGCGTCGATTATGGCATTTGTGGCCGCACTGGCATTGATGGGGGTATCGCTAGGTTGTTTGATTTATGAGGTGTGGATTTCCGGTGGGGCGCTGCGGATTCTTTTGAATGCCGTAGAAGGCAAGGAAGGGGCTGAATGAAATTTATTTAATTTGAATTTAAAATTTGGCATGCGTGGTGCTTATCATTCTTTGTCGCGACACCATAGGCGGTCCGATTGAGATGCCACCAGGTTAATGGGTTTTCCTAGTGGATGATCAATCGGACTGCTTCTTTTTTTGGTGGGAAGTAGCCTTTCCTAAGAGCGTGAATGGTCGATTTCCGGAAATTTTGGATTTTTATGAAATTAGAACTTGCCGGGTCGGCGTCCGCGTAGTAGTTGTTTTTCGTCGCAAGACAAGGCGGTCCGACTGAGATGCCTCCCGGGTTAATGGGTTTTTCCTAGGGGGATGATCAGCCGGGCCGCTTATTTTTTGTCCTAGTTTTGGGGACACGACTTTCTTCGCGAATGAATTGAGCTGGAATGGATGCGCGATTTTCGGATTTTTAAGGGTCTGAATTAAAGGTTATGATGGTCCCATGAAATTGATCCGATTTGGGGAATGTGGGCTGGAGGAGCCAGGAGTGATTCTACCGGACGGACGCAGGTTGGATGCGAGTGGCGAGTTCGGTGACTATGACGAGTTTTTTTTCGCCACGGGCGGCTTGGAGTCATTGAAACAATGGGTGGCGAGTGGATGTCCCGGGGGGCGAAAAGTGGATCCAATGATACGCCTAGGTCCACCAGTGAAGCGTCCCTCCAAGATTGTATGCATCGGAAAGAACTATTTGGAACACGCCATCGAGCTGGATGAAGGGCTGCCGACGGAACCCGTGATTTTTCTAAAGGCGACAAGTGCATGGAGTGGCCCGTTTGACGACGTCATCATTCCGCGTGGCTCGACGAAGTTAGATTACGAAGTGGAGTTGGCGATTGTGATCGGTCGGTCGGCTTCGTATGTGGGCGAGTTGGAAGCACTGGATTACGTTGCAGGTTATTCCACATTTTGCGATTTTTCCGAGAGGGCCTTTCAGAAAGATATGGGTGGGCAGTGGACGAAAGGGAAAAGCGCGGATACCTTTGCGCCGATGGGACCTTGGTTGCTTACGGCGGATGAAATTGACGATCCTCAGAAACTGCGCTTATGGAGCAAGGTGAATGGGGAAATACGCCAGAACAGTTGGACGGGTGATATGTTATTTTCCATTAGACAATTGGTCAGCTATGTGAGCCGTTTCATGACTTTATTACCAGGTGACGTGCTGGCGTCCGGGACTCCGAGCGGAGTGGCAATGGGCATGAAGCCACCATGTTACCTGCAAGCGGGTGATTATGTGGAATGTGGTGTTGAGGGTCTGGGTGAACTCGCGCAGCGGGTGGTGGTTCTCCGTTAAACATGATCAAATCCTTTTCCAGAACCCGACGCGCGTTGTATCCTTGGCCGAAGCCACCAGGTGGGCCGCATTACTCCGTTTGCCATTTCTGCGATACGCTGCATGAGGCGACGCCTGTGCCTGAGGGGACAGCAGCGCGGTGTAAGTGTTGTGACGCAGTGCTCTATCAGAATCGACATGCCTCGTTGGTGAGGGCGACCGCGTTTTCACTCACGTCCCTGATTTTAATGGTGATCGTTCACTATTTCCCATTCCTCATCATGGATGCGGATGGGGGCTTTCATGGGAATTTAAATCTAACATCCGCTTCCGGGGCGCTCATTCGTGAGGGGAGTCCGATACTAGGCATCGCTCTAGCAGTCTTTACAATCATCGCTCCAATCGGAATGGCGTCTGGTCTTATTTACGTTTGTGGTCCTCTGATGTTTGGGCGGGTGGCACCGGGAGCAGTTCGTGTGGCGAAATGGCTCAATAAGACAGAGCCGTGGAACATGGTGGAGGTGTTTTTGTTAGGCGTGCTTGTTAGTTTGTTGAAGCTCGCGAAAGTGGCGGAAGTGCATTTCGGCATGGGGTTTTGGGCCTTCGCTGCGCTGATGTTTTGCATGGCGGCGGCGATCGCTTCGATCGATAGAAATGAATTGTGGGATCGGCTGGAGGTAGCGAAAGCATGAGCGATACTTTGCCACGGGCGATCCATCGGGGGCTGGCGGGCTGTCACACATGTGGCAAAGTTTCTCCTGTGATTCTTGGACGTTGTCCTCGCTGCGGCTCGCATTTGCACTTTCGCAAATCTAATAGTATTCAGCGAACTGTGGCACTGATGTTAGCCGCCGCTGCATTATACATCCCGGCGAATATTCTCCCGGTGATGACGGTGACAGAGCTTGGGGATGTCGATGCCACAACCATCACGGCGGGCATGCTCCGGTTTTGGAGGCAAGGCGCTTACCCGATCGCGTTGGTAATTTTTACGGCCTCCATCATGATTCCACTGCTGAAAATTGTGGCACTGAGTTGGTTGTGTTTAGCAGCTTCCGGCAAGCTGCATCCGTCACCTGCCATGCTGGGGAGGATTTATTGGTTCACGGAATTATTGGGGCGCTGGTCGATGATTGATATTTTCGTAGTAGGAATTTTAGTCGCGCTCGTGCAGTTGGGGAATTACATGACCATCACACCGGGGCCGGGAGCGCTTGCATTTGCAGGGGTAGTTGTGCTTACGATGTTCGCAGCAATGAGTTTCGACCCGCGTCTTCTTTGGGACAGGCTCGAAACTCTCCGGCTGGATTCATCATCACCTTCAAAAAAATCAGACTCTTGAGCGATTCGACATTATCACCTGCGGTGGATCCGAAATTCCGCGCGGCACAGCGTTGGAACATTGTGTGGGTGGTTCCGATCATTGCGTTGTTGATCGGCTCGTGGATGATCTATCGGAATTTCAGTTCCAAGGGACCCGTAGCGCGTGTGGGATTTGAGACGGCGGATGGCATTGCTGCCGGGAAAACCGATGTGCGGTGCCGCTCGGTTAAAGTAGGCATCGTGAAGAAAGTGAGCCTCACCGATGATTTGAAAGCCGTGTTAGTTACCTTGGAGTTGGATCCCGAATCAGAAGGACTTTTGCGAGAGGGCACGCACTTTTGGGTGGTGCGTCCCCGAGTTTCAACCACGGATGTTTCGGGTTTAGGAACGCTGCTGACAGGGGCCTATATCGAACTGGATCCGGGGCCAAGCCAAGGCGGTATCATCAATGACTTCATGGGACTGGAAACGCCGCTTCCGACGAATCGAAATATTCCGGGGCGTCGGCTTGTTTTAACGGCCAGCGAGGCGGGTTCTTTAGTTGCGGGGTCACCGATTTATTATCGGGGCCTTGATGTCGGGCGGATTGAAAAACGGGAACTGGATGCGGACGGGAGGACGGTCACTTATGATGCCTTCATCCGTGAAGAATTTAGTATGCTAGTGAAGGAAAACACGCGCTTTTGGAACACCAGTGGCATCGACATCAGTGCTGGGGCTGACGGTTTCAAAGTCCGCACTCCGTCGTTGCAGGCCATGGTCTCTGGTGGGGCGACTTTTGGCGTGCCGGAAGGATTGCAAGCAGGGAAGCCGGCTGCCGATGGAATGTCCTTTACCCTTTTTACCGATGAAGATGCGGCAAATAAATCCACGTTTAATCCGACCATTAAGTTCCTCCTGCTGTTCGAACAATCGGTGCGGGGTCTGTCGCGCGCGGCACCCGTAGAATTCCGCGGCATCGTGATCGGTCGTGTGGCGGACATTTCGCTCGATTATTTGAGACAGGCAGATGATTCACGAATTCCTGTTTTGATAGAAATCGACCCAACTTTGCTCAGACGTGAAACCGCAGACAAGCTGTTGAGTCCCGATTCTGACTTTCTCCAATCCTCAGTGAAACAAGGTCTCAGGGCGGCCCTGAAAGCCGGAAACCTCCTTACGGGAGCGCTTTTTGTGGATCTCGATTACTACAAGGAAGCGGCCCCTGCCGAGATTGGAATGACGGGTGATTTGAAAACCCTGCCAACCGTGTCATCAGGGCTCGCGCAACTCGAAGCGAAGGTGACGGCGATCCTCGACAAAGTCCAAGCCTTGCCCATCGACGAGACGATGAAGAAATTTGCCGACGCGGCGGATGAAGCCACTCGCACGATGGTGGAACTTAAACAAACTGTCGCAGCCGGGAGAAAAACACTGGATGATCCGGAGTTCCGAAAACTGCCCGCGGATCTGCGCGAATCACTAGCGAAACTTGATAAATCGATCTCCAGTTATGGTCCTGAAGGGCCCATCCAGGGAGATATGCTTCGTACGTTAGAAGAACTCCGTGCGGCCCTTCGTGCTTTGAAAGCCGTGTCCACCACGGTCGATGAAAAGCCGAATTCGCTTCTTTTTGGACGTGATTCATCTGGAAATCCAATTCCCAAAGCTCCCTCCGGCAAACGCTAACATTTTCAACCTCCGATGAACCGTCTTCTCATTCTCCTCAGCGTGCTCTTGCTTGCCGGTTGTTCGCAGCCCGACAAAACTTACTACGTTCTCACTCCAGAAGGCCCTGCACCCTCGGGCGGCGGTGTCGGGATCGGCGTGGGGCCAGTGGCTCTGGCGGAATACATAGATCGCCCGAATCTCGTAGTCCAGCAAACCGTGAATCAACTCGGCGTGGCGGAAAGCCATCGCTGGGCAGGTGATCTTTCGCAAGGCATCTCACGAGTGATGGCGGCGAACTTGGGCCGCCGCATGAAGTCGGGAAATGTGCGGGTTTACCCGTGGCAACATGACGACGAAATCAGCTATCAAGTCACTCTGGACATCCGCCAGCTTCACAGCGGGGAGGATGGCTATGCGGTAATTGAGGTGGGCTGGCGCGTTTATTCCTTTCCCGACAAGCGTCTCAAAGCATCAAAGACTTTCGCCGATCGTGAGCCTCTGGAGTCGAGTGGCTACGGCCCGATGGTAGCGGCGGAATCTCGCCTGTTAGCCCGGCTTGCTGCGGATATCGCCGCCGGTTTGCGTTGATTTTTCGGCAACGGGAGGCAGCAAATCATCCGTAACCAGCCCGTTACACCATGATGTGGCGTGGCTTTTCCCGTTTCCACTTGCGCGGGGGAGGGGGCGGCGTTACTGCCGCAGGTATGAAGAGCCAGGTCGCATGTTTGATCGCCAGCGCTGCGATTTTATCCGCATGTCATGAGAAAAAAGAAGTGGTCGTGACCGAGACCCGGGAAGCCACTAGTCGGGACACATCGCCGAAGCTCTTCGCGACCAGTGACGAACGTTTCCGTGATGCGAAACCCAGCCCTGTCAAAGGCGATACCCCGGACGGTTGGTTAGCGCTTCCTGCCTCGCAATTCCGTTTGCTGAACTACCGTTTTGGCGATAGCGGCCAGGGTGAAGTTTGGGTATCTCTCTCTAACGGCAGTGTATTGGACAACGTAAACCGCTGGCTCGGGCAGTTTGGGGCGACCAAGCTGGATGCCGCCTCCTTGGAGAAACTTCCGTCCGCCGCCATCGCCGGAAGCACGGGAAAATGGGTGGAGAATGCCGGTGATTACGCGGGCGGCATGGGGGCGCCTCCGAAGACGGGTTTCGCCCTCGCAGGCATCGTCACCTCGATCAATGGCCAGATCCTCACCCTGAAAATGGTCGGACCAAAAGACGAAGTCGCAGCCGCCAAGCCCGTGTTCGAAATCTTCGCCAAAAGCCTGCGCATGGCTGAATGAATCCCTCGCCGCCCTTCGTAACGCGCCCCGCTGACTTGCTTATGGAAAATTCCGATACGCCACCCTTGCCCAAAACTTCCAAGACTCTGCCCGGGAAAATTTTCGATGTGCTCTCGGGCTTTGGGATGGCCACCATCTTACTCCTATTGCTCGGCCTACTCACTTGGTTCGCTACGCTGGAGCAAATCGACAACGGCCTCTATCCGACGCTGAAAAAATATTTCTACTGGAAATCCGTTTTTCTCCTCCCAGAAATCAAAGGGAAAATGGTCCCGCTGCCTTTGCTCAGCGGCTACTGGGTGGGGGCGCTTTTACTGCTCAATCTCATCCTCGGAGGCGTGATTCGTATCCGCAAAGGCTGGAAACATGCGGGCAATCTCATCTCTCACCTTGGGATTATTTTCATGCTGATAGGCGCTGGCGTGTCGCAGCATTTTTCCGAGCGGGGAAACATGGCAGTCGGTGAGGGCGAGGCAAGCAATACGGCGGAGGATTACTTTGAATATGTCGTCGAGGTTTCTGAAATCAAAGATGCCAAAGCAGGCACCATCCACATCATTCGGGGCAACGATATTGATGATTTAAAAGAGGGTAAAACGCGTGCATTCCGTTTTCCTAACTGGCCCTTTGATCTCGAAATTGGGGGTTACATGGATAACGCGCAGCCCGTTTCTATCAGCGAGCGTGCGCCGGACCACCAACAGCAGCAAGCGGATGGATATTATCTCACAGACAAGCCTGCCCAAGAGAATGCCGAGGCGAACACCGCTGCTTGTTATGCGAGGGTTATTTTTCGCGATGGGAAAAAGGGCGCTCCATTCATTCTCGCGGGTGCGAGCTTCCATCCATTTTCCATTCGCATGGAAGATCGCATCTTCACTGTGGATATGCGCAAACGCCTATGGCCAATGCCATTCACCTTGAAGCTCGATAAGTTCACCGCAGAGTTCCACCCCGGCACTATGAAGCCGTCAAAGTTTGTTAGTGAAATCACCCGGGTCGAAAACGGCAGCGAGGCGAAAGTCACTATCCAAATGAACGAGCCGATGCGCTACGAAGGCCTCACATTTTTCCAAGCCAGTTATGGCCCGCCTGGTGCAGGTCCAAGGCAAAAAATGTATTCCGTATTTGAGGTAGTAAGAAATCCCGCAGATAAGTGGCCGGAGTATAGTTTATATATCGTCGCATTAGGAATGGCGGTAACTTTTCTCATCAAACTGATCGATTATCTCGCCGCATCATCCCGCAAGAATCGCAATGCAAAACCCAACTAACAAAACTGGCCGCTTGATCGCCGCCGTCCTTGTCATCGTCGGCCTCGCCGCGGTTTTATACAATGTGGTGGCAGATAATATGCCGAAGGGCGAGGTCCGGAAAATCGCGGACTACACACCGTGGACACCGGAAACAGTCGAGATCGCAGAGACCATTCCTATACAAAACGGCGGTCGTATTAAACCACTTTCCACCTATGCGGGATTTACGATGTTAGGATTTCATGGTGCCCGCTCGATGGAGATCGAGGGCAAGGATGGGGCTATCATCAAACTCAAGCCGATGGCTTGGATGCTCGATGCCCTGTTCCGCCCGCAGCTCTCCATCCAACAGCCGACCTTCCGTGTGGATAACTCCGCCGCTCTCGAAGCCATCGGCGTGAAACCTCGCGGCAAGCGCGACCGCTATAGCTACGCCGATCTTGAGGCCGGACGTGAAAAACTCCTGGAACTCGCGAAATCTTATGAAGCGACCGATGCCAAGAAGCGCGAGCCGGTTCAAAATCAAATCGTCGATCTCGCGCTCAATCTCCGCAGTTATGAAAGTCTGCTAGGTTATTTCGGCTTTGCCCGCTTCGGAGTCACACTCGTCGGCAGCAGCAGTGGTGCGACTCCTGACCAACGCGCGGACATCAGTGCGGTGATGCGGACATCGCCACAGATCCGCCAGCAGATCCAGGAAACGCGGGGCCAAGGAAAGGCACTCGAACCACGCATCCAAGGGCTGCTAGAACAAGTGCTTGATGCTGCGAATTTTTCGAAATTCGGACTCTTCATCCTGCCGCCTGCGGATGCAAAAAACCTAACATGGCAGAGTGCGGGAAATGCCATCATGGATGTAATGAGCGCCGCGACCGATGAATCCGAACTCGCCATCGCCGATATTAAACTGATGGAATCTGCGGCCCGCGCGATCGGTAAGGATGAAGCGACTTTCCGTGGGGAGCTCACCGTCCTCCGTGATACCCTCGCCAAGCGTGCAGAAGAACGCGGTGAGTATAAGCATATCGTTCAGGAAGCGGGATACTATCAGAAAAACTGGTTTTTGTATGCAATGATCTTTTTCCTCGTCGGGACACTATCAGCCCTCGCCATGTGGGGCTTGGGCGGAACTGGGCTTGGAACGCTGCTCGCGTGGACGACGCTGATTCCTACGCTGCTAGGCTTGGGCTACTGCATCACCGCGATCACCACGCGTTGCATCATCATGGAGCGGCCGCCTATCGGAAATCTATATGATACCACCATCTTTATCGCCACAGCGGTAACCTTGATTTCCTTGCTTGTCGAGTTGATGACCCGCCGCCGGTTCGCGCTTGGCATCGCACCCATTCTTGGGGTGCTGTTAGTCATTCTCGGCCGCCGTTTCGAGCTTGGGGACGCGAAGGATCATATGGATCCGCTGGTGGCCGTATTAAATTCTAACTTCTGGCTGACCATTCACGTCATCACGATCACACTCGGTTACTCAGCGGGCCTACTCAGCGCATTTCTCTCATGCGCTTATCTGCTATTACGCGGATTGCGGCTCGATGGTGGCGACAAAGAACTCCGCCGTGCCCTGACCCGCGCCGTTTATGGGATGCTCTGTCTCACTCTGTTCCTTGCGCTGATCGGGACTGTGTTAGGCGGTATTTGGGCGAACTACTCATGGGGTCGTTTCTGGGGTTGGGACCCGAAGGAAAACGGCGCGTTGCTCATCGTGCTCTGGACGCTCGCAATCCTCCACGCCCGCCTCGGTGGTTTCATCAAGGAGTGGGGCTTGCACTTTGCCGCCGTGTTCACCGCCATCGTCGTGACATTTTCATGGTGGGGTGTGAATTTCCTCGGCGTGGGACTGCATAATTATGGCTTCACCGCCGGTAAAGATACGCTCGATTACTTTTATGCCTTCATTCTCTTGATCCTCGCCTTCGGAGTGATTGCGATGTTGTTAGATAAAAATGAGAAAGCCCGTAGTTCGATCGGTTAGGTCGGCTCAGTCTCTCCGCGTCAACTCCACGAAGACATCTTCCAACGTGGCGACTTGTCGGAAAAGCGAGCGGAGTGGCCAGCCGTTTTGGGCGGCTAACTGACTGATGCGTTCTCGGGAGTCGGTGCCGGAATCCACCCAGACCGTGTAGCGGGTCCAGGTGCCGTCGAGTTTTTCTGGGGTGACTTTTTTGACCTTATCGAGGCGATTGATCGCAGGCCCAACAACTTCGGGATCGGCGTTGATTTCCACGTGGATACGGCCTGCTGCTCGCATTTGAGCGACGAGGTTGCTGGGGGTATCGGCGGCTTTGATCTGACCGCCGTCGATGATGATGACGCGGTTGCAGGTCATTTCTACCTCGTGAAGAATGTGGGTAGAAATGAGCACCGTGTGGGATTGGCCAAGTTGCCGGATCAACTCGCGGATTTGGCGGATCTGGTTGGGGTCGAGGCCGTTGGTCGGCTCGTCGAGAATCAGCAGCTCGGGGTCGTGGACCAGCGCATCCGCAAGGCCGACGCGTTGGCGGTAACCTTTAGAAAGCGTGCGAATCATCTTCCGCCGGACATTGCCGAGGCCACAAGTTTCGATGACTTCGCCTACGCGGCGGTGGGTGTCGGTGCCGCTCAGGCCCTTGAGCTGGGCGCGAAATTTTAAATACTCACGAACACGCATGTCGTCGTAAAGCGGGACGTTTTCAGGCATGTAGCCGATTTTTCGCCGGGCCTCGATCGACTGTCGGAAGATGTCGAAGCCCGCGATTCTCGCGGTGCCGGCAGTGGGCGGTAGGTAGCCGGTGAGCATTCGCAAAGTGGTGGTTTTTCCCGCACCGTTCGGGCCGAGAAATCCGACGATCTCACCGCGCGCTACTGAAAAGGAAATATCACGGACCGCTTCGTGACGGGCGTAGCGTTTCGTGAGGTGACTGACTTCGATCATGATTCTCCGGACCTTTGGATATGAGTGATTTTCCCGCTTGTACGGTTGACGTGGCGGTGTGTGCCCTTTAATGAATCGCCGTGCGTGGCGGGCCAAGCGGTAAATTCGCGGGCTCGCTTCATAATTTCATTCCTTTCTCATGAACTCCTCGGTTTCGGTGCGACAGAACGCAGATTTGTTGGAAGCAAAATACGCAGAATGGTGCGAAAATCCTCAATCAGTCGAACCAACATGGGCGGCGTTCTTTGAAGGATTCGAGTTAGGATCGGCGCAATTGAAGCGCAAAGAAGAGGTTGGAGCCACTTCCGCCTCCCCGTCCTCCGATGCCGATACCGCGTTTTTTGGACGAGTCACGAGTTTGATTTATAATTACCGGACTCTCGGTCACACCCAAGCGCACATCAATCCTCTGGAGGAAAGTCCCGAGCGAAACCCTCGCCTCAATATCGAACAATTCGGGCTGAAAACTTCCGATCTCGATCGGGAAGTTTATAATTCGTTTTTCCGCCATGGCGATAAGATGAAGCTTCGCGAAATGGTAGCCGGACTTGAGGCAACCTATTCTGGAAAAATTGGCTTCGAGTTCATGCACATCAATAACACGACCGTCCGCCATTGGGTGCGTGAACGGATCGAGCTGCATGCGCTGCGTACGGAAGAAACCGCGGCGAAAAAACTCAACTCGCTTTGCTGGGTCTTGGAGGCGGAAGCGTTTGAAAATTTCCTCGGCAAGCGCTTCCTCGGGGAAAAACGTTTCTCTAACGAAGGCGGAGAGGGTGCGATGATTATCCTAAACGCCATCCTCGAAGCCTGTCCTTCACAGGGCGTGAAGGAGATTGAAATGGGCATGTCCCACCGCGGGCGTTTGAACATCCTCGCGAACTTCGTTAGAAAATCAATTCCCACGCTGCTTTACGAGTTCACGCCTAACTACGAGCCGGATCTCGTCGCGGGCGATGGCGATGTGAAGTACCACCTCGGTTATGAGAGCATTCGCGAAGTGTCGGGCGGAAAAGTCCGCGTCAGCCTCGCGGCGAATCCGAGTCATTTGGAAGCAGTCAATTCGATCGTCGAAGGTAAAGCCCGCGCCCGCCAACGGGTCCTGAACGAAGGATCGTGCGGGGAAATAGATCGCCACTGTGTTCTGCCCATTCTGCTGCACGGAGATGCCGCGTTTGCCGGTCAAGGCTCTGTGGCGGAGGTTCTCAATCTCTCTCAGCTCAAAGGCTACCGCACTGGCGGCACGATTCATCTCATTATCAACAATCAGATCGGCTTCACAACATCGCCCGCCGATGCGCGCTCAACCGCCTACGCAACCGATGTCGCAAAAATGGTCGAGGCTCCGATTCTCCATATCAATGGCGAGGAGCCGATGGAACTTTATTGGGCTTCTCTTTTCGCGCTGGAGTTCCGTCAGAAATTTGGACGGGACATCGTGTTAGATATGTATTGTTATCGTCGCCAAGGCCACAACGAGGCAGATCAGGCGGCATTCACTCAGCCGATCATCGCGAAGAAAATTGCCGAGCGCACGCCTTTCGGGAAAATTTACAAACGCCAGTTGCTTGAGGAGGGCATCATTTCTCAAGCGGATGCGGATGTGCTCGATCAAGCGATCTGGGACAAGTTTGAAGTAGGCTATCAGAAAATGTTACAACTTCAGGAGGCCGGGGACCGCACGGCATTCAGTGGATCCACTGGAGTTGTGCAAGCTGCTTATTCCCATGCTCCCGTTCCTACCGGTATCGATCAGGCAAAGCTTCAACACATTGGTAAAGTTCTAACGACTGTCCCTGAGGGCTTTCATTTGAACCCGACTTTGGAAAAACGCTTCCTGCCCCGCCGAGTTGAATCGCTCGCGAATGTCGGCCCGATTGATTGGGCGTTTGCAGAGGCTCTCGCATTCGGCTCTTTGCTTTTGGAAAATACTCCTGTTCGGCTGTCTGGCCAAGACTGCCGCCGAGGCACCTTCTCACAACGCCACGCCGTCTTCTACGATTACGAAAATCGCGAGCGCTACATTCCGTTAGAGCACCTTGATCCGAATCAGGCAAAATTCTGTGTGCACAACTCGTTCCTCTCTGAATTTGCAGTGTTAGGTTTCGACTACGGTTACTCACTTTCCTATCCGAAGATGTTAACTCTTTGGGAAGCGCAGTTTGGTGATTTCTCCAATGGCGCTCAGGTCATCATTGATCAATTTATCTCCTCCGCAGAGTCCAAGTGGCAGACGCCGAGTGACCTTGTCATGTTATTGCCCCATGGATATGAGGGCATGGGACCGGAGCACTCTAGCGCTCGCCTTGAGCGATTCCTTCAACTTTGTGCCGAGAAAAACATGATCGTTGGGAACTTTTCCACGCCCGCACAGTATTTTCACGCACTCCGCCGCCAGAAGCACCGAGATTTCCGCAAGCCGCTCGTCATCATGACTCCCAAGAGTCTGCTAGGACGCCCGGAAGCCGTATCCCATGATTACGATTTTCTCGAAGGCACCTGTTTCCAGGAGATTCTGCCAGACACCAAAATTTTCAGCAACCCATCGGATGTGAGCCGTCTCATTTTCTGCAGTGGTAAGGTCTATTATGACCTCATGGCGCATCGGCAAGAAATGGGCATAGAAAATGCCGCCATCATCCGTATCGAGCAGCTCTATCCGTTTCACCGCGAAATGGTGGAAGCGATCATCAGTCAATATCACAACGCTTCGAACTTCGTATGGTGTCAGGAAGAACCGCTCAACATGGGCGCTTGGTCTTACATTTTCCCGCGCCTTGAACGTGCCGTCGGTTCCAAGATCCGCTATGCCGGACGCGGCACCGCTTCCAGTCCCGCCGCTGGTTCCAAGGCGATGCATTATCGCGAACAAAAGGCGCTCGTCGTCCAAGCATTCGAAGTCTAATTTCTTCTAACGTTTCTCTAAACTCTCACTCTGCTTTACTCATGTCAATCGACGTCAAAGTTCCTTCTTCCGGCGAATCTATCACCTCCGCCAATGTCGCCCGCTGGCATAAAAAAAATGGTGATGCCGTCGTAAAAGGCGAGATCCTCGTCACCCTAGAAACTGACAAGGTTTCTAACGAACTTGAAGCCGCCTCAGATGGCACGCTTGAAATCCTCGTCGGCGAGGGTGAGGAAGTCGCAATCGGCACCCTCATCGCCCGCATCACCGGTGGTGCCTCATCTGCAGCTCCTGCTTCTGCCCCCTCTAACGCCCAAGCTGCTCCCGCTCCCGTCACGACTTCGCCTCCAGCTCAGGTTTCCGGTGGCATCGTCGAGTTAAAAGTGCCCGCAGCGGGTGAATCCATCACCTCTGCAAACGTCGCAAAGTGGAGGAAAAACACTGGGGAATTCGTCTCGGCTGGAGAAGTGCTCGTCACTCTCGAAACCGACAAGGTTTCTAACGAACTCGAGGCTCCCGTGTCTGGCCGTTTGAAAGTGATCACCCCTGAAGGCAATGAAGTCGCAATCGGCGCAATCATCGCCACCATCGATTCCAGCGCCACACCAGGAACTGCCGCGCCTGTGGCCCCAGTGGCAACTCCTGCCGCCGTGGCCGCTCCGGTCGCCGCTCCAGCTCCCGCGTCAGTTACTGCTCCTGCCGCTGTTTTGAAACCTGATTTTAGTGCCCCCACTGCACCCGCCGAGCGCGTCTCGACCGAAGCGGTTGCGGATGGCCGCACCACGCGGAGGAAAATGTCGATGATGCGCCGCAAGATCGCCACGCACCTCGTCAACGCGCAGCAGACCGCTGCGATTCTAACGACTTTCAACGAGGTGGACATGTCAGCCGTGATGGATCTGCGCAAGGCGGTTCAGGATGAGTTCATCAAAAAACATGGAGTTAAACTCGGCTTCATGTCGTTTTTTGTGAAGGCGGTGGCGCAGGCCCTCAAGGATGTGCCGTCAGTCAATGGCCGCATCGATGGTACGGATATTGTTGAAAATCACTTCTATGATATCGGCGTCGCCATCGGTACGGACAAGGGACTCATGGTTCCCGTCTTGCGTGATGCGGATAAAAAATCCTTCGCCCAGATCGAACAGGATATCCTCGACTACGCGAAAAAAGCCAAGGACGGTAAAATCACGATCGAAGATCTATCAGGCGGTGTTTTCACCATTTCAAATGGCGGCACCTACGGCTCCCTTCTCAGCACGCCGATCCTCAACCCGCCTCAAAGTGGCATTCTTGGAATGCACACCATCCAACAGCGCCCAGTCGCGCTCAACGGTCAGGTCGTCATCCGTCCGATGATGTATCTCGCTCTCAGCTACGACCATCGCATCGTCGATGGCAAGGAAGCGGTCACCTTCCTCATCCGCATCAAGGACTGCCTCGAAGCCCCGGCGCGCCTCCTGTTGGAAATGTGATTCGCAGGATCAGTCCAGAGGGTAGCCTAACGATTAGAAGTTTCCATTCGGCGGCAAGAGCGCAGAACGTGGTTATGGCGTCTCGCTGCAAAGTCACCTGTCTTGCCACCGTTCCCCACTGCTTGGTCGTTCATCATTCTTCCATTGGTGCGAGCTTCGGCTCTTTACGATCCCTAACGGAGGAACCCTGATGTGATATATTTTAATAAGGAGACGGGGCGAATGGCACGTATTCAAGCCGCAGATCGCGCATCGTGGTTGGAGTGTCTCGCTCCAGGCCGTTGCGGGAGCATCTTGCCAGTTGTGTTCGGCATCGAATCTGCTTTTTTAGAACGCTTTTTGACAAAAAGCGTCACATGTACGTTGATACGAGCATCCAGCGGCTGTGGCTGTTGCCGCATTTAGTGATCGATCCTTGGCGCTTTTTCCCTCCGCTGCTGGCTTCTAAGGGGACGAGGCCGAGGAAGGCCATGAGCTTGCGAGGGTGGTCAAAACGGCGTAGATCTCCGAGCTCGCTGATGAGTGTCATGGCGGCGACTTCTTGAAAACCTTTGCAGGCCATGAGGGCGTGAACGATGGGTTTCCATTCCCAGGTTTCTAGCAGTTGTTTCATTTTAGTGACAAGTCTAACAATGCGTTGTTCGCACCCGTCGATGGCTGTGATGGATTCTTCAAGAACGATGCGTTGG